>CALDSI010000419.1 GCA_937911395.1 uncultured Labrenzia sp.
GAAGGCTTCGGCGAGCGTTTTGACAGCCCTGATGTTGCGCGGTCCCGGCGTTGCCTCGACATACTCCAGCGTTACAAAGCGGTCGTTCTTGACGGCATCGAGATCTGCGAAAGCCGGGTTGGTCATCATGAACGCACGTTTCTGGTCTGCGGTGACTTCGCCGTAGTTGACGATCACGATGACCTCCGGGTTGCGTTCAACCACTTCCTCCCATGTGACGGTGGCCCAGCTTTTTTCAAAATCATCCATGATGTTCTTGCCGCCCGCAGCTTCAATAAGCGCGGTCGGCATGGCGTAGCGCCCGGCGGTAAACGGCGTGTCTTCGCCGCTGTCATAAACAAACACCCGCGGCGGTTCGCCGGTTTTGAGGCCCTGCTTGAAGGCGGCAAGATCCGACCGGTATCCTTCCACGAGGTCTTCGGCACGCTCTTCAACGGCAAAGATGCGCCACAAATTCAACAGGACAGCATACATGTCCTCGAAGCTGGCTTTGTCCTTGTCCATGATGTGGTTGCACGATTCGGTGAGCTCATAATCCTTCACGCCAAAAGGTTCGAGTGTCTCTGGCGTGACCTCACCACCGACTTTCATTCCGTAGTTCCAACCGGCAAAGAAGAAGTCGGCATCCGCTCCAATTATCACTTCCTTGGCCGGATATTTGGAAGACAGCTCCGGAAGTTCCTGGACACCTGCCCGCATTTCTTCATCAAGCGTTTTCCAGCCTGAGATCCCGGTATAGCCCACCATTCGATCCTCAAGACCGAGGACCAGCATCATCTCTGTCAAATTGACGTCGTTGGAGATGGCGCGTTGCGGCGGCGCATCGAAGGTCACCACACGGTCGCAGCTCTGCACGCTGGTTTCCGCGGCTGCAATGCCAGCGGAAAGAGCGAGTGCAAAGCCGGTCAACAGTGTTTTCTTCATGAGTTAAATTCCCTGTTTTTGAATATGAAAAGTCAGATGATCATTGTTGCTGGGGGTGAGACGCTCGCGCCGGGCTTCAATCTGGAAAGCCCTGGAAACAGCCGTTTCAGTCAGGACATGCGCAGGGGATCCGAACCCGAGTTGATGGCCGGATTGGAGAAGCACAACATCGTCGCATAACCCTGCAGCAAGGTTCAGATCGTGCAGCGAAGTGACAATCGTCAGGGGCAAGTTGCGGATAAGATCCAGAACTTCCAGTTGATGGCGGATATCGAGGTGGTTTGTTGGTTCATCCAGGATCAAAAGACGCGGTTCTTGCGCCAAGGCGCGGGCCACCATCACACGCTGACGCTCTCCGCCTGAGAGGGTTCCAAGCTGGCGGCCGGCCAGCCCGTGCAAGTCCAACCGGTCCAAGGCGGCCTCGATGATGTCCCGGTCATGGGCGCCTGTCGTTCCGGCAAACCCGCGCCGGTGCGGCGTCCGCCCGAGTGCCACGATCTCACCGACAGTGAGTGCAAAGTCACTCGGTTGTTCTTGCAAGACAGCAGCAATCCGCTGCGCGGTGTCGCGTGCGGAGAGGCTCCAGATGTCCTCGCCGTCAACCAGAACCTGACCTGTGACCGGTCGATAAAACCGGTAAAGCAGTCTGAGAAGGGTCGTTTTGCCGGCACCGTTCGGTCCAACAATTCCAAGCACCCGGCCCGCTTCAAGATGGAAGCTGGTCGATCGCAGCAGGATGTCACCATGGTGCTTTGGCGACCAAGACAGATCTTTGGCGGTGAGGGTTGCTGCGGTCACGAAGCGCGCGCTTTCTGCTCTTCGAGTGCCGATCCGGCAGCGGGTATCCGGGCCAGCGTAGACTTCCGCAACTTGCCTGGACGGTCGACAGACGAACACCATCCGTCGCTAAGATAGGCGTATTGTTTTGCAAACGCGACGAGATCGTCGACATCGGTCTCTGGATCAATGTCCCCGAAAAGGTAGGAGGCCTTGCTTGTGCCGTGATAGGCGACCGTACACGGCCGATCGCACCCCGCCATGCAGGCGACACCTGAAACATCGAAGGTTTCAGCGAATGTCTCGTCTGCAACAAGAAGAGCGTTTCGAAGCCGTTCAATCAGCTCGAAACCGGGTCGTTTTTCAGTGCCCTTTTGGCGGCAGGATGTGCAAACAGTTATACGATGGTTCATTTGGCCCTCCGCCATGAAAAAGGGCGCGCCAAACAAAACGACGAGGTGGCGGTGGGGACCGCTTTGCCATCATATGCTCCGAGCCGGGCGCCCCGCCCGCATCAAATTGAAGATCCGGCGCAGCATCTGCACCGGTGATGGCAGGTCTCCTGACTCGCGGGTCGTAACTATCCCGAACCTTCCCGGACAATGTGCCCAGTGGTATTTTTGGGGTCGCTCACCGCTCACAGTTGCGGGGGCAGTCACGGATTTGGTGCCTACTGGCTACGCCTCACCGTGTTCCCTTTTCATCTCGTCGGCTTTGGGCTTCTGAGAACCATCATAGCTAAAAAAGCCGATGGCCATCGGCCGGTCAACTTAAAAAGGTTGACTTGAAGCCTGTGATCACAAGCAACTTCTCGGTTTGACGCCCCGGTTTTAGAAGCGTTGCGTCCTGGTGTCGTCAATCAGAAAAACTCGCTGAGCGCAAAACTTGCTCTTAACGGAGCCGTTGTTCTGTCTTGGCATCGAAGAAAAAAGCGTTAGCTGGATCGAACGTCATTGCAACAGTGCTGTCCGGTCTCGGGACGTCTTCGCCCTTCGTTTCGATGATGACGCGTTCTCCCGTTTTGCAAACAAGATAGGAGTATGCGACACCGCCGAGTTGTTCGGAAAGATCAACCTTCGCGCCTGCGTCCGCCTGGTGGATCACCAGATGCTGCGGACGGAGGCCGACCAGAACCTTTTCGCCATTTTTGGGAAGTGCAACGGATGGCTCGACCGTCAAACCACCAAATGCCGGAATGGCAACTGTGCCATCTTGCACGGTCGCCTCAATGAAATTCATCGACGGTGAACCGATGAAGCCGGCGACAAACTTGTTGTCCGGATCGGAATAGAGCGTCATTGGGGAGCCGACCTGTTCGATCCGCCCGGCGCGCAGAACCACGATCTTGTCGGCCAGGGTCATAGCTTCGACCTGGTCGTGGGTCACATAGATCATTGTGGCGCCGATGTCCTTGTGCAGCCGGGCAATTTCGACCCGCATATCAACGCGGAGTTTCGCATCGAGGTTCGACAGCGGCTCATCGAACAGGAAAACTTCCGGTCCGCGGACGATGGCGCGTCCAATGGCAACACGCTGGCGCTGACCGCCTGAAAGGGCCTTGGGTTTGCGCGCTAAATAAGGCTCGAGCTTTAAAATTCGCGCCGCTTCGCCGACCTTCTCCTTGATCTCGGCCTTCGGGTGCCCGTTCATTTTGAGGCCGAAGCCCATGTTTTCCTCGACCGTCATATGCGGATAAAGGGCGTAGGTCTGGAACACCATGGCCACTCCGCGTTCAGCCGGATCGGATTTGGTCACATCCCTCTTGCCGATGGAAATTTTTCCGCCGGTTGTTTCCTCAAGGCCGGCAATCATGCGCAAAAGGGTGGATTTTCCGCAGCCGGACGGCCCGACAAATACACAGAACTCACCGTGTTCAATCTGCAGATCGACACCGTGAATGACTTGAACCTCACCGTATTTTTTGACGGCCCCGTCTAAGGTGACACCAGACATGAAGTTCTTCTCCCCTCCCTGGGAACAATTATCCTGGAAACTGCCAGTCCGAGACAGCTGCGGCTATTTCAGATGCAGCTTTCAAGAGCGCAGGCCTTGCTTCTTTCAATTCATCAAGGCTTTTGCGCCGGGTTGACGTTGTCACCGAAAGCGCGCCAATCGGACGGCTTTTTGGTGACAAGATCGGTGCTGCTATACAGATGATTTCCGGTTCATGCTCTTCCCGGTCGTAGGCAATTCCCTCTTGCCGGATAGTGTCCAAATCAGCGCGTAGAGAGGCTTCGTCGGCCAGCGTTCCCGGGGTGTAGCGATAGAAAGATTGTTTGGCGATCACCTGATCGAGTTCACCTGGCTCGAGAAACGCCATCAGGGCCTTGCCGACCCCCGTGCAGTATCCCGGGCCGACCTTTCCCGCCTGGGAATACATGTCGATGGGATCTTTTGCGTTGCGTTTGTCGACATAAAGCACTTGTCCGTTGTCCAATTGCGCAAGGTGCACCGTCTCGCCGACGGTCTCTGACAAAGCGGAAACGATGGGCCGCGCAATTGGTGCAATGGAACTTTGCCGCCAGGCCTGATGGGCAAGCCGGACAAGGCGGATACCCAATGCATAGGTCTGCTGCTCATCGCCGTAGGAGAGCATGCCTTGGCTCACCAGGGTTTGCAGCAGCCGGTAGAGCGTTGCCTTTGGCAGGGTGCTCTCATTAAGCAATTCGGAGAACCGGACCGGCCGGCCCTTGGCAGACACCATCTCCAGCACATCAAGTGCTTTGCCGACCGTCCCATCTCCGGTGGCGTGTTTGTTCATGTGAGCTCTCCTCCTGACCCGTTTCTTATCGCCGGGCCTGTTGACAACGTAACCGCTCACCCGCAAGGTATCAATATACAAAACTAAGTTTCAAATAATGGAACCTTAAGGGAGGAAACCATGCGTTCCATGTTGAAGACGTCCGCGGCAGCTCTTGCGTTTTTTGCAACGGCAACCGGCGGCGCATTCGCTGACGGCCTGACCGGTGATCTCAAGATCTTTCTGGATACATCCAACCCTGCCCCTCGGGCGACGATGGAAAAGATGATTGCGGATATTCAAGCTGAAAACCCGGATCTCAACATTGAGACCACAGTGATCGACCGGGAAGCCTACAAGACCCAGATCCGCAACTTTCTGACGGCGAACGCTCCGGATGTTGCGACCTGGTATGCGGCAAACCGGATGCGCC
>CALDSI010000420.1 GCA_937911395.1 uncultured Labrenzia sp.
GATAGGCAATGCTGCGAGCGGTGACACGCCAAGCGTGGTGACCACTGCCAAAGCTATGAAAGCACCAAGTGTTGCCAAATCGCCGTGCGCCAGGTGCGCATAGCGCAGGATCGCGAAGATCAGCGTGATTCCGACCGCACCGAGCGCATAGATTGACCCGAGCACGATGCCTGGAATGACGTAAAAGTTTAGAAGTTCAAACAAATCCATACCGCTCAGCCCCCCAGGAACATCTCGGCGACCTCGCGGTCAGCCAGCAAGTCGGCCCCTGAGCCTTCATGACGGTTTTTACCAGCTGCCAGCACATAGCCGCGATCGGCAAATGCCAGCGCTTGTTTTGCGTGCTGCTCTACGAGCAGAATGGCTACACCCGTGTCCCGGACGTCGCGACAGATCTGAAAGATCTGCTCCATATATTTCGGAGAGAGACCTGCGGTCGGCTCATCCAACAGCAGGAGCTTTGGATCCAGCATCAATGCCCGTCCCATCGCAACCATCTGGCGTTGCCCGCCGGACAGGCTGCCTGCCATCGTCTTGCGTCGTTCCTTTAAATCAGGGAACAACGCGTAAACACGATCATAGGCAGCCGACAGATCGCCTTTTTTCAAGAACCCGCCCATTTCCAGGTTTTCATGGATCGACATCTCACGGAAGATGTTGTCCACCTGAGGCACATAGCAAATCCCACGCTGAACAATGCGGTTGGGTGCCCATCCGGTGATGTCGTCACCATCGAACATCATTTCGCCGCCGCGGATGTTGAGCAGGCCGAACACCGATTTCATCGCCGTCGATTTGCCGGCGCCATTCGGGCCTACAATGACGACGATTTCATCCGCCATCACATGCATCGAGACGTCTTCGAGGATGTTGGCATCACCGTAGCCGCCAGTGATGGCCTCCATCGAGAGGAGAGCTGTCATGCGGCATCTCCTGTCGTCTCACCAAGATAGGCTTCAAGAACCTGCGGGTTGGACCGCACTGTCTGGAAGTCACCCTCGATCAGCACTTTGCCCTCTGCCATACAGACAACCGGATCGCAGAGCTTTTCAATCATTTCCATATCATGTTCGATCAGAATAAACGTGTAACCACGCTCCTTGTTCAAAAGCTCGATCTTGCTTTCCAGTTTGCGCAGCAAGGTTCGGTTCACACCCGCAGCAGGCTCGTCCAGCAAAACCAGTTTTGCGTCGGTCATCATTGTCCGGCCAAGCTCAAGAAGCTTTTTCTGGCCGCCCGACAGGTTTCCTGCCGGCTCGTGCGCGATGTGAGAAAGCTCGAGGAACTCGAGTGTTTCGTAGGCCCGTTTCTCAACCAGCGCTTCTGTTGATTTTACCTTGCCCCAGGATAACCAGTTCGAAAACAAGCTTTCTCCCGGCTGCGACGGCGGGACCATCATCAGGTTTTCAAGCGCTGTAAGTTTGTGAAACTCGTGCGGTATCTGGAACGTGCGTACCAGCCCCTTGTGGAACAGTTCATGACTGGCCAATGGCGTCACGTCTTCGCCCAGAAAACGGATCGTGCCGCTCGTAGGCTGCAGCGCACCTGCGATCAGATTGAACAGGGTGGTCTTACCTGCACCGTTTGGGCCAATCAGACCGGTGATACTGCCTTCTTCCACCCGAAACGAGCAGCCGTTCACCGCCCGAAACCCACTAAAATCCATTACGAGCTGATCTAGCTCCAGCATCAAAGCTCCTCGCCGCCCCCCAAGCGGTCTTTCTTATTTTCCTTTGGCCGCTTCGATTGTCGCGCAAGATCCACGAAAGGATCTCCCACCATATTTCCTTGGCGCGGCTCCAATCCTTCTAGCTTCATTGGCAGATCAATCAACTCATAAAAACCGCCCTTTGCACCAGAAAAGGCAAGTTTTTCCGATTATCGGAGCGTTTTGGTACAGCTGATCCGAAATCAACGCCAAGGCAAAAGACATGACGGCTGGATCAGAACAAACAGGCGTAAATCAAATAGCAAAGCCTAGAACCAATAGTTTCATGCAAATCCTGGATGGGACATCGCTCGTCTGTCTAACCGCAGCAACACAGTCCTATGGCCATCTTGAGGATACGCGTTTAGCGAGAAGCATCTGCTGGAAAACGAAAAACCAGCGGCAGAGGCAAGTGTTCGGGAAACCAAGGATAAGAGCGCTCAATTGCGGTCAACTCAATTAGTGCAGATACAACGCCAATCATGTACACTGTTTTTTGCGATTAAACATCATGGAGTTAGGAGAATTTTCACCACTCTTACCTATTCTTAAATACATCCATTAGGAACAGCCGCTTAGCAAGAAGCTATCTCTTATCCGGTTTGAGACATTGTTAGTCCTGCGGATATTGGGTTTTAAATCCTAGATTGCAGGCGGTTAAACTATCGAGTTGGACGATGTTTGCAATGCGTATGCATGGCGTGGAGAATGACCCTGTCCGATCAACTTAAACTCCAAAAGATTGTGCGGCACTCCACAGATGAGTCTGAACATGCCGGAATAGCAATCACCGATCCCAGGTTCGATGCCCGCCTGATTACAGGCATCTATGACCGGCTTGATACCGGTGTATGGATTTTTGATTTCGACGAAAAAAGAATAATTTGGGCCAACAAAAAAGCTTTGGAAATCACGGGCGCGCCAAATCTCGACGAGTTACGGGCCAGAGATATGGCATCCGACATGTCTCATTCCGTGGACCAACGGCTGAAGCAATACCGGCAGGACTTCACTCAAAAGGACGTGAGTGTTTCCGAGATCTGGACACTCTATCCGAAAGGCAAGGCCCGGGTTCTCCAAGTTACGATGAGTGGCGTTGTTCTGAATGATGGACGCATGGCAATGCTGTGCGAAGCTCGCGACCATCACGAACAACAGCCAGAGACCCTTCGAAGCGCCGAAGCGTTAATGCACACCACGGTGATGATCTCGCTTTTTACGAAAGACGGGGCTCCACTCTACCGGAATACAGCTGCACGTGCTGCTTGCGTGGATCTTGAAACGAACTTCTATCAGCAATTTCAAAACCCAGCAGACATCCTGCACCTTAAGGAGCGGTTGGATAAAGAACGGAATGCACGCCTCGTAGCTCTTGTGCGCACCAGCCAAGGTGACCGATGGCATGAGTTAACTGTACGCCCATGCAGCGATGCGGTTACCAGCCAGCCAGCTTATCTAGTCAGTGAGATAGATGTTACCGAGCTTCACGAAACAAAGGAGAGGGCGCAGTATCTGGCTAGCCACGATGCCCTAACCGGACTTTCGAACCGCACCTATTTGACCGAGCGTTTGTCAAAGTTGCTCGCCGATGCGGCGACTAAGGGATTGACGGCCACATTATATCTGGTTGACCTGGACGACTTCAAAGCCATCAATGACACAATGGGCCACGCCGCTGGTGCCGCCTTGCTGCAGCTTGTTGGCAACCGTCTGAAAGAGATTGCAGGTCCTCAGGACATTGTTGCGCGCCTGGGCGGCGACGAATTTCTCATCTGTCACCTTGAGGACCCGGAGGCCGAAGGTCCGGGCTGGTTCGGCAAATCGTTGCTCGGAAGCTTCAGTTATCAGCAGATGATCGATGGTCACCCGCGCAGTGTGAGTCTGAGTATTGGTTACTCACATTATCCAGAAGACGGGCGCTCTATCGACAACCTGATCCGGAACGCAGATCTGGCACTTTATCAGGCCAAGCAGGATTCTAAGGAAAAATGTGTCCGCTTTCACGACACCATGCGCCTCCGGCGAGATGAAAACCTGGCACTGAAAAAGGATATGGAACGGGCGATCGAGGAGGACGAGTTCGCGCTCTACTTCCAACCGATCGCTTTAACCGCCTCCAGCGAAACTGTATCCGCCGAAGCGTTGATCCGTTGGCTTCACCCAGAAAAAGGACTTGTTCCGCCGGACCAGTTCATTCCGCTTGCCGAAGACACGGGCTTGATCAACCGAATCGGAGCGTGGGTCTGCAGGAGCGTCGCGCAGGCGCAAGTCCGGTTCCGCAATCGCGGCTTTGACATCTCGATCTCAATGAATGTCTCGCCCTGGCAGCTTTCCGATCCGGAGTTCACCGCGCTCATGATGGATTTGCCCGATCTTTATGGGTGCGATCCAACGAAAATTATTCTGGAGATTACGGAGAACGTCGTTCTTGGCGAGATCCCGGATGCACTTACCGCGCTGAACGAACTCAAGATCATCGGTTACAGCATCGTCATTGACGATTTTGGCACCGGCTATTCGAACCTTGCATATCTCTATAACTATCCGATCGACGGTATCAAAATCGACCGTATGTTCATCAATGACATCTCAAACGGCGGGGCGATCGTGAAACTGATCCTTTCGCTTGCAGATGCATTGGGAGCCACCGTGGTCGCCGAAGGCGTTGAAACGGTCGAGCAACGAGATTGGCTAACGGAAAACGGCTGTGACCGGTTCCAGGGTTATCTCTATTCAAAACCGGTCCCGGAGGACCGGTTCTTGGGCTTCCTGGAAAGTCAGGCGCACATACCGACTAAGTGACTTTTGCGCGGCTCTTATATTCCGGGCGGTTCCAGCTACCCGTAGCAAGGATGTCCGCGAGGATTGCAACGGCGTCGACCACGTCCTGATGAGACAAGTAGAGCGGAGTGAAGCCGAAACGCATCACATCCGGCGCGCGGAAATCGCCAATCACGCCCCGCGCAATCAAGGCTTGCATGGCAGCATACCCTTCTTCAAACCGGAACGAGACCTGACTGCCGCGGGTTTGCGGATCGCGCGGACTTGCCAGTGTCAATTGCGGGCATTTCTCCTCCACCTCCTTGATAAACAATTCGCTCAAAGAGATAGACTTCTTCCGGATATCAGCCATGTCGACATCTTCAAAAACGTCCAAAGCGGCATACAGGCTGGAAAGAGACAGGATCGCCGGTGTACCAACCGTCATGCGGTTCACACCATGGACAGCGCGATAATCGAGATCGAAAGCAAACGGCGCCTCGTGCCCCATCCAACCCGTGACCGGTGATGTCACTTTGTCCTGATGATCTTGAGCGACATAAAGAAATGCTGGTGCCCCGGGTCCTCCATTGAGGTATTTATACCCGCACCCAATGGCGAAGTCTGCTTTTGCACCTTTGAGATCGACTGGGATCGCACCTGCTGAATGCGCCAGGTCCCAGATCGTGAGCGCACCCGCTTGGTGAGCCTTTTCCGTCAACGCAGCCATGTCGTGCAACCGGCCGGTCCGATAGTCGACCTGTGTCAGCATAACGACCGCGACATCCTCGGTTATTGCCGCTTCCACCTCTTCAGGCGCGACAACCTGCAATTCGTGCCCCTTGTCGAGCAACTCGGCCAATCCCGACGCTACATAGAGATCCGTTGGAAAGTTCCCGTTGTCGGACAAGATCACTTTACGGTCCGGTCGGAGGGAAAGCGCCGCCGCTAGCACCTTGAACACATTTACAGACGTGCTGTCGCAGGCGACGATAGAGCCTTCGGGTGCGCCGATCAGCCGACCGATTCGATTTCCCACCCGGAGCGGCAGATCGAACCAGCTGTGTTCGTTCCAGGACTTGATAAGGCTCTTTCCCCATTCCTGCTCGACAACTTCGGCAAGCCGGGCCGGGACATTTTTCGGCAGCACACCAAGTGAGTTTCCATCTAGGTAGATCACGCCTTCCGGTATCTTGAATGCATCCTTTTTCGTGCGAAGGACGTCATTTTTGTCAGAAGGGTGCTGCGATTGCATATGGATCTCTTGTACCGATTGGTGTGGTTTATTGGGAGCCGCACGCTATCAAAGGGCAACCAACCGAACAACAGTTTCTCAATGCCGATGTACACAGGAAAATCAGTCTCTTTGAAAATGTCGCAATCAACACAGAATTGCTCGTTATACTGCCTTTTTAGATGGCAAGATCTGATAGTTTCCACTGCATCTGTCACACGCCCGGAACCCGGCAAAGGTAAGAGCACTCCGCAACGATGTTCATCAGCGTTTTTGATATTTTCAAGATCGGTATAGGCCCCTCCAGTTCCCACACTGTTGGACCAATGGTTGCAGTTCACCGCTACATCGATCGGCTGAGGGCAAATCCGACTGTCTGCCGGTCGGCGTCACGGATCACGGTGACGCTTCATGGGTCTTTGGCGTTCACCGGAAAGGGACACGCGACCGATAAGGCAGTCTGCCTTGGATTGCTGGGCGCAACTCCCGACACGCTGGATCCGGATCAAGTCGAACCGATGCTGGAGAAACTGGGTTCAGATCAGCGGTTGCAGATCGAAGGCCTCTTTGATCTTCCGTTCCATCCGGAAAAGGACGTGATCTTTGACTACGGCCCCTCATTGCCACTTCATGCGAATGGCATGACCTTTCATCTTCTTGGCAGCGACGGCTCGGTACTCGACAGTTTCGTCTTTTATTCTATTGGCGGCGGCTTCGTCGCCAGCGAAGCGGAACTGCGCAAGACTACAAACGAACCGGTCAATGATCTTGCCCGGCAGGAAGTTCCCTTTCCGTTTGCGACCGCGAAACAAATGCTGGAAATGGGTCAGGACCATGATCTGAGCATCGCGGACATGAAACTGCAGAACGAATGCGCAGACAAAACAAAGGAAGAGGTCGAGACGGGTATCGACAAACTCTGGTCTGCGATGGACGCTTGTATCAACCGTGGCATAACACAGTCCGGCATCCTACCAGGCGGTTTGAAGGTGAAGCGTCGGGCCGCTGACATATATCAAAAACTACTCAAAGAAGGCCGCTCAAACCCACCGTTTGAGCACAATGTCGTCGACTGGCTGGGCGTCTATGCCATGGCAGTCAACGAAGAAAACGCCGCTGGAGGGCGGGTTGTCACGGCCCCGACCAATGGCGCTGCTGGGGTCATTCCGGCGGTCACCCGCTACTATCTCGACCATTGCCCTGACGCGGACGCAAATGGCATTCGCACGTTTTTGCTCACAGCTGCTGCGATTGGCGGCATCATCAAGTCGAATGCCTCTATCTCTGGTGCCGAAGTCGGGTGCCAAGGCGAAGTCGGCTCAGCGTCCGCCATGGCTGCGGCCGGGCTCTGCGCGGCACTTGGTGGCACCAACGAGCAAATCGAAAATGCTGCTGAAATTGCCCTGGAACATCATCTTGGAATGACGTGCGATCCAATCGCAGGCCTCGTACAGGTGCCATGCATCGAACGCAACGCACTCGGCGCTGTAAAAGCCGTCACGGCGGCCTCATTGGCTTTGCGCGGCGATGGCTCGCACTTTGTTCCCCTTGATGGCTGTATCGAGACCATGCGCCAAACCGGCATGGATATGATGGAGCAGTACAAGGAAACGTCCAAAGGCGGTCTGGCGGTCAACATCGTGGAATGTTGATCCTTGCTGTGACAGTGATTTAACTTGCCGAGACCGTCGTAATCGTCCCATTCTCAAAACACCGTGCAGTTCATTTTTGAGCCAGCAGGTGTTTTGGGAGTGGCCATGGAATTGCTTCAATGGTTGGCGGGGCAGTCCCCGCTTATCTATCTTTTCGTTGCCGTTGCGCTCGGGTATCTCGTAGGCAAGCTCAAGGTAGGCAACTTTGTGCTTGGCGGCATTGCCGGGACCTTGATCGTTGGCGTCGTTCTGGGCCAAAGCGGCGTTCAAATCGACAGCAGCATCAAGAGCATTTTCTTCGCACTCTTCATTTACGCTGTCGGTTATCAAGGCGGCCCGCAATTTTTCCGGGCCTTGTCCCTCAAATCTCTCAACCAGCTTCTGTCAGCGGCCACCATGTGTGTCTTGGGCCTTCTAACTGTGCTGGCCTTTGCATATGGATTTGGGCTCGATCGGGGTACAGCAGCGGGACTGGCTGCCGGCGGGCTCACTCAATCGGCCATTATTGGAACCGCAGGCGAGACGGTTCAAAAACTGAACGTATCTGCGGACCTGAAGGCGTTGATGGAAACCAACATCGCCGTTGGTTATGCGGTTTGCTACATCTTCGGGTCAATTGGGCCCATCATCATGGTCACATGGTTTTTTCCAACCATCATGCGGTGGGACATCCGCAAGGAAGCAATCAAACTCGCCGAACAAATGTCAGGCGGAACCAAGACGCTGGAACCAGGTGAGTTCAATGCCGCAGACCGGATCGATACTCGGTTTTATCAGTTGGCGGCGGGAGGCTCGCACCTAGAACAATCGGCATCTGTTTTCGATGCCATGTATGATGAGGTCACCGTCGAAGCGGTATTGCGTAGCGGTCAGGAGCTGAACCTCGCACAAGACCCAGCACTGGAATCCGGCGATATCCTTGCAATAACCGGTCTTGTCTCAGTTCTTGACGCACCACCACAAGACTGGGGGCCAGAAATCGCCCCGCCCAACGGCTACTCGCTTGTTCTCGAAAACCGCCATTTGGTCCTCACCAATCCAGACTATGCTGGTAGCAAGCTGCAAGGCATTCATGATCATACAAAGTCAGCAGCCCTCCGGGATGTTTTCATCACCGGAGTAAAGCGCGCTGGCCGTAATTTGCCACTCCTGCCAGACTTGGAACTCCATAAAGGCGACGAGTTGCAACTGACGGGAAGCGGGCGGGACCTCGACTCCGTCCAAAAATCGATTGGCTACCCAATCAGTGCAGCTGCGGTCACCGATTTTGTATTCTTTGGCCTCGGGATGACTTTGGGCCTGCTTTTGGGCCTGATCGAGTTTCGGATTGCTGGTGTCCCGGTTTCGATCGGTAGCGGCGGCGGCTGTCTATTGTCAGGTATACTGTTTGGCTGGCTGCGCAGCACCCATCCGCGCTATGCGGCTTTGCCAACCGGCGCCGTCAATTTTCTTCGGGACTTTGGGCTGGCCGTGTTTGTCGCGGTTGTCGGGATCAGCGCAGGACCTCAAGTTCTCACAACTTTGCAGGAACAGGGTCTAAACCTCTTCCTCTTCGGGATCGGCGTAACGCTGATCCCTCAAGTCATCGGTTTTTTCTTCTCGTATTACGTCCTGCGCATTCAAAACCCGATCGAGGCATTGGCCTGCCTCGTCGGTGGACGCAGTGCAAATCCCGGTTTTGCTGCGCTTCTCGGCAAAGCAGAGAATGCAACCCCAGTCGTCAGTTTCACTGTGACTTACGCCGTTGCGAACGTACTTCTGACCCTCTGGGGCCCTCTGATCATCGGCTTGATCTCAACCAATCCAACCCCATAAGTTTTCTTGGAGTTCAACATGGCAAAACTCGATTACTCCGGTTTTGAAGAGCTCAGCCCCTTTGAGCTTAAGGACAAGCTCATTGAAATCGCGACTTCAAGCGCGCAACGCATGATGTTGAATGCCGGACGCGGCAATCCAAACTTTCTCGCAACGGAACCGAGGCACGCCTTTTTACGGCTTGGCGATTTCGCAATGGAAGAGGCTGAACGGTCTTACTCCTATCTCGACAGCGGTTTTGGGGGTCTGCCGGAACATGACGGGCAGCTTTTGCGATTTGAGAACTTCCTGCTCCGGCAAGACAAGCGGGAGGGTATCAGCTTTTTGAAGGCAGCTTTTTCTTACGCAAAGGATCATTTGGGGATCCACCGGCACGATCTGATCTTTGAGCTGGTACAAGGCTTCCTTGGGTGCAATTACCCGGTCCCTCCACGCATGCTAACCTGTGCCGAACGGATAGTTGGTGACTATCTCGGCAAGGAAATGTTTGGCGCAGAGCCACGCAAGGGTCCCTATTCGATCTTCGCGACCGAAGGCGGGACTGCAGCAATGACTTACATTTTCCAGACTTTGAAGGCCAATGGGTTGGTCAAACCCGGCGACAAGGTTGCCCTCGGAACCCCAATCTTTTCACCTTACCTGGAAATCCCGCCTCTGCCGGACTACGGAATGCCCATCGTCGACATCCGGATGAATGAAGATACGGACTGGCAGTTCAGCGACGAGGAACTGTCAAAACTCGAGGATCCATCCATCAAGGTGTTTTGCATCGTCAATCCGAGCAATCCGCCTTCGGTGAAACTGTCAGACGAGTGCCTCGCGCGCGTTGCTGCAGTCATCAATCAAAAGCGGCCGGACCTTTTTGTCGTAACGGATGATGTCTACGGGACCTTTGCCGACGACTTCGTGTCGCTCTTCGCCAAATGCCCGCGCAACACTTTGTGCGTTTATTCGTTCTCCAAGTATTTCGGAGCTACCGGCTGGCGCCTTGGCGTCATCGCGCTTCACGATGACAATGTTTTCGACAAAGCTCTCGCGGAATTGCCGGAAACCACGAAGGCCGAACTCGACAAGCGCTATTCGTCTTTGACCACAGAGCCTAGAGCCATAAAGCTCATCGACCGTCTTGTGGCCGACAGCCGGGCTGTTGCGCTTAATCACACAGCCGGAGCGTCCACGCCGCAACAGGTCCAAATGACGCTGTTTGCCCTGGCTGGGCTACTCGACCGGGACAATAAATACAAGAAATCAGCCAAGAGCCTCATTCGAAAACGTTTCGACACGCTGGAACTCAACATGGGCGTGAAGCCTAAACATGAGGTCAACGACGTCAACTACTACAGCCTCATCAACCTCCAGCACTTGAGCGGCCGGTTATACGGGGAAGAGTTTGCAGACTGGTTTGTTGACCAGAAGAAGGGGTATGACTTCCTCTTCCGGCTGGCGGAAGAGACCAGCGTCGTGCTGTTGCCTGGAAAAGGATTTGAGGTGGTCGATGCCTCTGCCCGCGTGTCCCTCGCCAATTTGACCGAAGCCGAATACGCCAAGATTGGAGCGTTCGCCCGACAAGTAATCACCGAATATCACGCCGAATACGAACAGGGACAAACCTAAGCACCAGGCGCTTCAAATCTGCTGCAGCCGGGTTTTGTGGGCGTGGGCGATATGGAGCCGGGCAGCAGCTTCCGCAGCATCGGAGTTGCCGCCTGCAATGGCCGTCACGATAGCTGCGTGCTCTTCCACGGCCGTTTCCCGGCGTTCTGGCGTGTCGAGCGTTGTTCCCGCCATCAGGATCAGGGAGAGGCGAAGATGCTCAATCTGATCGACCAGATAGCGGTTGTGCGAGGCAAGGCACAGGCGCCGGTGAAACTCGCGATTTGAGCGGACCAGACTGTCCGTGTCGGCGACCCGTTTGCGGTCCGTATCCACCAGATCCTGAAGGATTTCGATTTCCGGTTTCGAGGCATGTTTTGCGGCAAGGCCCGCAGCCGTCCCCTCAAGCACCTCACGCATGAAATAGACTTCGTTGATCTGGTTGTGATCGAGCGTCGGGATCACCATGCCGCGGTTGGGTTCGTGCACGGCAAGGCCTTGCGCCTCAAGCCGCTTCAAACCCTCACGGATCGGCGTGCGAGACACACCGAAACTTTCGGCCAAATCGGCTTCGCGCAACCGGTCGCCGGGTTTGAGCGTCCGTTCTTCAATAAGGCCGATCAGTCGATGATAGATTTCAGATCCATTCATGCCAAATCTGATAGCCTGCTGAAGCGCTTATGCCAAGCTGATAGTCCGACAGAACACGAGACGCACTTTGTCAATGAGACAAGCTGGCCCGGTCTTGAACCGGGGCCGTGGCTTCTTTGGTCCCGGCACAAGGCCGGGACAGCACGCCAGCGCATCAGGCGTTTTGGAGTTGGGCTTAGTGCAGCCGAACGCCTTGACGTTTCAATTCGGTTTGCAGCAGGGAAATGTCCATGGCATCCAGATCAATGCCGTGTTTCACGGATATTGCCGCGGCAACACCCGCACCCTGACCGGTGACCGTGCAGCACATCATGTTCCGTGTGGCCGCATGGCTGACCTTGTCACCTCCGGTCGCACGTCCGGCAACGAGCAGGTTTTTAACGCCCTTTGGCAACATGGTTCGGTACGGCAGCTGGAAATAACGGCCTGTTGTCGGCAGGATCAGGATGCCATACCCGTCAATGAATTCCGGGAAAATGCCGACACTGTCGTCAAACCGGCCCTGCTCGCGAACATCGTGGCCCGTCATGTCATAGGCTGCAAGGATTTTGCGGGTGTCCCTGATCCCGATGGTCATCCCGAAATTCCGCAGCTTGGCGTCTTCGCAGCCCGGCTGATAGCGCTTCAAGGCTTCGACAGCAAGCATAGCCTGACGGCGGCCCTCGATCTCACTGCGCGTCATGGAATCCGGATCGGTCCCGTCACACTCCGGCAAGTGCACCAGGTTGAGATAGGTCAGATCACCGCTGTCATAGACAGCGCCCCAGGTCCCGGAAATCGTCTGCAGATGAGCGGGAATAATGCCCGCTTCCAAAGCCTGCTTGAACGGCTTCTTCAGGAACGGCGAGAACATCTTGTCCTCCTTGCCGGTGGTCTCCACCGTCCACTCGCCGCTTTCCCAGTCCTTGTAGGTATGCGGGTCGGCCTTGACGGCCTCCATGAATTTCCGCTTGTCGACACCGTTCATGGAAAACATGACAGACGCCGCCTGCATTTCCTCAACTGGCGTTTTTTGCGTCTCAGCGCCGGCGCGGTAGGCAATATCGGCATCGCCCGTTGCATCAACCACGCGCTTGGCAAGGATCGCTTCGCGGCCGGCCTTGCTTTCGGTAATGATGCCTTTGATCTCGTTGCCATCCATGATCGGGGCAGCAAAGGACCGGTGCATCATGGGCCGGATACTGGCTTCTTCAACCAGATTGTCGGCGACCAGTTTGAAGCCTTCCGCATCGATTGCATCGCTGTCTGATTGCGGCTCCGGTGTCGTAGCCCCAGCCTCACGCGCGCGGCTTTCAAATTCGCGGCCAACACCCTCCGTATCGACGGTCTTTTCGTGCCGGTACCAGGCAAAACCCTCGACGCCCACTGCCGTGATATTGCCACCCAAACAGCCGAAACGCTCCACAAGCGTCACATCACCGCCGGCGCGCGCGGCGCCAAGAGCAGCAGACAGGCCACCTGGTCCGGAGCCTACTACAAGCACATCGGTCTCATGGATAACGTCAAGTTCGCGCGCGGGTTCCGTGATTGTCTTCACGATGCCTCCAAAACCTCTCGAGAAGCGGCACTCACTCGCCTGGATGGTAGAGCCGTCCGCCTAACACCGGGCCATCGGCTCCGGTCGTTTCCGGGAAGGTTGTCGGCAATCCGGCCAGCAGCCGCGCGCCCAAAAACGCCATCGCCTGTGCTTCAAGCGCATCGCCATCGATGTTGTAAACATCCGCCGAAACGACGTCACCGGACAGCTCTTCCTGTAATCGGCGGAGTAACACGGGATTATGGCGCCCGCCACCACAGATCAACCACGACTTTACACGTTTCGGCAAAAGTGTTTCTGTCTTTGAGATGGTGCCGACAGTGAACGCCAAAAGTGTTGCCGCGCCGTCTTCAAGGCTCAATCCTTCAACGAAGTCTGCAGAGAAGCTGTAGCGGTCCAACGACTTCGGCCCGGGCACCGACAAAAAGGGATGAGAAAGAGCATCAGCAAGACGGTCTTCCGACACTCTGCCTTTTGCCGAAATCTGACCACTAGCATCATAGTCACCGGCCCCATGCCGCCGGATCCAATCATCCAGCAGCGCGTTTCCCGGCCCGATGTCGAAAGCATGTAGGGTATCACCGTCAATAAATGTGAGATTGGACACTCCGCCGATGTTCAAAAAGCAGATCGGTTCATGCCTAAAGCCGACCAGAGATCGCGCGAGCGCCTGATGATAGACGGGCACTAGCGGAGCCCCCTGCCCTCCGGCTGCCATATCCGCCAAGCGAACGTCGCCGATCACCAGGACCTTCAAGATGTCCGCCAGCTGTTGCGGGTCACCGAGCTGGACGGTCTCTCCTTTGTCTGGATCGTGCCACACGGTCTGGCCATGAAAGACGACAGCATCCGGCACCAACCCGTGTTTCCCTAGAAACGCCCCAATAGCCTCGGCATGGTCTTCGGTCACAGCACGGGCCAAGTTCGGCCAGGCCTCTCTGTACGTTCCTTTCTTAGCCGCAGCTTCAAGAACACGCGTCCGCGTTTCCGGGCGGTAGCTGATGGTCTCAGCTGGGCCAAACGTACTCACCTCACGTCCGTCGGTCTTGATCTCCGCCAGATCAATTCCGTCGGCCGATGTGCCGCTGATCGTGCCAACAATCGACCAACCGGTCATAAAAGCGCTGCCGCGTGGAGGCCGTCTTCAGCGATGTCGAACATTTCGTTGATCTGACTTTCGGTGATGATCAGCGGCGGGCAGAACGCCATGACGTCCAGCATGTTGCGCGAGATCAGCCCCTTTTCCTGGAATACCGCGTTTGTCCGGGCGCCCAGCGCGCCTGGGGTCTCTGCCAACGCTTCATGATGAAGCTCTGCCGCGCCTATGAGGCCGATCCCACGGGTTTCGACAACCAGAGGATTTTGCGCCAGGCCGGCAAGTCGCTTCTGGAACAGGGCGGCCACCGCGCGGACATTCCCGACAAGATCGCGTTCTTCAATGATCTTCAGGTTTTCCAGCGCGACGGCTGCCGC
This sequence comes from uncultured Labrenzia sp., assembly GCA_937911395.1. Taxonomy (GTDB): domain Bacteria; phylum Pseudomonadota; class Alphaproteobacteria; order Rhizobiales; family Stappiaceae; genus Roseibium. The sequence continues at coordinate 14,424 of CALDSI010000420.1, forward strand.
GACTGGATGCCCGCTGCCGGTGTAGCCATGTCCCAGGACACCGATCTTGTGCGATTCGTCCGCAATCGGCTGATAAACGTCGTCATTGATCAACAGGGCCGAAATTGGCTGATACGAGGACGACAATGCCTTCGAAAGGGTCATGATGTCAGGCTGCAGATTATAGGTCTCGGTCCCGAACATGTTGCCGGTGCGGCCAAAGCCGCAGATGACCTCGTCGGCAACAAAGAGGATGCCGTATTTCTTTAAAATAGGCTGCACAGCATCCCAGTATCCGTCCGGCGGAACGATTACGCCGCCCGCCCCCATGACGGGTTCTGCAAAGAAGGCCGCGATTGTCTCCGGGCCTTCAGCGAGGATCAGATCTTCCAGATCCTGGGCACAGCGTTTGGCAAAATCCGCTTCGCTTTCGCCGTCTTTTTTCTGGCTGCGGTAATGCGGGCTCGTTGTGTGCAGGACCTGTGGCAGAGGCAAATCGAAAGAGCGGTGGTTGTTCGGAAGGCCGGTTAGACTGGCCGACGCAATCGTCACGCCATGATATCCGCGCACCCTCGAGATTACCTTTTTGCGCTCCGGCTGGCCCAGCGCGTTTGACCGGTACCAGATCAGTTTCAGCGCCGTGTCATTGGCCTCGGACCCGGAATTAGTGAAATACACTTTGGACATCGGCACCGGCGCCATTTCGATTAGCTTCTCGGCGAGCTCAATCGACGGTCCGTGCGTCTTATAAGTGAACGTATGGTAGTACGGCAGCTTTTCCATCTGGCGGGCGGCGGCCTCGACCAAACGCTTTTCTCCGAAACCAACGGCAACACTCCAGAGGCCGGACATGCCTTCGATGTAGCGCTTGCCGTTGATATCGGTGACGTAAATCCCCTCGCCCTTGTCGATCACAAGAGAGCCGTTCTCTTCTTGCTTACGGGCATCTGCATAGGAATGAAGCTGAACCGCAACATCGCGGGCTTCAAGGGAATTTGGGAGCTGCGTCATGAACCGCCTCTGAGACCTTCTGAATCGATAATGACTTGACAGCCAGAAGCAACCCAGTTCAGCCGCCCCGGCTGATGCCCAAGCTAGAACCTTTCCTTTCAAACGGGAAGGGCTGAGTCATCGACCGGGTGTTCGCAAGCCTCAAAAGAAAAGCGTTGTTGATGAGTTAAGGGCCACTCAGTTGGCAGCAGACGCCCGGATTTCCATCTCATGATACAGCGCTGTTTCAGTTGCTTGTCCAACGCTAGCAAAAACTTCACCGACCGCAATCAACACCGGACCGTCCGTTGCCAAGCTCTCCACTCCGCGTGCAAGGTCTGACAATGCACCCGACCAGCTGACCGAATTCTGCCGGGACACATTGGCCATCACGCGTACGGGAGTATTCGGCTTGCGGCCTTCAGAAATCAACCGATCGCTGATCCGGCTTGCCATGCGCCGCCCCATGTAAAAAACGGTGGTTGTTGCTGGATCGGCAAGCCCGGTCCAATCGACTGTATCTGGCAGCGCGCCCTGGCGCGAATGCGCCGTTACAAACCGGACGGCCTGGGCGTGATCCCTGTGCGTTAGCGAAACACCGAGTTCGGCAGCCATGGCGGAGGCTGCGGTAATGCCGGGAACAACACTGGCCGGAATGCCTTCCTCAGCCAGTCTTGTCAGCTCCTCGCCCGCCCGTCCAAAAATCATCGGATCGCCGGATTTCAGGCGGACGACGTGTTTGCCCTGTCCGGCGAGCGACACCATCATGTCGTTGATGTCTTCCTGACGGCAGCTTTCCCGTCCGCCGCGCTTGCCGACCAGCATGCGTTTGGCTTCACGGCGCGCGAGTTCCAGAACACTGTCGTCGACCAGATCGTCAAACAGGATGACATCGGCGGACTGAAGCGCGCGCATGGCTTTCAAGGTCAGGTTTTCCGCATCGCCCGGTCCGGCACCGACCAATGTCACCCGCCCCTGCCCGACGTGGGCGGCCTCGCCGAAAACGTCTTCCAGATCACGGCTTGTGGCTTCTTCTGCGGCAGCCTTTCCGGAAAAGGCCATGTCGGTGAACCGTTCCCAGAACCTGCGGCGCTCTGGTCCCGGTGCAAGGCTTTCCAGAACGCGGGCCCGGATCCGGCCCGCAAGAGCTGCCCAGTCCTGCAGCGAGGTTGGCAACAGCGTTTCAATCCGCCGCCGGATCGCCTGACCGAGGATCGGTGCGACGCCATTTGTCGAGATGCCGATGACGACCGGCGAGCGGTTGACAATGGAGCCGAACTGGAACTCACAAAACGGCGGATTGTCGATGACGTTGACCGGAACGCCGGCGGCCTTGGCGGCACAATAAAACGCCTGTGCCGCGCCGTCCGAGGGGGCATCGGCGATTGCAAGCGCTGCCCCTGAAATCACGTCCGTGCTCCACGGACGGGCATGATGAACAAAGCGCCCCTTGACGCTGCCCCGCTCCAGGAGCGTTTCGAAAACCTCGCTGAGCTCTTCGGCAAAGACGTGCACCTCAGCCCCGCTGGCGGCCAGAAGTTCCGCCTTCCAGGCGGCAGCGTCCGTTCCTCCGGCGAGAACCACCTTGCGGCCTTCAAGCGGAAAGAACAAAGGCAGGCTCGCCAAAGGCTCGACCCTTGCCGCCCGCCGTTTCGGGCGCACCTCAGCTGGCTTGCGCGATGTCGGCATCTTCACGTGTCTCCTTGGCAACAGCGTCGAGCAGGGTCTGGATTTCGGAGCGGCAGGACCCGCAATTGGTCCCGGCTTTCAGGCAAGCGCCGATGGCCTTGACGGTGGTGGCACCCTTCGTGGCTTCCGCAGCAATTTCCGAGCTGCCGACCTGAAAGCAGGAGCAGACGATTGCACCCTTGTCGGGAAGGTCAGCCGGTGGACGGCCCGCAAGAACCCGGAACCGCTGATCTTTGGTGGACGTTTCAGCGGTCAACAACCCGCAGGCCCACGGACGGGAAACAGCAACGGGGTCAGGGGCAAAGAAAAACGCTCCGGAAAGGTCTGCGCCGGTCCAGCCAGCGATCCTGAGTGCGCCCGTTGTGCTGTCTTCGAACCGCAGAAATTCTGTGTCTTCGGGAAGGAGACGGCCAGCAAGATCTTCGGGATTGGTGGACCTGTCGCCCGCCAGTTCGATGCGCCAGCCGCCTTCCGTCGGAGCTATCGCCCAATATCCGGTATCGAGCTGGTCCGGCTTGTCCCTCAAGACGGCAAAGCCATGCCAGGCAAATTCCAGTTTGCGGATGGCAACGGGGGTGAATTTGGAGCCGGGTTGTCCCGACACAGGATCTGTTTCCGGCGCGACCACGGCATCGATCCGGCCTCTGGAGCTGACCTGATCGGTCCAGTGCATCGGCACAAACACTGATCCTTTCTGGGCCCGGTCAGTGATCTGCGCCCGGACAACGGCAGACCCGTGAGGGCTTTTGACTTCAATCAGATCGGCTGCCGTGATCCCGGCTTCCTGAGCGTCCTGCGGGTGGAGCTCGGCATAGGGTTCGGCAATATGCGAAGACAAGCGCGGCGTTTTGCCTGTCCTTGTCATGGTGTGCCAGTGATCGCGGATCCGGCCGGTGTTCAGAACCAGCGGGAACCGCCGTTCGCGCTTACGCGGTTCCTTGTGGGAGACTGCGATGAAATTCGCCTTGCCGTTCGGCGTGAAAAAACCGCCCTTGGCAAAGAACCGCGTTTCGCTGTTGCAGACGGTCGCCCCGGCCTGCGGCCACTGGACGGGCTCCAGATCGTCGAACGCGGCCGCCGAGATGTCTTTCAGGGCACTGATGTCGAAATCCCGTGAACCGTTGTTTCCGGCATTGGACAGTGCGGCATGTTCCCGAAAGACGGCGTCAGGGCCATCGTATTGAAATGCGTCTTCAAACCCCATCCGGCGGGCAACGTCAGCCAGTTGCCACCAATCGGGTTTTGTATCGCCCGGTAGATCCAGGAACTTCTTTTGCCGTGAAATCCGCCGCTCGGAATTGGTGACGGTGCCGTCCTTCTCGCCCCAGGCTGCGGCAGGCAAAAGCACATCCGCATAGGCAACGGTATCGGCTGCCCTTGTCACATCGGAAACCACCACGAACGGGCAGGTCTTGAGCGCTTCGGCGACCCCATCGGCGTCCGGCAGGCTGTCGACCGGATTGGTGGCCATGATCCAGAGCGCCTTGATCCTGCCGTCCCTTGCCGCCTGGAAAAGGTCAACCGCCTTCAACCCCTGTTTTGATGCAATAGCCGGGCTCTGCCAGAAGTCTTGCACGAGCGCGCGGTGCTCCGGATTCTCGATCACCATGTGGGCGGCGAGCATGTTGGCAAGGCCGCCAACCTCGCGTCCGCCCATGGCGTTCGGCTGGCCTGTTGCTGAGAACGGCCCCATGCCCGGTTTGCCGATCCGGCCGGTTGCCAAGTGCGTGTTGATGATCGCATTGACCTTGTCTGTGCCGACAACCGATTGGTTAACGCCCTGGCTATAGAGCGTGACCGTCTTTTCCGTCCGCGCCACCATCGTGTAGAAGGTCGCTATGTCATGGGGCGTCAGGCCAGTTTCATCCGAGATCCGGTTGATTTCACAAGGGCCAGCAGCGGCGAGTGTCTCTTCAAAGCCGTTCGCATGAGCCGCGATATAGCTGCGATCCAGGGCTTCTGTTTCGGCAAGGAAGGCCAGCAGGCCATTGAACAGCGCGACATCCGTGTCGGGCTTCAAGCCAAGGTGCAGATCGGCAATGGCGCAGGTTGCCGTTTCGCGCGGATCGACGACGACGACCCGCATGTTCGGATTGTCTGCCTTTGCCGCCTCGACCCGCTGAAACAGCACCGGGTGACACCAGGCAAGGTTTGACCCGACCAGCACGAGAAGGTCGCAGGTTTCAAGATCCTCATAGGTTCCAGGAACGGTGTCACTGCCGAACGCGCGCCGGTGGCCGGCAACGGACGAGGCCATGCAGAGCCTGGAATTCGTGTCGATGTTGGCCGAGCCGATGAAGCCTTTCATCAGCTTGTTGGCAACGTAATAGTCCTCGGTCAGGATCTGGCCGGAGACATAAAACGCAACGCTGTCCGGCCCGTGATCTCTGATGGCTTCAGAGAATTTACGGGCAACAAGGCTGAGCGCGCTGCCCCAATCGGACCTTTTGCCGTCGATTTCCGGATAAAGCAGCCGGTCATCCAGCGACAGGGTTTCCCCCAGAGATGATCCTTTTGAGCACAAGCGGCCGTAGTTGGCCGGATGATCCGGATCGCCGGCAATGCCCACCGATCCGTCTTCCTTCAGTGTTGCCAGCACCCCGCACCCGACCCCGCAATAAGGGCAGGTGGTCTTGACCGTTTTTTCTTTTGATGTGCCGGTCATCGGCCGCGGCTCCTTGGGCTTTCCTCGATTTTTGATTGGGTGAACTTGGTCAGTTTGCCGACCGGCGTGCCAGATCGTCGGCGGCCAAAAGCACCTTGCCGCCCTCCACTCTGGCGGCCGTCACCGGGACCGCGCCTTCATCGGCACCCGTTGCAAGACCCGTTGCCAGATCAAACACCCAGTTGTGCAAGGGACAGGTGACCGACGTGCCATGGACAATGCCCTGGCTGAGCGGCCCGCCCTTGTGCGGGCAGCGGTCGTCCAGCGCGAAGACTTCGTCATCAACAGTCCGGAACACCGCGATGCAGCCCGCATCGGTTTTCACCACCCGGGCGCCTTCGCGCGGGATGTCGGTCAGGTCGCCGATCGCGACCCAATTCTTCAGTTCCGCGTTCATTCCGCCGCCTCCCGCGTGAGCACTGCCATCGGCTTGAACTCGTGCTTGTCCTTGCCGGAGACACGCTCCGACCATGGATCGACCTGGGCAAACTTCTGGGAGAAGACAAAGCGGTCATAATAGGCTTTGCGCTTGTCCGTATCGTCCATGATCTGACGGCGGATCTCGTCATAGCCGATGCGTTTGGCCCACTTGTAGATCCGCTCCAGGTAGTGGCCCTGCTCCCGGTACATTTGCGTAAGCGCGACGATATGTTCGAGCGCCTCGTCTTCGGTGGTGATGAGACCGAGGACCTCGGTTCCCTTGATGTCGAGCCCGGCCGCGCCCGCAAAGTGGATCTCGAAGCCGCTGTCGACACAAACAACGCCGATGTCCTTGCAGGTTGCTTCCGCGCAGTTTCGCGGGCACCCGGAGACAGCCAGCTTCAGTTTGGCCGGTGTCCAGGAGCCCCACATGAACTTCTCGATCCGGATGCCGAGCCCCGTGGAGTCCTGTGTTCCGAACCGGCACCAATCCGTCCCGACGCAGGTCTTCACGGTTCGAAGGCCTTTTGCATAGGCCTGCCCGGACACGAACCCGGCCTTGCCGAGATCGGCCCACACGGCGGGCAGGTCTTCTTTCTTGATGCCCAGCATGTCGATGCGCTGGCCGCCGGTGCACTTCACCGCAGGTATGTTGAACTTGTCGACGACATCAGCAATCGCGCGCAGCTCCGTGGAGGAGGTCATCCCGCCCCACATGCGCGGCACAACGGAATAGGTCCCGTCCTTCTGGATGTTCGCGTGGACGCGCTCGTTGATGAAGCGGGATTGATAGTCGTCCGCATATTCATCGGGCCAATCGCTGACGAGATAGTAGTTCAGCGCCGGGCGGCATTTCGCGCAGCCGCCGGAGGAGGTCCATTCCAGTTCCTGCATCACCGCAGGGATGGTCTTTAGTCCCTTGGACTTGATCAGCCGGCGGACATCCGAATGCCCGAGGTGGGTGCAGCCGCACATCGGCGTGACAGCCGCCGGGTTGTAGGCATCGCCAAGGGTCACCTGCATCAATTGTTCGACCAATCCGGTGCAGGTCCCGCAGGATGCCGAAGCCTTGGTGTGGGCACGCACGTCATCAAGGGTGGTCAGACCCTTGTCTTTGATCGCGCCAACGATTTTCGATTTGCATACGCCGTTGCAGCCGCAGATTTCCGCATCATCCGGCAAGGCTGCAACGGCCGCCGTAGGGTCCAGGGGGGCGCCCCCCTGATACGCCTGGCCGAAGATCAGCGTCTCCCGCATTTCCGAGACATCTGATTGTTTTTTCAAAAGATCGAAGAACCACGGGCCGTCGGCTGTCTCGCCGTAAAGCACCGCGCCAATGATCTTGTTGTCCTTCAAGACAAGCCGCTTGTAGACCCCGGCGGACGCATCGCGCAGAACGATTTCCTCACGATCTTCGCCTTCGGCAAAATCGCCAGCCGAATAGAGATCGACGCCGGTGACTTTCAGCTTTGTTGCCGTCACTGAGCCGGAGTACCCGGAGGCCCCACCGAGGAGATTATCCGCGATGACCTCGGCCATCTCGTAGAGCGGGGCGACCAGACCGTAGCACTGGCCATTGTGCTCCACGCATTCGCCGAGGGCATAAATATCCAAGTCGGCTGTGCGCATGGTGTCGTCAACGAGAATGCCGCGGTTGACATCCAGCCCGGCCGTCTTTGCAAGATCGGCGGACGGACGGATGCCGACCGCCATCACAACGATGCTGGCTTCGATCTCAGTTCCGTCAT
>CALDSI010000421.1 GCA_937911395.1 uncultured Labrenzia sp.
AAGATACCCTCGGCTGAGGCCGGCAATCGTGCCGGCGGTCAAAGCATCTCCAGCGCCTGTCACATCAACGATTTGGGTTGCGAGGGTCTCATGAACGATGATTGCCTCTTCGTTTAGGACAAGCACATCGGATTTGCCGTTGGTCAGGACCACGCGTTTAGCGCCGAGGCGTTGAAGGTCGCGGAGCAGGTCTTCGCTTGATGTCTCTGGGGGCTTGCCGGTCATGGCGAGCGCTTCGCCGCGATTGAGCATAAGGCAATGGAGTTTCGGAAGAAGCGGCTGCAGCCGGGTCGCTTTGGCATTGGAAACAGCGTTTGCGACCAGCCTGCCTTCAGGCGCGCGATCAGCAACGGACTTCAAGAGCTGATCCGGCAGGTTTGCATCGATGAACCACACCCCGGTCTTCAACGGTCCTGAAAGTGCCTCGAAGATCGGGTCAAAGAGATCAGCAGGTGCCTCACTTAACACCCTGTCATCCACGCTTGCGGCTGCAAGCGACCCGTCCGGATTGTGAAAGGCAATGTATTGACCCGTTGAAAATTTGGCACGTTCCAGAGTGTAAAGCTTGATCCCATCGGCGGCCAGTTGTTCCGAAAGGCTCGCCCCCGCGCCATCGGCTCCAATTGCCCCGGCGAGCCCGGTTGGAATGTCCAGCCGAACAAGTGTCCTTGCAATGTTGGTCGCAACTCCGCCGGGCTTTGCAGTCAGCTTCGCCGGTGTTGACGTTTCCGCGCAATAAACCTCGCTGGCATGGGCAAGCGTATCATAGTGGATCGCGCCGACACACAAGACCGGTATGGGAGAGGAAGGGGGCACGTTTGTCATCATCACATTGTTAAAGGCGAGGGAGTGGCATTTCAGCTTGGACATCCCTGCAGAAAATTTGAAGACCGGCGGGCTAGCAGATCGCGTCTTTGTTCGCAACCAGCCGGCCGCTCTGTGATTCTCTCAAGATGCCCGGTCTCCGAATGTTCCAAATTTAACTTACCTTGCGTTATTCTTTAAGTGTTGTTGTGAGAACATATTGGAAACAAAGAGCAAAATCCAATTATATACCAATCGGTTTTGGCGACTTGAAAAATGAGAACAAAAAAGGTACAAAGGAGCGGATTGAAACAGCGCGTCCATCATGGAATAAGGAGCGTTCAGCCATGTCGCAAAGTACACTTCGTCTCGTAGAAAGCAGCCAGATGGACAAGACAAAAGCGCTCGACGCAGCGCTCAGCCAGATAGAACGGGCCTTTGGCAAGGGCTCCATCATGCGAATGGGCCAGGGGCAGGCCGTGGAGGTGCAATCCGTCTCCACAGGCTCGCTTGGTCTGGACATCGCCCTTGGTATTGGCGGTCTGCCGAAAGGCCGGATTGTCGAGATCTACGGACCGGAATCCTCCGGTAAGACGACACTGGCCCTGCACACGGTGGCCGAGGCACAGAAGACCGGCGGCATTTGTGCGTTCGTTGATGCCGAGCATGCGCTTGATCCGATTTATGCCCGCAAGCTGGGTGTCGATATCGATAATCTGCTCATTTCCCAGCCGGATGCCGGGGAACAGGCTCTGGAAATTGCCGATACGCTTGTCCGGTCTGGTGCGATCGATGTGCTGGTCATCGATTCGGTCGCTGCGCTGACACCGAAAGCCGAGCTTGAGGGCGAGATGGGGGACAGCCTGCCGGGGATGCAGGCGCGTCTCATGAGTCAGGCCTTGCGGAAACTGACGGCGTCGATCTCCAAATCGAACTGCATGGTGATCTTCATCAACCAGATCCGCATGAAGATCGGTGTCATGTTCGGTTCTCCGGAAACCACCACGGGCGGCAATGCTCTGAAGTTCTACGCATCTGTCCGTCTCGACATCCGCCGCATCGGCGCGATCAAGGACCGGGACGAGGTTGTGGGCAACCAGACCCGCGTTAAAGTGGTCAAAAACAAACTGGCCCCGCCATTTCGCCAGGTCGAGTTTGACATCATCTATGGCGAAGGCGTTTCCAAGATGGGCGAGTTGATCGACCTTGGCGTCAAGGGCGGTATTGTCGAGAAGTCCGGTGCCTGGTTCTCCTACAACAGCCAACGGCTCGGTCAGGGACGGGAAAACTCAAAGCAGTTCCTGCGCGACAACAAAGAGATCGCTGACGAGATCGAATTGGCCATCCGCCAAAACGCGGGCCTCATTGCCGAGGCCATCATCGATCCGGCAGGCGGAGAGGAAGACGACGATTAAGTTCGTACCATGTTGATACCGGAACCGTTCGCTTGTTGACGCGATGGCCCGGTTTCTTAAGAAGATAAAAGGCCCTCCCTGAGTTGATCCGGGAGGGCTTTTTTGTCGAGCAGGCGTACCTGCGTGATTGCGTCTTCAGACTACACTCAAAAGTTCGACCCGGACCGCAGAAACTCGGGCTGAGACCGCTGGACACACCGAGTGCCGAAAGTTAAAAGGCTGTTCCGGTGCGCAAGGAGTTTCTCTGATATGCACCTTTGTCGATGTTTCTTTAGGACCCGGACGCGGGTCCGGATCTAAGCGAGACGTGAATGACCGGCGTAAACGAAATCCGCTCCGCCTTTCTGGATTACTTCAAGGCCAACGATCACGAGGTGGTCGACTCCGGCCCGCTGGTTCCCCGCAATGATCCGACATTGATGTTCGCAAATGCGGGCATGAACCAATTCAAGAACGTCTTCACTGGTCTGGAGACACGGGAGTACAGCCGGGCCGTTACCGCCCAGAAGGTCGTGCGCGCAGGCGGCAAGCACAACGATCTCGACAATGTCGGTTATACGGCGCGTCACCACACATTCTTCGAAATGCTCGGCAACTTTTCCTTCGGTGACTATTTCAAGGAACGCGCGATTGAGCTTGCCTGGAACCTGATCACCAAGGAATACGGTCTTCCGAAGGACCGCCTGCTGGTGACCGTCTATGCAGAAGACGATGATGCGGCCGTGTTTTGGAAAAAGATCGCCGGTCTGTCCGAAGACAAGATAATCCGCATCCCGACCTCCGACAATTTCTGGACCATGGGGGATACCGGTCCATGCGGCCCGTGTTCAGAAATCTTCTACGATCACGGCGACCACATCTGGGGCGGCCCTCCGGGAACACCGGAAGAAGATGGCGACCGGTTCGTCGAGATCTGGAACCTCGTCTTCATGCAGTACGAGCAGACACCGGATGCACGTCTCGATTTGCCGCGCCCGTCCATCGACACCGGCATGGGCATTGAGCGCCTTGCGACCGTTCTGCAAGGCGTCCATAACAACTATGACATCGATCTGTTCCGCGCGTTGATCTCCGCCTCGGAGCACGAAACAGGTGTTGAGGCGTCCGGGGATGCTCTTTCGAGCCACCGGGTGATCTCGGATCACCTGCGCTCCACCAGCTTTTTGATCGCCGACGGCGTGCTGCCGTCGAACGAAGGCCGCGGCTATGTTCTGCGCCGGATCATGCGCCGTGGCATGCGTCACGCGCACTTGTTGGGCGCGCGCGAGCCGCTGATGCACAAGCTGGTTCCGTCTCTGATCCGTGAAATGGGCAGGGCCTATCCGGAGCTGACGCGGGCCGAAGCGTTGATTACCGAAACGCTGAAGCTGGAAGAAACCCGATTCCGCAAAACGCTGGAGCGCGGCCTTGGATTGCTGGACACAGCAACCGAAGATCTGACCTCGGGTGGACAGCTCGACGTTGAAACGGCCTTCAAGCTTTATGACACATACGGTTTCCCACTGGATCTGACACAAGATGCGGTGCGGTTCCGCGACATCAGCGTCGACACGGACGGTTTTGATGCGGCCATGGAACGCCAGAAAGCGGAAGCACGTGCGGCCTGGTCCGGGTCCGGTGGTGCGGCAACCGAAGCCGTCTGGTTTGCGTTGAAAGAAAAATATGGTGCCACCGACTTCCTCGGTTATGAGACAGAAGTCGCAGAAGGTGTCATCGCAGGCTTGGCGGCAGATGATGCGGAAACCAACGAACTGAAAACGGGTGAGAGCGGGTTTGTCGTTCTCAATCAGACGCCGTTCTACGGTGAAAGCGGTGGTCAGGTCGGCGATACGGGTGTGATGACAGCACCGGGTGTCAAAATCACGGTCACTGATACGCAAAAGAAGGCGGACGGCCTCTTTGTGCATGTGGTGAAAGTCGAGGAAGGCACCGCAACGCAGGGTCTTGCCCTTGAGCTGAAGGTCGACCACGACCGCCGCTCCTCTGTCCGCTCCAACCACACGGCAACTCACCTCGTGCATGAAGCCTTGCGGGAAGTGCTCGGAACGCACGTTGCGCAGAAGGGGTCTTTGGTCACGCCCGACCGGCTACGCTTTGACTTCTCGCACCCGAAACCGATGAGTGATGACGAACTCGCAACGGTCGAGACCTTCGCCAATGAGATCGTTCTTCAAAATGCTTCTGTTGAAACCCGTTTGATGGCCGTCGATGACGCCATCGAGGCCGGCGCCATGGCGCTCTTTGGTGAAAAATATGGTGAAGAAGTCCGTGTGGTGTCCATGGGTACAGCACTTCATGGCGACAAAAAGGGCAAGCCTTACTCTCTGGAGCTTTGCGGCGGAACGCACGTCAAGCGGACCGGTGATATCGGCCTCGTGACGCTGGTGTCGGAAGGCGCCGTGGCTGCCGGAGTGCGCCGGATCGAGGCTTTGACAGGTGCTGAAGCGCGGACCTATCTCGATACACAGGACAAGCGCTTGCGCGAAGTTGCCGGAATCTTGAAGGTCGGCGCTGGTGATGTGCCCTCCCGTGTTGCCCAGCTGGTCGAGGAACGGCGCAAGCTGGAGAAAGAACTGGCGGATGCGCGCAAGAAACTGGCAATGGGTGGGGGCACTGATGGCGGAACGCCGGTCAAGGATGCCGGCAGTTTCAAACTGATGGCGCGAACGGTCGAAGGCATCAACCCGAAAGACCTGAAAGGCATGGCCGACGACGCCAAGGCCCAGCTCGGGTCTGGTGTGGTCGTGCTCATCAACGTTGCAGAAGGCGGGAAAGCCGCGATCGTCACTGCGGTGACGAAGGATCTGACCGAAAAGGTAAGTGCGGTTGACCTGGTACGGATCGGATCCGAGGCGCTCGGCGGGCGCGGCGGCGGTGGCCGTCCGGACATGGCGCAGGCCGGTGGCCCGGATGGATCAAAGGCTGACAGCGCCGTATCTGCGATTGAGGCGCACTTGGCGGGTCTTTAATCTGAAACTGTCAAAAAAAGACGAAATCACCAGGCGAGAGGAGGATCCTCTCGCCTTTTCCTTTTCCTGCAAGTTTGGTAACACCGCTATGGAACCAACCTGATCCCTTGGTGTGCCTAGTTGGAAAAGATCTCTGAGTAGCGTTCCGTCTTCAGTCTTTGACCATGCTGTGAGATTTTGGCGTTCAGGCTGTCCAGGATCGTGAGGCAAGGCGATTTCTTCGATATGGCCATATAAATCGGTATACGGACGATCGATGGCTCCAGGACAGTAAAATCGCTCCAGACATACCCGTCCGGCATGAGCCGTTTGAAGGTCAATGGTGACGTCAGGATGTAGTCGGCGCGACCAAGCCGAAGCATTTTGTATAGAGACGGTATTTCCGGGATTTCGATGAGATCATAGGCTTCTGACTGAGCCTGGTTCAGCGGGGGAGGCAGATTGATCCCGTGATAAACCACACCGCGCCGGCTTTTCAGATCTTGCATGCCTTCAAAAGGGAACTCACGGCCCCGATACGTCACAACGGCATAGTAGTCGTCCAGCCAAGACTCTGTGAAAACATAGTTTTCACGGCGTTGCGGGTAACTCAGCAAGGCAAACACGATGTCGATTTTGCCCTGTTCGAGTTCAGAAGTGACGCGCGCCCATGGTTTGGCATCGTCAATCTGGTGAGTCACACCCAGTTCGCTGAAAATGTCATTTACCAGATCAATTGCCAGGCCGGTTCTTTCGGTTCCCTTTTCCTCGCCATTGACATATGGGGGCCACACTGGCGGCCCGGAAAGCCTCACATCTGAGCACTCGCCAGCGAGACTGTGCTTTGAGAAGAACGCCGACAGGCAGATGAGCAGTGTGCAACAGATATGGAAATTTTTGGCGAGCATGTTTCCACATGTCCTGAAAATGAGCTGATTGAGATACATGTTTGATTGGTGACATTAAGTC
>CALDSI010000422.1 GCA_937911395.1 uncultured Labrenzia sp.
ACTTTTTTTGGACGCCCGAGCTCCCCAATCATGCCGGCAGCTCCTTTTGACCTTCCGGATCTTGCAGACCGGGCAAAGAGGGAGCCGCGCGCCCGGCTATCATGTTTGCCGCGGCATAAGCTGCGTCCCGGTACGGCATCATGACGATATCCGCGTTTATCCTTGAGAGAGCCTCAGCAGTGACTTCACGGTGTGCGGCAACCGCAACACGTCCCTCAAACCCAAGATCACGGGCAGCTTTCAGCAAAGCAAAGCGCGGGTCATCATGTGTCACACCGGTGTCGTGTTCCGGAACCGCCATCACAAGCCATTCCGCATTGCCAAGTGGAAGATGAGCGAGAAACTCCGGGTCCGTCGCATCCCCAAACAACACGTCATACCCAAGCGCCCGGGCATTCCTAACGGCACCAGGACTGAAATCCACCCCCAGGATCCGTTTGCCATCCTCTTTCAACGCGCTGGCAATCCCGAGGCCGTACCGGCCGAGACCAAACAGGATCACGTCATAGGACTTTGCAGACACGCTGCTGCCCTCGGGTTCGGCAGCCGTGTTGCGCCGTTCGAAGATGCCAAGGAACGGTTCGAACGCGGCATAGAGCTGATGCGAAAACGTGATCATGTAGGTCGATGCTGCGATTGTGACCAACCCGACTAGTGTCACCAGGCCAAGCGCGCGTTCATCCACATGGCCGATCGTCAGCCCCATTGCCATGAAGATCAGGGAAAACTCGCTGATTTGGGCCACGGTCAAGCCGGCAAGAAACCCGGTCCGCTTGCGGTATCCCATGGCCCCCATGATCGCTAAAACGATCAAAGGGTTGCCAATCAGAACAAACAAGGAGAGCACGATGGCAGGCCCCACACTCGCGCCGAGGACCGACAGGTCCAGCGAAGCACCAAGCGCGATGAAAAAGAACAGCAACAAGAAGTCACGAAGGCTGGCAAGACGCGCGGAAATTGCCTCGCGAAACGGTGTCGATGCCAGCGAGACACCGGCCAAAAGACCGCCCAATTCCTTGCCAAATCCGAGGTAGTGACCAACCGCTGCGAGCAATGCCGCCCAGCCAATGGCAAATGATACCAACAGTTCCGGCGCAGTGGACAGTTTTTCAACGAGCGGATTGGCAACAAAGCGGATGAAGAACGCGACGAACACCAGCGTCGCCAATCCGTAACCAAAGACCCGTAAAACATCAGCAAAGGCGCTGTCGCTGCCGCTTGCACTGCCGACACCAACCGCTGAAAGCGTGATCATGGCGACGACAACGACAACATCCTGAACGATCAGGAAACCAAGCGCGATCCGGCCGTGCAGCGCATCGATCTCACGCTTGTCCGACAAGAGCTTCACAATGATAATCGTGGACGAAAAGGTCAACGCGATAGCGACATAGCTCGCGGTGGTTGGTGTCATGCCAAGCGCGCGCGCGATCAGGAAGCCGAAGACTGTCGTGGACAGAACCTGCCCCAGTCCGGTCACCAGTGCGACCGGGCCAAGAGTTCGGACAAGATTGTAGTCAAGTTTCAGTCCTACGAGAAACAAGAGGACCGAAATTCCAAGCTCTGCCAGCAGATCAATCTGGGCGTCGGACCGCGCAATTCCAAGGACCGAAGGACCGGCGAGGATGCCAACAGCGATAAAGCTGACGATCAGGGGCTGCCGCAACAGCAGACCCACAAAACCGACACTTGCCGCAAGAACGAGCAGAGCCGCTATCTCGTAAAAGATATAGCCCTCAATCGCCGCTGCCATGACTGAAATCCCTTCTGTTTGCTTACCGTTACAACGTCATCACAATGCGGCCGTCGATTTTGCCCTGCTGTCACAAAACTGCAGTCACCATTCAAAATTCAGTTTGCAGGAGGCCTTACTTCCAGCTGGGAGCTCTGGTCGCGTGTTCGTTCACAAAGGCCTCCAGATCTTTGACCGCCACCCGAAACTCCCGGCCGAGCTTCACGGCCCGCAGTTCCTCTTGATGGATCCAAGTCCGTACCGTGGGTTCCCGAACCTTCAGGAGTTCAGCGATTTCGTGCGTAGTCAGAAAAGGTTTGCTCAGCATCTTCGGCTCCGATGTGAGGTCACCGTATATGCAGGCGGCTGAAGCACCATTGATTCGTGTCAAGCACTCTCAACAATTTTCAAAAGCGCTCAAACGACATCAGGACAACTCACATGCCATGAGAAAAAGACTAGTCTTAGGCCAATAGATGGCCTGCAGACCGACGAAGATTAAATTATTTTAACTGGTAAAGTTATTGCTAGATTCCCATCTCCAAGGTGTCTTTGGATGAACCCATCATTTCCTGGAGGAGAGAAAAATGTTGAGATCTGCCACCCTTGCCGCTGCTGCCGCACTCGCAGCCACTGCCGTTTCTGCTTCTGCAGCGACAAAGACTACTGCTGAACTGACGGAGAAGGAGGTCACTGCCCTGAAAACCGCCTGGGGTGAGGGTATTGTCGACATCGGCAAGGTGCATACGAACGGCGGCGACTATCGAGCAGCGGCAACAAGCCATATCGAGCAGTTTTATGCCTATGGCGACCGGCCAGTCCTCTTCAAGCCAACGCTCGCCAGTGAAGATCAGTTCCGGGGAGACTTTGACGCGGCCCACTCCGATTTCGTGGGTGGCAATTTCTCAGAGGACAATGGCTTTGCGAGCGCGCCTTATACCAATGTCCGCTGGGAACCGGAGGGTATTGTGATCAACGGCGAAACCGCTATGACCATGGGCAATTACTACTTCATGACCACCGATGGAACGGAAGTGAAAGTTGAGTACACCTTTGGTGTTGAGCGCATGGACGATGGCGATCTGAAGATCGTGCTCCACCACTCATCTGTCCCTTTTTCTCCAAGCTAAATTTAACGTGGGAATTAGCTCTTCGGGAGGCGTTGGCGGTTTGCCACGGCCTCCCAATTCTTCGACGCGGACCCCACATTCTCCGGCTTGATCAAGTTGCACTCAAACGGGTTCGCCATACCTGAACAAAACCGGATAGTCTTTGCATCCTATAGATTAAACGGCGGCCGGAAACGTCATCGGTTTGATATCTTAATCTGCGTAGATTTGGCGGGCATTGGCCGTCCCCCAAACACAGAGGACCGCTCTGCCAGATCACCTCTTTTATTACTCTGGGGCGGCATTTATAGTCCCTACTACCCAGACGGGTATAAGCCGTGAAATTCTTAGCCAAGACCGAAAACGGTCGCTAGCCAGGAGGAGCCGTCAATGGCCGATATCGATACCAGAGACCTGTCGTTCGATGAATTTGACGAGGTCATCAGCCCGCGCCCGGAAGAAAATGACTTTGACCGGATCGTTGAATCGGCCATCAGCCGCCGCGGCTTTTTGGGCGGCGTTTTGGCATTTGGCAGCTTTACCGCCCTTGGTACGAGCCTGGTCCCAACAGGTGCAAATGCCGCGGACGGCCGCTTTGCCTTCACCCAGATCCCGACCTCGACAGCGGATGAAGTGATTGTCCCGGAAGGCTACAAGTCGGAAATCCTGGTTCAATGGGGCGATCCATTGTGGTCCGATGTTCCCGAGTTTGATGATACGACCCGCGGCACGGCGGAAAGCCAGGCCCGTGCGTTCGGCGACAACACCGATGGCATGGACGTGTTCTCCCATGACGGCAAAACGCTTCTCGTAGTCAACAACGAATACACCAACCGCGACATCATCGCGCTGAGCGCGGAAGACAAGCGCATCATGGACGAAGACGACATTGCCAAGGGAATGATGGCCCACGGCATTTCCGTCGTTGAAATCGCCAATGACGGCGGCACTTGGAAAATCGTCAAGGACAGCCCGTACAATCGCCGCATCACGCCGCAAAGCGAGATGGAGCTGACTGGACCGGCCGCAGGCCATAACTTGGTGAGGACCGAAGCAGATCCGACCGGCACCAAGTCACTTGGCACCTGGAACAACTGTGGCAACGGCGTCACCCCATGGGGCACGTATCTGACCTGCGAGGAAAACTTCAACGGCTATTTCGG
>CALDSI010000423.1 GCA_937911395.1 uncultured Labrenzia sp.
ATCCGTTTCCCATTGGGTGCGCCGGGCGACCGCCAGCACCATGGTGGCAAGTGCAGGAGCAGAGGCCATCCGGGTTGCGCGTAGCGGCGAGATCGCGACCGTAATCCTGCAGGCGGATTGTGCGTGGGGAGACAGTCAAACCGGCCCGACCAAAGTCCAACCTCCGGCTCAAAAACACCGGCCGGACAAGGATCGCGTTATAGCCGCGGCCAAAGCCTTGAGCGAACCCGGCGCGGCTCTTTTGGTGAGCGGTCCTGGACTTTACGGAGAGGGGTCGGAACTGGCCGGCAAGATTGCTGCCAGAACAGGCTGCCGGTTGCTGGCCCCGTTTTTCGCGCCGCGCATTGCACTCGGTGAAGGCGCTGTTGCCTTTGAGAGCTTGCCCTACAATGCTGATCTTATCGCCGAGTTCCTTGCCGAGCAGACACGGATTGTCCTGGTTGGTGAAGATCCGCCTGTGAACTTCTTTGCCTATCCCGGCAAGCCGTCAACACCGGAGCCGGCTGGCTGCGCGCTGGACCGGCTGTGTTATGGCGACTGGGATGTCATGTGGACCCTTGAAACGCTGGCGGAAGTTGCGGGTGTGGATGGCAGCGAGACCATCGCGCGTGTTGTACGCCACGTTTCGGACATTGAACCGGGTGCGCTGACCGCCGAAGGGATTGGCCGTGGTCTTGCCAACGCTATTCCGGAAGGTGCCATTATGGTCAATGAGGCCGTGACCGCCGGTGCCGGGATTTGGCCGTTCGTCAACGTCTCTGCCGCTCATGACCGGATCAACAACACCGGTGGGTCGATCGGCCAATGTCTGCCAAATGCGCTGGGCGCGGCGGTAGCCTGCCCCGGCCGTCCGGTCTTTGCGGTCTCCGGTGCCGGGTCCGCCAAGTATCAGGTGCAGAGCCTGTGGACTGCGGCCCGGGAAGAATTGGACATCACGGTCGTGATCGTCGCCAACAGGGGCTATCAGATCCTGCATTTCGAACTGGAAGCCCAAGGGGCGCCGAAGCCCGGACGCAACGCCAGTGCGATGTTCGATATCGAGAACCCGTTGCTCGACTGGGTGGCGCTGGCCGCCGGTCATGGGGTCCCAGGCGTGCGGGTCGACAGTGAGGAAGGTTTGGCCGAAGCGCTTAAAACCGCATCAAACACGAAGGGTCCGTTCCTAATCGAGGCCGTTATCTGAGGAGCCGCTGACAGGTCCCCGGTTCAGTCCATTTGACCTGTCAGCAACTCCCGCAGGATCGGGTGCGGGAAGGACCGTGTCACGGTGACCGCGTAAAACGCTTCAAAGATCTGCAGATCAAACGGGGCACTTTCCAGGAGGCCGGCGGCAATCTCGTCGGCCATGACGACCGGTGGGGCAATGGCGATGCCGACATCGGCGCGTGCCAGCAGCCGGACCATGGCCATGTCGTCAACATCCGCCACGATGCGCGGGGTGATGCCAAGCCGGGCCACAAGGCTGTCGAAACCTGTCCGGATCGAACTCTCATCTGGAACAATCAAGGGCTCTTCGCTCAAGAGCTGATGCAGCGTTTTTCCGGCAATCCGCTCCGGCGTACCGTGAATGGTGACCATCTGTTCAGCCAGCCGGTGTGCCGTAAAGTCTCCGGACAAAGAGCTGTCCGGCGGATCTGTGGTCAGAACGATGTCCAGAGCGAGCGATTCCAGTGCTTCGAGCAGGACTGAGGCACTGCCGGACCGCAGGGTGAAGTCGACTTCTCCGCTGGACAGCAGCGGCTTTAAAAAACGGATCTGAAAGTTCCGCGAAAGGGTCGATTGCGCTCCGACCCGCAAGGGCGGGGCCGACTGACTGGATCGCTGCAGGGTTGCGATCAGTTCTTCTCCGGTCCCGAAGATCCGGTCGGCATGATCGAGCACAATCCGTCCAACTTCGGTCAAAACAAGCTGACGCCCGGACCGCTCGAAAAGATCATGGCCGAGCCGGGCCTCCAGTTGACGGATTTGAGTGGAGAGCGCGGATTGCGACAGGTTCACCCGTTCCGCAGTCCGGGTGAGGTTGCCCTCATGCGCCACTTCCCGGAAATAACGCAAGTGGTGGTAGTTGAGGTTGTCCATCGGTTTCCAGCTCGCTCAAACCATCAATAGTTCTATTAAATAGAACGATAAATAATAAAACATATATTTTTTATTCTCTTCGAACTGCGTCATAAGCCCCCGGACCACGCTTTTTGACGACAACCGAGGCCGGAATGGACATTTTCTATGTGATCATCACGACGCTTGCAGCGCAATTTCAAAAGCCGACGCTGGCGTTGTTGATGGGCGGCATGCTGATTGCTGCAATGGGCAGCAAGCTGGAAGTGCCGGAGCCGGTCTACAAGTTCGTTGTTTTGCTGCTGTTGTTGAAGGTCGGTCTGGGTGCCGGGATTTCTGTCCGCTCCGCGGATGCCATGTCGCTTGCGGTTCCGGCAATCTGTGCCGCGCTTTTAGGCGTCGTGATTGTTGTCTTTGGCGGCAAGATCCTCGCAATGTGGCGGGGCGTTTCCAATGCCGACGCGATGGCAACGGCCGGTTTGTTCGGCGCGGTCTCGGCCTCGACGCTCGCAGCAGGCATGGCGATGCTCGACAGCGAAGGCATCTACTATGAAGGCTTCATCGGCGCGCTTTACCCCTTCATGGATGTTGCCGCGCTGGTGACTGCAATTTTCCTGGCGCGCATGAGCGCCGAGCGGCGGGCCGCCGGCACTGTCCAATCTGACGGCACTGCGACCATGTCTTCCGGGGGTGGCGGCTTTGGATTTGGCGGCGGATTTGACGGCCAGCTCGCCAAGGGGATCATTGTTGACACGATCAAAAGCCCTGCCATTTCCGCCCTGTTGCTTGGCATCGGCATCGGCCTGCTGGCCCGGCCGGAGGCGGTCTATGAAAGCTTCTACGAGCCGCTTTTCCGGGGGCTTCTGTCCATCCTGATGCTCGTCATGGGTATGGAAGCCTGGGCCCGGTTGTCGGAGCTGAAGAAAGTCGCCCACGCCTACCTGATCTACGGTCTGACAGCCCCTCTGCTGCACGGCCTGCTCGGGTTCGGCATGGGGCTTGTTGCGCACCATTTCACAGGGTTCTCTGCCGGCGGTGTGGTTCTGCTCTCGATCATGGCGGCCTC
>CALDSI010000424.1 GCA_937911395.1 uncultured Labrenzia sp.
CCGCCTTCAAGGCCTTTTTCGGAAAGGATAGCTTCACCCAGAACCGAGTTCGATCCGCAGGCAACCTTGATCCGTTTTAACGGGTGCCCGGCAAAACGTTGTTGGATGAACGCGCTCCAAGACACTTCAAATCCGCAATTGGAAGGTTGAAAGTCAACCACCTCAATCCCAGCGTCGCGCAAAACGGGAACCCAGGCAGCATCAGACCCAAGTTTCGGCCAGCTCGCCCCACCAAGGGCAAGCAAGACTGCGCGGGCCGGCATTGGTGACGGTGCCTCGTTGTCTCTTGAAATCAACGCATTGCCATCTTGGGAGAACCCGCGAAACGCAGAGCGGGTGATCAGGCGGACACTGCGGTCGTCCAAACGCCGAAGCCACGCACGCACAAGCGGGGACGCTTTCATGGACTTGGGAAAGACACGGCCGCTCGTCCCAACAAAGGTCTCTTGACCAAGCCCTTCGCACCAATCGATCAGGGCTTTGGGCGGAAAATCGGAGATGAGAGGATTGATAAAGTTTTCGGCCTCGCGATACCGGCTGACAAACGTTTGCAATGCCTCGCTGTGGGTCAAATTCAGTCCGCCGCGTCCAGCCATCAGGAATTTCCGGGCAGGCGATGGCATCCGGTCCACCACAACGACGTCATACCCCTTGGCAGACAGGTGTTCGGCCGCAAACAGGCCAGCTGGACCAGCTCCGATGATCAATGCATCTATCATGCGCGCCTTATAATCCGAATGTATTTCCAAAAACCAGAACCGATTGATGAAGGCTCAAGTTGTAAAAGTTGAATTCGGTGTTCAATCTCAAGAATTTATTATTTGTGTTGTGAAATGATATTGGAAGCAGACAGGTTCTTTTGCGAGTTGAGGTATTTGTTTAGGCACTAGGAGAGCGCACTTGGTGATGAAACGAGAAGAGATAATTGTCGTTGTGGATCCCGATGTCTCCGTGCAATCGGCTATGACAAAACTATTCTCAGAGCATCACGCGCTTTCTTGTTTTTCAGACGCCGAAGGTGCGATTGAGTTTCTCAAAAAGCATCCTACAACAGCGGTTGTCTTTTCTTGTTATAATTTCCCTGAATACGATGGCGTTGCTTTCTTAAGTGAGTGTGCGGTCGTGGCGCCGCAGGCTGCCCGGATCATGCTGACACGGGAGGGATCGAAGGACGTTATTAAGAAGGCTCTCAATGAGGGCCACGCATTCATGTATCTTGAAAAACCCTGTCAGAGGGCAGAAATCATCTCGGCTCTTGAGGCCGGCCTTTCTCATCATCGGCAATTGGCAAAAGAGCGCGCTCTGCTCGAGCGGACCTTATCGGGGTCAGTCAAGATGCTGATCGAGATGCTGTCCGTGTTCCACCCGGAAGCGTTTCGACGGACCCCTATCATTCGCCAGCAAGCCGTTCGCCTTGCCAAGGAAATAGGCTTGAAAAAGACCTGGGAACTGGAAATGGCTGTGATGCTGTCGCCGCTTGGCGAAGCCATGTTGCCCAAGGAAATTCTGTCCCGGTACCGGGCAGCCCGTAACCTTAGCGATGAGGAACGGTCAATTCTGGCGAAAGCTCCGGAACAGACGCGCGATCTGCTGCAAAACATCCCGCAGCTCGAGCGTGTGGCAGATTATCTCTATCTGTCTGCCTGCGGTTATGACGGCTCCGGGTTCCCGGAAAACGGGCCAGAGGGCGACAAGATCCCGCTGGTGTCCAGGATCCTGAAGCTCCTCACCGACCTGTGGTACGCATCCCCAGAAGGTGGACCGGATGCTGCGGCCTTTGACGCGTTGATGATCAACTGGCGGCAATATGATCCCCGGCTTCTGGAGTTGGCCAAAGAGATTCTTTTGAAAGAAAAGCCTGCGGAACAGAAAACTCTCTTCCAGCATTGCTACATCCGTTCACTCCGGCCCGGGGATGTCCTTGTCGATGACGTGCGGACTGAAACATCTTTTGAGTTGGTTCTGGCCCGCGGTCATTTGCTCACCCCGACGATGATCCGGCGGTTGGAGCACTTCAACAAAACGTCTGGCGTGCGGCAGCCGATCCGGGTGAGGCGGTCCAATGCGGCAGAGCCGGTCCTTAACGAAACGGCTTGAAGCTACTTGCGGCCGGTCTTTCTCAACAAATCGGCTTCATAGGCCTTGGCGACACGCAGAAAACGGCCGTGCGCATAGTTCATTGCCAGAATGAAGCCCCACCAGCCGTATTTGCGATATTTCCGGACAAAATAACTTTTCAAGAAGCTGACCGGAAATTCGGTTAAGAGCCGGTATCTCGGTATTTTCCGGCCTCGGTCCAGCATGTCCTGAACCTGCATATCCGAATAGCGGTTGTATTTGCCAATACTGAATTCCAGGGACCTGTCGGACCGGTGGGCCATTCTACCTTTAAGGTCACCTAAAGTCGCACCGTCCTGCGGCCGGACGGTATCGTGGACAGTGGAGTCCGAGAAGCGCCCTTTGCGGCGGTCATAAAGCCTGATTTGGTTGTATCCGTAGGCCCAAGACGCCGGTTCCGTTTCATGCGGAAACGTGTCGCGGATCATGATCCGCCAAGCATCGGCATCCAGATAACTCTGATCATCGAACTTAACGCGGATCTCGGACGCAAGTTCGGGTGTAATTTCCTCATCTGCGTCCAGGTTAAGCAGCCAATCGTTGCGGCATTGGTCTTCGCCGAAGCGTTTTTGCAGGCCATACCCCGGCCACTCATTGAAAATGACCCTTGCGCCAAGAGACTCGGCTACCGCGACCGTCTCATCTTCCGAACCACTGTCAATCACGATGACTTCATCGACCAAATCGACAACGCTTTTGATTGCAGCCGGGATCCGGTCAGCTTCATTTTTCGCAATTATGAATGCTGACAAAGGAAGGCGTTGGGTCATTGGATATCCGGGGTCGTTGCGCCTGCAATCCGGAATATATCCGGCGCGCTGTTTTAGCTGTGCTCGAACGGATTTTGAAGAGGCAACAAGGCCTGCTCTTCCAAAACGCAGCAACTGCAAACTGGAGGTGTGAGAGCAAGACGTTCGTGGCTGCAAAAAAATAGCCCCGCGAGGCGGGGCCAAAAATCAAATCAAAAAAGGACCAAAACAGTCATTTGCTCTGAACGAGACCCTAGGCACTCAACTTCTGTGACAAACAAATGACCCGGCAGATACGGCTTTGGCATCCTTCGGGCAGAGCAAATTGCAGTTGTACGTTTTGAGGATATAGATTTTAATAAGACTCTGAATTAAAATATGAAAAATAATTTGAATGACGTTTAGGTCAATTTCTTCTTGCAAAGCAACATCGAAGCTGGGAGTGTAAGGCCAAATTGAAAGGCTCGGTCACCCTGTTAGCGCAGTTCGAAACACGAATTGCGCAGCATGATTGCGCAGAGCTTTCGGGTTTGGAGGAAATGTCATGACTGCTGCAATGGTTGGATGGGCGCATCTGCCTTTCGGGAAACACTCTGACGAAACGGTTGAAAGCATGATCGTGAGAGCGGCGACGGACGCCATTCACGATGCTGGTATTTCTCCTGAGGATGTCGACGAGATTGTTCTCGGCCACTTCAATGCCGGGTTTTCCGCGCAGGATTTTACCGCCGCGCTTGTCTTGCAGGCCAATCCAGCGCTCCGGTTCACTCCGGCAACACGAGTCGAGAACGCCTGTGCGACCGGATCTGCAGCCGTCCATCAGGGCGTCCGCGCGGTGTCGTCCGGCGCAGCGCGATTTGTGCTCGTTGTCGGTGTGGAGCAAATGACGACCACGCCGGGGCCGGAAATCGGCAAAAACCTTCTGAAGGCGTCATACTTGAAAGAGGATGGCGACACACCGGCAGGGTTTGCGGGAGTTTTCGGCAAGATCGCGGATTCCTACTTCCAGAAATACGGCGATCAGTCCGATGCTTTGGCAAAGATTGCTGCCAAGAACCACAAGAACGGTGTGGGCAACCCTTATGCGCAGATGCGCAAGGATTTGGGCTATGAGTTCTGCCGGGATGAGAGCGAGAAAAACCCGTTTGTGGCAGGCCCGCTGAAGCGAACCGATTGTTCATTGGTCTCAGATGGCGCTGCGGCCATGGTCCTGACAGACCCGGCAACTGCGCTCGGCATGAAAAAGGCCGTTGCCTTCCGTGGCCTGGCCCACGTGCAGGATTTTCTGCCGATGTCGAAGCGCGACATCCTGAAGTTTGAGGGCTGCTCAAAGGCTTGGGGCCAAGCGCTCGGAGACGCAAATCTTGCCATTGACGATCTCTCATTTGTCGAGACCCACGACTGCTTCACCATTGCCGAGTTGATCGAATACGAGGCGATGGGCCTGACCAAAGAGGGCGAGGGCTCGCGGGCTGTTCTCGAAGGCTGGACCGAAATGGATGGCAAGTTGCCGGTCAACCCGTCTGGCGGTCTGAAGGCGAAAGGCCACCCGATTGGCGCAACGGGCGTTTCCATGCACGTTCTGACAGCTATGCAATTGACCGGGACGGCTGGCGATATCCAGGTCAAAAACGCGGAACTCGGCGGAATCTTCAACATGGGCGGTGCAGCTGTCGCCAACTATGTCTCGATCCTTCAGTCGATGAAGTAAGCCAGGCATTTTTGTTGGACCGAACAAGCCGGCCAAGCGCCGGCTTGTTGTGTTTTTGCTGGGCGCATACCACACCATGTTTTAATTGAAGGCAGTCCTTGCGTTGCTTCCGTTCGCATGATTTGACCATCCCATGGGAACATCACAAAAAGGCGCGGTGGCCGCGGGACATACCCTCACAGCTGAAGCTGGTGCAAAGATGCTGCGCGAGGGAGGAAGTGCCGTTGATGCCGCCATAGCCGCTTTGGCCATGGCCTGTGTTTGCGAACCGGTTCTTGCGTCTCCTGGTGGCGGCGGTTTTGCCATGATCCGGGACGGGAACACAGGAAAAACACAGCTCCTCGATTTCTTCACGCAAACGCCGCGTGAAAAGCGCGGCAACGCTGAAGATGGATTTCAGACCATCGTGGCTGATTTCGGACCGACCAAACAGATCTTCCATATTGGTCCGGCCACAGTGGCCACTCCCGGATTTCTGGATGGGCTGGATGCTCTTTCAGAACGAGGCGCGCGCCTCACGCATCAAGAGCATTTTGCCCCGGCTATCGAGGCGGCCTCAGCGGGCGTCAATCTGACCGGGTACCAAGCATATCTTTCCACCGTTGTTGCGCCCATCCTGATGGCAACCGAAACCTCCCGCGCCTTGTTTGCGCCGTTGGGACAGCTTCAAGGGGCAGGCGAAATCTTTGTCAATCCCGGGCTCGCCGAGACATTCCGGATTCTGGGTCAAACCAACTGGCGAGACAGCGAAATAGCTGAAGCGATGCTGGAAGAGCAGGCGGCCAATGGCCATCTTTCCGACGCAGATCTATCGGCTTATCAGGTTAAAGAGCGGGAGCCGCTCGCTTTGATCGTGGGCGAAGCGCGCGTGTTTTTAAACCCGCTTCCAGCTGCCAGCGGCACTTTGATCCAATATGCTCTTCAACATCTCGGCGACTGTACGCCGGTGTCCCTGGCATCTGCGTTGAACGCTGCAGATGAGGCGCGCGTCTCAGCGCGGGGTGATCTCAGCGCTCTCTTGAAGCACCCATTGCGTCAGAACGGTACCACGCACATTTCGGCTATCGATGCAGACGGGAATGCGTGTTCAGTGACGGTTTCCAACGGGACTGGAAGCGGTGAGATCGTCAACGGGTTCGGCTTCATGCTGAACAACATCCTGGGCGAGGAGGATGTGAACCCTGGAGGGTCCGTTGGGTGGCCGGTGAATACCCGCCCGGCCTCCATGATGTGCCCGTCTCTTCTGGAGTCGCCGGATGGGCGATTGATTGCGCTGGGCTCGGGCGGTTCCAGCCGAATTAGGTCAGCAATTTTCCAGGCCGTGGCGCGGCTGAGTTTTGGTGGCGCGACCCTGCCCAATGCTGTCCAAATGCCACGTCTTCATGTTGAGAACGGTCACCTGGATGTCGAAGCTGGATTTGAAGAGCATCATCTGGAAGACCTGATAGACGCGTTTTCAGATCATCGTGTTTGGGCGGAACCGAACATGTTCTTCGGAGGTGTGCATGCGGTCCAGAAAACCAGTAGCGGCGAGTTTGAAGGCATTGGTGATCGCAGACGGGAAGGCGCCGCAGTTATAGTACACTGAATGGCTGTCCAATCGCCCAAGGGCCGAAAAGTTCCGGCCCTTGGGCGCAATCCGTCGCAGTTACTGAATGGCTGTCATGGCGCGGCTGAAACCGGTCAGCGGAACATCGATTTTCTGGCGCTGGCTTGCTGAAGCGGCAAAGTCGATTTGGAGCTGTGCTCCGGCCTTCATCGCTTCAATCATGGCATCGGTTGCCGGGGCGCTGATATAGCAGCCGCGCTGATCGCATGTGCTGATGGTCATGTCGCCGATTTGTGTGCCATCAACGGTCAGTTTCACCTTCCCAGGAAGATAAAACCCGAGGGGAGCCTGCATCTGGAAAACAGGTGCGGCATTGTTCCCCGGATAGATAATGTCCACCTTGAAGAGTAGCTGACCGCTTTCCTTGACGCGAAGGCTTTGGCTGGCCTCGCAGGTCAACGCTTCTGCAGACCGGGAAGCACCGGCACATCTTGTTTGCCAGAGTTCGCCCTGCTCAGCCTGCTGGGCATGGATTGGTGTTCCCTGAAGAAACATGACGGTGAGGGCCGCGATAAGCGAAAGCGAAAAACGCATGATTTGACTCACAGGTTGGTTATTGGTTGGTCTTTGGGGGAATAAAACCGGGAAGTGTGGCGGGCTGAAACTGGCAGCCTCACTTGACCCTGGAGCTGGTTCTTTCGACTCACTTGTTAGCCCGAAACGGGTCTCAATGCCTAGCCCCCAGACCGGAAATTCCGACAGTCACGATGGATCGGGTTTCCGTTGAATTAAAAAGTCGGCGGAGCCACGTTGAGCCAAGGGTAGGCCCGAAGCTCGATCGGCTTGTTTGGACCCTCCACTGAACGCGCGCATCGCCGAACCGGCAAATCAGGAAAATCTTTTCCGCTATCCCCTCTGGCTTTGAAATCCCGTACCCGGCGCTTTTCTTCGCCACCGCTTACATTCAGGTCTTCAAATTGGGATTGGAGACCCTTGCTGATGGCAAGCCGCAGATCACAGACAGAAAAAGCACGCAAGAAGCCGGAAGACCGGCTGGATGTCTTCCCGGCTTTCATGAAAGTCGCAGGCAGGCGTGTTGTCGTTGTCGGACATGGCGGTGAAGCTGCTGCCAAGGTGCGCCTTCTCGGCGAAACCAATGCGGAAATCGTCGTGGTCGGCAGAGACATCGATCACGAACTGCAGTCCGCCGTGGATCAGTTTTCAGCAACTCACATATCCGAAAATTTCAAACCGAGGCATCTGACCGATGCGGCCATGGTCTTCTCTGCAAGGGAAGACTGGGATCTGGACAAGGCGGTTATTGATGCGGCCCGGATCATGGGTGTGCCGGCAAACGCGGTCGACAAGCCTGAGATCTGCGATTTTTACACCGGCGCACTCGTCAATCGGGCGCCAATCGCCGTGGCGATCACGTCTACCGGTGTTGGGCCGGTACTGGCGCGCCATATCCGCGCGCGGATCGAGGGTATGTTGCCGCGATCAACCGGCGCGCTTGCAAGGCTCGCAGAAAGCTTCCGCGATGCGGCTTCAAAAGTCATTTCCGACGGTAACCTGCGCCGGAATTTCTGGGCCCGGTTTTTCTCCGGTTCGGTCGCAACCAATCTTTATGCGGGCAAGGCAGACGTAGCTCGAGCCGAAGCGCAGCGGCTATTGAACAATATGGCCGGTGAGCCTGGTTTCGTGTGGTTGGTGGGTGCTGGGCCGGGAGCTGAGGATCTTCTCACGCTCCGGGCTCAGCGCCTCCTTCAGGAGGCCGACGTGATTGTGCACGATGCACTTGTCCCGGCTGATGTGGTGGCGATGGGGCGCCGGGATGCAGAACGGATTTCTGTCGGCAAGCGCAAGGGCGCCCATTCTGTGCCGCAATCCGAAATCAGCGACTTGCTGGTGAAGCTCGGATCGGAAGGCCTCAAGGTTGTCCGTCTGAAAGCTGGGGATCCGATGATCTTCGGGCGGGCGGCAGAAGAAATGGAGGCGCTCCGCGCCGGGGGGATCGGCTTTGAAATCGTACCCGGTGTGACAGCAGCCTTTGCTGCCGCAGCCTCAGCGCAGATCCCGCTGACGTTGCGCGGTGTGGCCTCCAACCTGGTTTTTGCAACAGGTCATAATGCCAAGTCGGAAACACTGCCTGATTGGGCAGGTCTGGCCCTGAAAGGAGCGACCGTTGCCGTCTACATGGGGCGGACCGTTGCAGCATCGGTCGCCGACCGTCTTATTGGCGCGGGGATGACCTCAACGACACCTGTTGCCGTCATCGAAAATGCCGCTCACCCGGATGAGCGCCAGTTTGCCGGTGATCTGTCCGAGCTTGCGGTCCTGTCAAACCGCGAAGAGATCGATGGACCGGTTTTGATCGTGATTGGCGAGGCCGTCGGCCATGCCGCCCTTGAACAGGCCGAACCGCTGGCGCCGCACCTTTTGCGCGCCGTTGCAGCGGCTTGAGGAGAGAAGTTTATGAAAGTCATTACAGCCAATCGCCTTCTGGATGGCGATGTCGTTTGGCTCGGTGAAAACGATGTTTGGGTCGAGCGCGTCACGCTGGCCCGGACCTTTGACTGCAAGGATGATGTTGCTGAGGGGTTGTCGATCGGCGCAGTGGCGGAAAAAGACCAGAAGGTCGTCGGCGTTTATGAGATGGATGTGACGATAGAAGACGGCATCATTGTGCCCGTACGCTTGCGCGAACGCATCAGGGCGAAAGGTCCGACCACTCATCCATCACTTGGAAAACAGGCTCAGGCCGTTTCCGCCTAACATCAGCATACGAGGCGGGCAGCGCCGGATCGAGCAGCGCCCGGCAGGAGAGATAGATGTACCGTTACGATGAATTTGACGCGAGTTTCGTCAACCAGCGCACCGAACAATTCAAGGACCAGGTCCGCCGCCGCATGGCCGGTGAGTTGTCTGAGGACGAGTTCAAGCCGTTGCGCCTGATGAACGGCCTTTATCTGCAGCTTCACGCCTACATGCTGCGGGTTGCGATCCCCTATGGCACTTTGAACGGCCGCCAGATGAGGAAACTTGCGCACATTGCCCGGACGTATGACAAGGGCTATGGCCACTTCACCACGCGCCAAAACATACAGTTCAACTGGCCGAAACTCGAGGACACTCCGAAGATCCTCGAAGAGCTGGCGGACGTGGAAATGCACGCCATTCAGACTTCTGGGAACTGCATCCGCAACGTTACAGCTGACCACTTCGCCGGTGCAGCAGCCGACGAGATCGCGGATCCGCGTCCCTATGCGGAGATCCTGCGTCAGTGGTCCTCGCTCCACCCGGAGTTTTCGTTTCTGCCGCGCAAGTTCAAGATCGCGATCACCGGCGCGCCGAATGACCGGGCTGCCGTTCAGGTTCATGACATTGGTCTGCAGTTGACCCGCAACGAGGCCGGTGAGATCGGCTTTGAGGTCTTTGTTGGCGGTGGCCTTGGCCGGACACCGATGATCGGCCGAAAGGTCCGCGACTTCCTTCCGGAAGAAGACCTGCTCGCCTATTCCGAGGCAATTCTGCGTGTTTACAACCGCTACGGCCGCCGGGACAACAAGTACAAGGCGCGGATCAAGATCCTTGTGCATGAAACCGGCCTGGAAGACCTGAAGGCGGATATCGAAGGTGAATTTGAAAAGATCCGTTACGGTGTTCTTCGTCTGCCGGACGAGGAAGTGCGCCGGATCGAAGCTTACTTTGCGCCCCCTCCGCTCGAGGTTGGGTCAGACATCTCGGCCAAGGTCGCAGTGCGCCGTGAGACGGACGCTGCCTTTGCGCAGTTCTTGGCGCACAACCTCAATCCACACCGCGTGCCGGGCTACACATCCGTGACCCTGTCGATGAAGCCGATCGGTGGCATCCCGGGGGACGCGTCTGACGCGCAGATGGACGTGATTGCAGATCTTGCCGAAAGGTACGGCCAGGATGAAATCCGGATTTCTCATGAGCAGAACGTCATCTTGCCGCATGTGAAACTGGACGATCTGCCAGCGCTGTATGACCAGTTGGTTGCAGCAGACATTGCCGAAGGCAATGCCGGTCTCATCACCGACATCATTGCCTGCCCGGGCATGGATTACTGCGCGCTTGCTACGGCACGCTCAATCCCTGTGGCACAACGCATCTCCGAACGCTTCGGCACAGCTGAGCGACAAGCCGAAATTGGTGAGCTGAAGATCAAGATTTCTGGCTGCATCAATGCCTGTGGGCACCATCATGTCGGCCATATCGGTATTCTCGGCCTGGAGAA
>CALDSI010000425.1 GCA_937911395.1 uncultured Labrenzia sp.
ATGGAAGCCGTATAGATCGGCTCGTCCGTCTGTTTCTCGTTAATTTTCGCCTCACCTTCAGGAGATGCCAGCAGACACAGGAACCGAATGTTATTTGCGCCGCGTTCTTTCAGTTTATCAACTGCTGCAATGGCCGAGTTACCGGTTGCCAGCATCGGGTCGACAACAATCACGAGACGTTCGTTCAGATCTTCCGGAGCCTTGAAATAGTATTCAACCGGCTCGAGGGTTTCCGGATCACGATAAAGGCCGACGTGGGCGACGCGTGCAGACGGCACGAGATCAAGCATACCTTCCAAAAGACCATTACCGGCGCGCAGGACGGATGCAAATACAAGCTTCTTGCCCGCCAGTGACGGTGCCTGCATTTCGGCAAGCGGCGTTTCAATGGTCTGGCGAACCAGCGGAAGATCGCGGGTCACTTCGTAACACAGTAGCGTCGAAATCTCGCGCAAAAGACGCCGGAACCCCTGAGTTGACGTGCCCTTGTCACGCATAATGGTGAGTTTGTGCTGGACCAGCGGATGGCTGATGACATTTGCTCCGGACATATCTGCCTCTCTTTGTGTGGGCCGCATCCGATCGCGGGCGGTCTTCCGTTTATTTGATGTTGTGGACCTATGCCCCGAACGGCAACCAAAAAATAGAGCCCGGGTTCATGATTTTTTCCAGTTTTTCCCGCAATTCCCGGTTTTCGGAGATTATCGCGGCTCCAGCCCGGCTGGTTCCCCCTTCCAGGATGCAGGATAACGGCAACTGCTCTTGTTCAACGTCCAGCTCCTTGCGCAGCATGGTCGCAAGCCTATCCGTCAACGCAATCGTGACAGCGCGCACTTCAGTATGGCAGTCTCGCAGCTGATCATCAGACAGCTCCGCAGTTTCGGATTTGAAACCGAGAACACCGGTGTTCCTGAACAAACCGGCATGCGCTGCATCGCCGGGTCCTGTCAGCGTATCAAGGTCATCCACCTCGTATCCGGCCCAGGCCAGTGGCTCAACAAGGGAATAGACCATTCTCTGCGCGGTCAGATGAAAGGGCACAATCTCCTGTTTTGCGTGATTGGCCTTCACGGGATGCGCAAAACTGTCTCCAAACGAAACGTCGCCCTCGGCGGCACCGCCCTCCCAAAGCGGAGCAAGGCTTTGCAGCAAACGATCTAGCAAAACAGCGGCGTCAACCGACCCCCAGCCTTCGCTGCCAACCTTTACAACGAGGTTTCCCGGACGCGTGGATTGACCTTCGCCGAAGAGATCAGGCCGCAAGGCAAGCGCTTCGCCAAACCGCTTCAAGTGGCGCTGGAGGTGTTTTAAGAAACCACCTTCCTTCTCGGTGCTAAGCTGAAGTCCGTTGGCCAGTTCTTCGATTTCAAGACGGATCAACGCGTCTGCATCAACTCGGAACGGATCCACAGGATCAGAGGAAAACGAGCCTGCGGCGAACATGTTGATGACCGCCAATGCCGCGGCCTCACGGCCTTTGACTTCGGTTCCAGCCATCGTGTCTTCGTAGGACCAGCCCTGAGGTGTGTGCACATCCATGTAGGCCGCGAGAATTGCCAAGTCCGATGCCGCTGCAAGAAGCTCATCTGCCGACTGAAAATTTCGCGCTGAGGCAAGGGCGCTCCACCGATCAACGCCCCCTGCTTCAAACAAACGCCAGACGCCGTAGGGCGGGATCTGGAAATCAGGATAGGTCTGCTTGGTGATTTCAAGAACCTGGATCAAGACTTGATCCAGTTTGCTGATGTCCACGCTCACATGATCCAATTTATCAGCGAGCGCGCGATCCA
This sequence comes from uncultured Labrenzia sp., assembly GCA_937911395.1. Lineage (GTDB taxonomy): Bacteria > Pseudomonadota > Alphaproteobacteria > Rhizobiales > Stappiaceae > Roseibium. Next base: position 1,791 of record CALDSI010000425.1, read on the forward strand.
GAAGGTTGTTTGCGACTAAGCGAACCCGTTCGGCCTTGAAGGTTTCCAACAGGCTGTTGTCGTTTTGGGCTTTGGTGGTCATGGTCGGCGTACTTAGCTGCCAATCTTTGCGCTGTCGAGCCGGGTCAGCAACCGGTTGCGGGTGCTGTCGTCACAAAACGCGGCCATGATGGCCGTCCGGCTGATCTCCATTTGATCGTCTCTGGTCCAGCCGAATGTCGCCGCAACAGACGAGTACTCTTTGCCGAGTGTGGTGCCAAAGAAGGGTGGGTCATCGGAATTCAGGGTGATCTTGACGCCTTCTTTTCGAAGCATGTTCACCGGGTGAAAACGCAAGACGGAATAAACGCCGAGCGCGATGTTCGATCCCGGACACACTTCCAAGACAACGTCTTCCTCGACGAGCCGTTTCACAAGATCCCGATCTTCAATGGCTCGGACACCATGGCCAAGACGTTTAACCCGCAAGAACTCTAGAGCTGCGGTGATGCTTTCCGGTCCGCCAAACTCCCCGGCATGGGCTGTCGTTCCCAACCCAGCATCGGCTGCCATACGGAACGCCTTGGCAAAGTTTGCGGGATGTCCGGAGCGTTCATCCCCTGCCAGGCCAAATCCGGTGACCAGGGGATGTGGATTGCCAATCACTTCCTTGACGACGCGCTCGACCGAAGCCGTGCCGAAGTGGCGCACACCGATTGCTATCATGCGGCCGTCTATGGCCGTGTCGATTTTTGCCCGTTCGATCCCGGCAGCGAGGCCCTCCACGTAGGACCGGTAGGAAAGACCGGCGGCTTGAGCATGATCGGGCGAAATGAAAATCTCGCCGTAGATCGCCCCTTCCGCTGCAAGCATCCGGAAATAAGTCTCGGCCAGAAGCGCGTAGTCAGCCGGGGTCTTGAAGACGGCACTGGCCGTGTCATAGGCTTTTAGAAAAGAGGTAAAATCGGACCAGACGTACTGCCCCTTGCCGTCAATCACCTCTGAGACATCGACACCATGCTGATCAGCGAGCTGACGGACGAGACGCGGAGGAGCGGCCCCTTCAATGTGGCAGTGAAGTTCGACCTTGGGAACCGCGAGAATCTCGTCCTTACCTTTTGGGGCCACAGTCGTCCGCTGTCCTTCTCTTACAGGAAACTGGTTCCGTGCGGGCCTTGGTCGATGCCAAGATGATCCGCAACGCTCTCCCCAATATCGGCATAGGTCTTGCGCCCGCCAATACCCTTGCCAGCAATACCCGGTCCCGTGGCAATCACGGGAACATGCTCACGGGTATGATCCGTCCCGCGCCAGGTCGGGTCGCATCCGTGATCAGCTGTCAGGATTAGGAGGTCACCCTCCCGCATTTTGGCAATCATTTCCGGAAGACGTCCGTCAAAGTGCTCCAGTGCCGCTGCATATCCCGGAACATCGCGGCGATGTCCATAAAGGGAATCGAAGTCAATGAAGTTCGCGAAAATCATGTCACCATTTTGCGCCAGATCCATGGCTTCAAGAGTCTTGTCAAAAAGCTGATCATTGCCAGCCCCCTTCAAAACCTTGGCCACCCCCTGATGAGCAAAGATGTCGGAGATTTTTCCAATGCCAAAGACAGTCCGTCCGTCAGCCGTCAGCCGGTCAAGCAAAGTTGGCTCAGGTGGCAAAACTGAATAATCGCGGCGGTTGGCCGTGCGCTCGAACGTAGCAGCGCTGTTGCCGAGAAAGGGTCGCGCAATCACGCGCCCGATGTTGTACTGGTCCGCGAATTCGCGCGTGATTTCGCAAAGGTCATAGAGCCTCTCCAGACCGTAATGCTCTTCGTGGGCGGCGATCTGGATGACCGAGTCAGCCGAGGTGTAGAAGATCGGCTCCCCGGTCTTGATATGCTCCTCACCGAGTTCTGCAATGATTTCGGTCCCGGACGCATGTTTGTCGCCCAGAATTCCATTCAATCCCGCTTTTTCGCTGATCTTGGAAATCAGCTCTTTTGGAAATGTCGGGATCGTTTCCGGGAAATAGCCCCAGTCGAACCGGACTGGCACGCCCGCGATTTCCCAGTGCCCGGACGGGGTATCCTTGCCGTTCGAGACTTCGGCTGCATAGCCCCAAAGTCCTTCTGGATCCCCGGAATAAGTCAGATCCGGGACGTCCTTACCAGTGGACAGACGGCCGGCCGCACCAAGTCCGAGCCGGTCCATATTCGGGACAGACAGGGGACCAGAGCGAAGGCCATCCCTGTCGCCCTTTCCTGCCGCGCAATGCTGCGCAATGTGGCCAAGGGTATCCGACCCCACATCGCCAAAGGCGTCCGCATCCGCCGCGCCGCCAATCCCGAAACTGTCCAGTACGCACAAGATCGCACGGGGCATGAGCATCTCCTCATTATTGTTGCCGACATGTTATGCCGGAGAGGGCCGGATTTTACGCCCGGCCCGGCCGCGGTTACGGCGCGATGCGCTCTACAACACTCGGACGATCCATGACGTCCTTTGCTGAACCGACGGTGTAGGCAGCACGCAATGCGATCGCAGCTGCTTCTGCTTCTTCTTCATTGCGGGCATGCACGATCGCAAGCGGGCTATCTGCGTCAACCGAATTGCCCACGCCTGCAAGGCTTGTAAATCCAACAGATGGGTCGATCACGTCAGCAGCAGCTTTACGTCCGCCGCCTAGCGCAACAACGGCAACACCCACGCCGCGCGCGTCGATTTCTGTAACGACGCCGTCCTCAAACGGATAGACCGGTGCCTCGAAATTCGCTGTCGCAAGATAGAGTTCCGGCTTCTCCATGAAGTCGGCAGGCCCACCAAGCGCGCTCACCATCTCGGCGAACTTCTCTGCCGCCTTGCCACTCTCAAAAGCTGTCCGCATCATATCACACCCAGCGTCGGCATCAGGCGCGAGGCCACCGCTTGCAAGCAGTTCACCACCTTGGGCGACGGTGACATCCCACAACCGGTTGTCGATGGCAGTCCCTTTAAGGAAATCGACAGCGTTCTGCATCTCGATCGCATTGCCCGCAGCAGATGCCAACGGCTCATTCATGTCGGTGAGCAGAGCGGTAGTTTTGAGGCCTGCGCCGTTCGCGACCAAGACAAGGCTCTCGGCAAGCGCGCGCGCTTCTTCAAGCGTTGCCATGAACGCGCCACTGCCCCACTTCACATCCAGCACAAGCCCTTGAAGACCCGCTGCCAGTTTCTTGGACAAAATGGACGCGGTGATCAGGTCAATGCTCTCGACCGTCGCGGTCACATCCCGGATGCCATAAAAGCGCTTGTCAGCCGGAGCAAGATTTCCGGTCTGACCGATCACGGCACAGCCGACTTCCTTTACGACCTTCTTGAAAAGCGCATTGTCCGGCTGGGTCTTGTAGCCCGGAATGCTGTCGAACTTGTCGAGTGTACCACCGGTATGGCCAAGACCACGGCCGGAGATCATTGGGACCGCTGCGCCGCAAGCCGCAAGTGCCGGAGCCAGCATAAGCGAAACATTGTCACCCACCCCCCCAGTGGAGTGTTTATCAAGGACCGGAGCTTCGATGTCGGACCAGTCCAGAACATCGCCGCTGTCGCGCATGGCGAGCGTCAGAGCGACACGCTCATCAATGGTGAGACCCTTGAAAAAGACCGCCATGGCAAGGGCGGAAACCTGACCTTCGGTGACAGAACCGTCGGCGAGGCCCTTTACGAAGAACGCGATCTCTTCAGAGGACAGCGCCCCGCCATCCCGTTTTTTCCGGATGAGCTCTTGTGGCAGCATTTTAGTATCCTTCACCCACTGCGGCGTCCTTGCCGTCTATCGTTGCCGTGAGAGCGTCGAGCAACCCGCTCGCGCCAAAACGGAAGGTTGAGGCGGACACCCAGTTGTGTCCCATGATCTTGTCTGCAAGCGCGAGGTAAGCAGCCGCATCGGAAGCGGTTTTGATCCCGCCTGCCGGTTTAAAACCGATGACGCGCTCAGCGTTGTCACGCCGCGCTTCTTCGATGGCCGTCAGCATGATTTCAGCAGCTTCCAACGTGGCGTTGACAGCAACCTTGCCGGTCGAGGTCTTGATGAAGTCCGCACCGGCTGCGATCGCAACATTGGACGCAGCATGGATCAGGAGCGGATCCTTGATCTCGCCTGTCTCGAGAATAACCTTCAGGATGGCGGGTTCTGGGATCGCGGCCTTGACCTGAATGATCTGCTCTTCTGCGAACCCTTTACGGCCCTCAACAAAGGTCCGGTAAGGCATGACGAGATCAATCTCATCCGCGCCATCGGCAATCGCCTGGCGAGTTTCAGCTACCACGGCTTGCGTGTCTTCACCGCCAGCCGGGAAATTAACGACTGTCGCAACCTTGACCCCGGTTCCGGTTAATTCCTTCACAGCCTGCACCACGAAACGGGGCCACACGCATACGGCAGCTACAGCGCCATGCGGGGTTACAGTGCGACCGGTCAAAGCCGTGATATCCGCTTCGGTACAATCGTCATTCAGGTTGGTTAAATCCACCAGGCCCAGGGCACGCTTGGCGGTCTCAATCATATCGGTCATTGGCCGACCTCTTTTACAAATGCGCGGACGAGCTGCTTCATCCGTTCCATGCCAGTAAGCGCAACGGACTTGGTTTCGTCGTGCGACAAGGCATGAGTTTGCATGCCAGCACCGTAGTTGGTGATGATGGACATCGCTGCGACGCGCATGCCCAGGAACCGGGCCATTATAACTTCCGGGACAGTCGACATGCCGACCGCATCTGCGCCCAGCATTTTGGCCATGCGGATTTCGGCAGGTGTCTCAAATGACGGGCCAGAGAACCACATGTAGACGCCTTCTGCGACAGGGTCGCCGGTTTCCTCGGCAACTTTCTTCATTGCCGCACGAAGGTCCTGATCATAAGCCGCGCTCATATCGAGGAATCGCTTCTCATCTTCTTCGCCGATCAGCGGGTTTTTGCCGGACCAATTGATATGATCCGAAATGACCATCGGACTGCCGGGAGCGACGTCTTCGCGCAAGGACCCGGCAGCATTGGTCGCAAGAAGGATTTCGCAGCCGAGCTCCTTCAAGGTTTCCACCGGCGTGCGCATGACAGTCGGATCGCCGCCTTCATAATAGTGCGCGCGGCCAGACAGGATGACCACAGGAACACCGGCAAGTGTGCCGGCAACGAGCTCGCTGGAATGCGATGTTACCGTGGACACCGGAAACTCGGTCAGATGGGCATAAGGAATGCGGACTGCATCCTCGACCTCTTCGGCCAGGGTTCCGAGCCCTGATCCCAGGATCATGCCAATTTTGTAGGAGCCCTCTCGGGCGGCGCGCACAATATCCGCGCACTCACGGCCATAACCACTCATCGTGGGTCAGTCCTTCTTGTCTTCTAGTTCAAATGCCGCCGGCAGCAAGTCATCAAGTGTGAAGCTGCGGCGAATGCCGTTGAGGTCCGCAACATGGACCACAAGATTTTCAGTTCCGAATTCCGCAAACCGCTGACGGCACATGCCGCACGGGGTGCACAGGGCCGCATCGCCAATCACGACCGCTTCTTCGATTTCCCGGTAACCGGCCGCAATCATCGCACTGGCTGCTCCGCCCTCCGCGCAAACGCTGACAGGATAGGATGCATTCTCCACATTGCAGCCGGTGAAAATTGTCCCATCCGGAGTGCGGAATGCTGCCCCAACCAGGAAGTTGGAATAAGGGGCATACGCCTTTTCGCGCACCGCTTTGGCGGCCTCGAACAGCTTATCCAGATCGCTCATGACCGCTCCTTAAGATACGGAATACCAGCAGCTTTCGGCGGGATAGCATTCCCGATGAAGCCAGCTAGCAGGATCAACGTCAGGATGTATGGAAGCGCCTGGAAGAACTGGACCGGGATTTCGCCAATGCCAGGAACTTCTTGTCCTTGCATGCGGATCGCCGTTGCATCAAGGAACCCAAAGAGCAGACAAGCAAACATCGCGCTTGCAGGCCGCCACTTGGCGAAGATCAGCGCTGCAAGCGCAATAAAGCCCTTACCTGCGGTCATGTCCTTGATGAACCCGGCAGACTGAGCGATCGACAGATAGCTGCCCGCAAGCCCGCAGAGAATACCGCATGCTATCACGGCCCGATAGCGAAGCCAGGTCACAGAAATACCTGCCGTGTCCACGGCGGCCGGGTTTTCACCCACCGCGCGAAGACGCAAACCGAAGCGTGTGCGGAACAGCACCCACCAAGTGACCGGCACGGCCACAAAGGCGGCATAGACCAAGATATTATGACCGGACAAAAGCTCGGCATAGATCGGGCCGATAATCGGCACATCGCGCACTTGCTCAGCGCCCGGCAAGACGATGTCGCGGAAGCGGCCATCCCCTTGAAGCGACGGAGTCCGTCCCCCCTGGCTGCAGCAAGTTTGTCCGAGCAGGGCCGTCAGACCGGCTGCCAGGAAGTTGATGGCAACGCCGGAGACAATCTGGTTACCGCGGTTGGTGATGGACGCAAACCCGTGGATGAGCGCCAGCCCGATCGAAACGGCAATGCCCGCCATGAGCCCAATCCAGGCGTTGCCAGTTATATAGGCGACCGCACCGGCTCCAAAGGCAGCGCCAAGCATTTTGCCTTCCAGGCCAATGTCGACGATCCCCGAACGTTCGGAGTAAAGCCCTGCCAGACAGGCAAGCAGGAGCGGCGTTGACAGGCGGACCGTGGAATCAAGTGTCAGGATCACCGTCTCAAACATGATCAAGCCTCCTGCGCCGATTAGGGCCGAGCGGGCAAGAAAAACTGGGCAATGGCAGGCCGGAACATGTGCTCAAGTGCGCCTGCAAACAGGATCACCAGGCCCTGGATCACGATGATCATGTCACGTGTGATGTTGGGCATCTCAAAAGAGAGCTCTGCGCCCCCCTGATACAGCATCCCGAACAGGATTGACGCCAGCAGAATTCCGACCGGATGAGCCCGGCCCATAAGCGCAACAGCGATGCCGACAAAGCCATACCCGGTCACGAAATCGATCAGCAAGCGATGCTGGGACCCCATGATCTCGTTGATCGCCATCATGCCTGCAAGACCGCCGGAAATCAGCATGGTCACCACTGTGATGCGGACCGGTGAAATGCCTGCATAGACTGCCGCTGTCGCGTTGGCGCCAAAGGAGCGGATTTCAAACCCGAGTTTGGTCCGCCAAATCAACAGCCAAACCAGCACGCAGGCTGCCAAAGCAACAAACAGCGCCAGATTGACCGGCGCAAAACCGAAGCCGAAAGACGGGAAGATGTCGTTCAGGAACGGCAAGCGCCCGCCATCTTCAAAGGTCCGGGTCTCGTTCTGCATGGAACCCGGCTTTTTCAGAAAGCCGTTGAGCAGATAAACCATCAAGGAGGCGGCTATGAAGTTGAACATGATGGTGGTGATAACCACGTGGCAGACGCGCGTTTCCTGAAGCCAGGCCGGGATGAAGGCCCATGCCGCACCCATCAAGGCGGATCCAAGAATAGCGAACGGCAATGTGACGTACCACGGCACATAATGGTCCAGCGCCAAACACGCTATGGCCACTCCTAGACCGCCCAGGTACGCCTGGCCTTCACCGCCAATGTTGAAGAGGCCTGCGTGAAAGGCGACTGCCACCGCGAGCCCTGTGAAGATGAAGTTGGTCGCATAAAAGAGTGTGTATCCGAAGCCTTCCGTGTAACCGAGAGAGCCCCAGATCAGGACTTTCACAGCATCGATCGGGTTTTCACCGATCAGGATCACCACAAGACCGGAGACCAGAAATGCGGCCGCAAGATTCAGGAAGGGGATCAGGCCGTAATCGACCCACCGGGGTAGCTGGCCGCCACTCATTGGACGTCTCCTTCAACGGCGATCTTTTTGTCCTCAATCCCGGCCATAAGCAGGCCAAGATCGCTTTCCTCAGCATCCGCGCCGCGTTCGCCCACAACCTTGCCGTCGAACATCACAAGCACCCGGTCAGACAGGCCACGGATTTCATCGAGCTCCACGGAAACCAAAAGGATACCTTTTCCCGCATCCCGTAATTCAATGAGCCGCTTGTGAATAAATTCGATTGCACCGATGTCCACACCACGGGTCGGCTGGCCAACCAAAAGGATGTTTGGGTCCCGTTCGATTTCCCGAGCCAGAACAACCTTCTGCTGGTTGCCTCCTGAGAAGTTCGCGGTCTTGAGCATCGGATTTGGCGGCCGGATATCGTATTTCTCGATTTCATCGACCGCATTTTTCTTGATCGCTGGCAGGTCGAGCAGAAGGCCTTTTGAATAGGCTGGATCCCGGTGATACCCGAGAATGGAGTTCTCATACTCGGCGAAGCTGTTGATCAGCCCCATACGGTGCCGGTCTTCCGGCACATGGCCCATGCTCTTTGCGCGCATATCGGCAGCGTCCGGTGCCCGGTTGGCCAGATCAATCGTCTCACCGTTGATTTTCAAGGTACCCCGGGTGGCGCGGCGGATGCCGGAAAGAGTTTCGAGAAGTTCTGACTGCCCGTTACCGGACACGCCTGCGATGCCGACAATTTCGCCTTCATGCACCTTGAAAGAAACATCCTTCACTACTTCGACGCCGCGGCTGGCTGTAACCGTGAGGTTTTCCACCTCGAGAACGGGCGCTTTGGGGTCGG
>CALDSI010000426.1 GCA_937911395.1 uncultured Labrenzia sp.
AAGACAAAATACGAGACTAACCTAGATAAAGACGGCCGCGTATTGACAGTACCAGCGCTCGGTACAACGGAGAAAGGCGCGCAGGAAGCTGCCTACAAGGCCGTGTCAAAAATCGATTGGCCAGAAGGTTTTTGCCGGTCCGATATCGGCTGGCGCGCTGTTGCGCGTGAGAACTGAATTAGCCCAATAGACCGATAGCCATAAACGCCTCAGATAATTAGGCTTCTCCTCACGACTTATGTTGGGAGGATACTGTGGGCGACACTCTGCCAAACCTGTTTCCAGGTTTCGAAAGCCATTTCGTCGAAACTGCGCAAGGGCCGATTTTCTGCCGGACGGGGGGTATTGGACCGGCTCTTTTGCTGGTGCACGGCTATCCGCAGTCACATGTCATCTGGCACAAGATCGCTGCGGACCTTGCCAAGTCCTTCACGCTCGTGATGCCGGATCTTCCAGGATACGGGCAGTCCGTCATCCCGCCCTTGAGTGACGATCATGCCGCCTACTCCAAGCGGACGATGGCGCAGACTATGGCCGAGGTTATGGCACATCTTGGCCATGACCAGTTTGGGGCGGTTGGGCATGATCGGGGTGGGCGTGTGGTGTATCGTATGGCGCTCGACATGCCCGATCGGCTTTCTGGCGCTGCGGTTCTCGATATCCTGCCGACCTTTGACTACTGGAACCATCTTGACCGCACCTTCGCACTGAAGATCTATCATTGGGCGTTTTTGGCTCAACCGGCGCCCTTTCCTGAAAACATGATTGCCGCCGACCCAATCCCGTTTCTGGAGCACAAGCTCGCAAGCTGGAGCGCGGCAAAGGACCTGTCGCCCTTCTCTGAGGGTGCGCTTCAGCACACACGCGCTTGGTTTTCAGATCCGGCGCGCATCGCGGCGAGCTGCGAGGACTACCGGGCCGGGGCGCATATCGATTACGATCATGATGCAGAGGACCGGCGGACAAATAAAACCATCTCCCAACCGTTTCTTGCGTTGTGGGGCGAACAGGGAATTGCGGCGAGTATCGAAGATCCGTTGGCGACCTGGCAGACGTGGTGTCCTCACGCAAAAGGTAGGGCGATTATGGGCGGACATTTCCTGCCGGAAGAGTCACCAAAAGAAATCGCGCAGGAGATACTCGAATTCTTTTCCTTGTAGAAAATACCAAAGTATAAAAAATCAAATTCCAGCTTCAACCAAACTTGCTGAGCTTAAATGCACTTGGTGTTAAGCTGTTAAAATGCAGTGCTTTTCAGTGAAAGTCCTTAATTTTCTTAACACTCTTATTCAATGCAATTTAACGAATACCCGCTATCGATAATTATGGCAGGGATTATTCCTATGTGATCGGCGCCATCTGGGCTGCGGGAACTCAAGGATAATGCCTGACGAGGTGCGGGGGCAACCGTACGCAACGGTTGAAGGTTTGGCGTGGTTGAGCGGAGTATGCGGGACACCGAAGTGAAACGGTCCGGATATCATTTTCTCGATACTGTGGAATCCCGGTTGGATCACATCGCCGCTCAATGGAGCGACGATGGCGCTCGGATTGAACGCCCGCTTAAAGCTGTCTTTATTGGTTTTCTGGCGCTCATCGTTTGCATTCTAACGCTCCAGAACATCGTCACTGAAGTCGCGCGACTGCAGGTTCCTTTTGATCGAGTGCAGTCAGCTTCCAAAAAGCTGGTCCATCAGGAACAGCAGCGAAATGCCCAGGCTCTTGCAACGCTCGCAGACCGTTTGACGTCCGATTACAATCTGACTTCAGCCATGATCAAGACTGATCCCGCGTCGGTTGCGCTTTATGCTGAACGTGGGTTTGAGACATTCAACGGCAAAGAGGGTCCTTACCGGTTGGCAGTTTATGGAGCTGATCATTCGGTTCTGTACCGACATGGTCCTCCGGCAGCCGCATTGAAATTCTCGACCGATATGACCGGAGACGAAGATCATGCTAGTTCGCCGCATGTCTCCGATAGCCTAGAATACGATCAGGCCGGAACCATTGTGGTTCGCAGCACAGAACCTTTGGTGCAGGAGGGTCGGCTGCTCGGCTATCTGGATTTAAGTTCCAGTATCGAACCCCATCTGATGCATTTGAGTTCTGCCGTTAACGGCAAGATCCTCAAAATCGGCGGGCCGGTAACCCCTGCGCCCACCGCCAGTTCCAAAGAGCAGAGCGCACAGGCAGCATCAGCCGCTGTTCCGTTGTTGTTCAAGGAAGATGACACTATTCTCATGACCGAGGGCCTGTCTCTTCCATTGGCGAATGCTGTCCCGGGCTCGAAAATTATGTTGCAGCGGGACGTCACAACTGCTGCCACAGCGTTTTTCAAAACAACGCTTGTCGTGCTGCTTGTCAGCCTGGGTTTCGCCATCCTTGCCTGGGTTGTGATGCAGCGCCTTTTGGCCCGACTTCAACGCAGAATTGGCCGCACATGGTCCAGCCTGGAGGAAGCCGTCAGTTCCAACACCAAGGAACTTGAACGCAGTCGTGCCCAGCTGCTTGAGGCTCAAGCAATTGCCTCCATCGGCAGCTGGGAGTGTGACCTCAGCACGAAAGAGATCTCTGCCTCTGAGGAGTTTTTCCGGATTACCGGCATTTCGCCCACGACAGCGTCTGGCAATCTGCTTGAGCAATTGATCGAACGCGTGCCTGCAACTGATTTGCCACGGGTCAAGTCAGTCATTCATCATGCTCTCGCGCAATGCGAGCCCTTTGATCTGGAGCACTCGATACTGAGAGCTGATGGCTCGCTTGCACGGATCCACACCAAAGGGCGTGTATTCAAAGGCGAAAACGGCCGAAGCGTGCGGGGCATCGGGACTGTCCACGACATTACGGAACGGTCCAACACGGAACGCCAGAACACGCTGATGGCAAAGATCCTCGAAACATCACTCAACGAGATCTACGTTCTCAACGCGGATACCTACAAGGTTGAATACGCGAATGCCTGCGCGATCACAAACCTCGGCTACACGCTGACCGAGCTGCAAAATCTGACGCTTTGGGACATCAATCACGAGTTCAGCCGCTCCACCATTGCCGAAAAACTCTTGCCCTTGGCTGAGGGGAGCGAGGCCAATATCACGGGCGAAGCCCAACAACGCCGAAAAGATGGAACGGATTATCCGGTCGACTTCCAGATCCAGATGGTGCGCGACCAGGGCCGCAATCGCATCGTCGCCATGGCGAATGACATTTCGGAGCGGGTTCAGCGCGAATCTGAAACCCGCGATGCGAAGGAACGCGCTGAGCGCCTTGCCTATTTTGATCCTCTGACGAAACTCTCAAACCGCGCCGGTTGTCAGCGCGATGCCGGAAAGCGGTTCGCCAAAACCAAAAAGCCGGCATTCCTCATCCATGTGGACATGGACAATTTCAAACGGGTCAATGACACGCTCGGGCACCTGGCGGGTGACTATTGCCTTGCAGAAACAGGACGCCGCCTGCGCGAAGTCAGCCGCGGGCTCGGGACTCCTTACCGTTGGGGCGGCGATGAGTTTGTTATTCTGGCCAATTCCTCAGATTCCGACCCGAACGAATTGTGTGAGCGCGCGCGCCGTCTGATGCGCGCCCCGATGGAATTCAACGGCACAACCTTCTGGCCCACCGTCAGCATGGGGATTGCCCTATGCCCGGACCATGGCACGAACTTCGAAACCCTTCTTGTGAATGCCGACCTTGCGCTTTATCGGTCCAAACACAGCGGCAAGGACCGGTTTACGTTCTACTCATCCGACCTGCAGTCCGTGAACGACAAGGAAGCGGAACTTGAACGCGAGCTGCACATGGCAGCTCAGCGCGACGAGTTTTTCCTGGTCTTCCAGCCACAGGTCAACATGCGCACCCACAAGGTCGTCGGCGTCGAAGCCCTTGTCCGTTGGCAGCATCCGGAACGCGGCGTCGTTTCTCCAGGCGAGTTCCTACCCGTTGTTGAAAAGACGGGTTTTGCCGCTGTTCTTGGAGACATTGTTCTCGACAAGGCGTTCGCGGCGGCGAGATCCTGGCAGGATGCAGGACTGGATTTCGGCCGGATTTCGGTGAACATTTCTCCGGCACACCTGTCCTCCGGCATGTTGTTCGAGCAGTTTAAAACCGCTATGGAGCGGCATGATCTGGCACCAGAACGGATCACAGCTGAAGTCTTGGAATCGGTGTTCCTGGACGATCACAAATCAGGTCACCTGTCGACGCTCAAGGATCTTTATGAAATGGGCGTGCATGTGGAGCTGGACGATTTCGGCACCGGATACGCCTCGCTCACTCATGTGGTCGATCTCCCCATCAACGGTTTGAAAATCGACCGCTCGTTTACCCAACAGCTGCTTGAAGATGACCGCAAGGAAATCCTGATCAACCAGCTGATCCACCTGGCCCGCTCGCTCAATATCTCAGTTGTTTGCGAGGGGGTTGAGACGGAAGAGCAATATGACCGTCTGCGCATGATGGGCGACTTCGCGGTCCAGGGCTTCCTTATTGCCAAGCCTCTGCGCTTCGAAGAAGCCACCAACTGGATGTCGGAAACCGCAGAAGACCTCTATTTCGTATTTTAAGACCTGGCCCTCCCACCGTCACACTGCTGACGTGATGATCAGGCACCGAGTGGCTATTGGGCCGTTGGGCGATAATACGTCCCCGACACCCGCCGAAGTACCAAAAGAGGCATCGCGCCACATGCTGCAAAATCCGTCGCACCCCAAGATCGGCCTGGCCCTTGGCGGCGGAGGAGCAAGGGGCCTTGCCCACATTCCCGTTCTTGAGGCGTTTGACGATTTGGGGATCAGACCCCACAAAATCGCAGGGACCTCCATCGGCGCGATCTTTGGGGCAGGCTATGCTGCCGGTCACAGCGGTGAGGATCTGCGCGAGATCGCGCTGGACTTGTTTGCCGACAGCAACAAAGTTCTGTCGCGCTTCTGGAAGCTTGGACCAAAACGCATCCGGGATCTCTTCCGCGCTGGGCCGGTTCAGTTCGACCCTGTCGGTGTGCTGGAAGCCTTTGTAGCCGAGCATCTGCCATCCCGGTTTGAAGATCTCAATATACCCTTACGAATCTTGGCAACCGATTACTTCGGCTGCACCGAGGTAGATTTCGAAACGGGGCCGCTCTTACCGGCTATTGCCGCCTCCATATCTATCCCAGCTGTTTTTTGTCCTGTCCGGCATCAGGGAAGATTTCTGATCGACGGAGGTGTTGTAAACCCCCTCCCCTTCGACGGCTTGCGGGAAGAATGCGATTTTGTGGTCGCGGTTGATGTTGTCGGCGCCCCGGTTCCGCGCTCAAACCCGGCTGACATTAGCATGCTGGACTCGATTTTCGGATCTTCGCAGATCCTGATGCAGACGATCACGGCGCAAAAACTCAAGCTGGATCAACCAGATATCCTGGTCCGCCCGCAGCATGACAATACCCGCGTTCTCGACTTCCTAAAGGCAGGAGCAATATTGGAAAAGTCGGAGTCCTTACGCAGTGTGACGCGGATCAGGCTGACAGAACTGCTAAATACAACAAGCAAATCCATCAAATAATCTCAAATATTATTCAAGAAATTTCCCTCGCTTAATTTACCGACTGTGGATAATTAAGACTCAATTAACTGAATTTCGCGATCCTTCTCTATGAACCGAGGAGTAGAGCAATGCCGATGGCAAAGGGATCCGCAGATTTAGAGACTTGCCCCGTCACGGATGACATCCTGAAGAAACTTCTGGATTCTGCCCTGAACGCGACGGCTGAGATCACTGGCAAATGGCCAGCTGCACAACGCGCAGCAATGGCAGTTTACTGCTACCGGCGCGCCCATTTGCGCAGCCTGGGCCTTCAACTTGCCGCCCAATGCGAACAATCCGACCTCGTCCGCGAAGCCGGAACAGCTGGCGAAATGATCTATCTGCAATCCAAAACTGCCGGTGCGGCCACCGACGATCTGAAGACACGCCCCCGCGGCACGAGACCGCCGGTCAGCCTTCACATTGTTTGATTGAGTTCCCGGGGCGGGTCCTTCCTCCCACCTGCCCCCACCTGGCAACCGTCCAACAGGCCGGTTGCCTTTTCTTTGGGCAAATGAATGTCCAACCGATCAAATTCCTCGCGATCACCCATAATTCCTTGCCGGTCTTGCCTGAAAGCCTAGTATTATTCGGGTGACACTCGCGAGTGGGGATCGTTCAGCATGTGGCAGTCCATCCATTGCATCAGACCAGCTACCTGGTTTCATCGACGCTTTGAAAGCAATGCGGCGTTCCTTCTTACCTTCTTTTCAGTAATCCTCTTTGCTGGCCCTGCTCTGGCGATCTGCCAGGTCGTCGCTGATGCTCCGTACAAGCCGTTGCGGCCGGGCGAAGTCCGGGTGTGGAACGCCAATCTGGAGCCAGATCAAGTCAGCATTCGCTACATCGGGCATTCTACCTTTGAGCTGGAAACCCCCCAAGGGATCCGCATTGCAACCGACTACAACGACATCTACCGTCCGTTTCTTCCGCCGACGATAGCCACGATGAACGGGGCCCACAGCACCCACTATTCGCTGAACCCGGACCCGAACATTGAACATCTGCTTTATGGCTGGAACCGGAACGGCGGCCCGATGGATCATGATATCTTTGTTGGCGATGTTCGCGTTCGAAATATTCAAACCAACATTCGTGGCTGGGATGGGGAGAGCCGCCGGCTCGGCAACTCAATCTTTATCTTTGAAGCCGCGGATTTGTGCCTCGCCCACTTGGGGCATTTGCATCACCGGCTGACGGAAAACGATTTGCTGCGCCTTGGGCAGATTGATGTCGTGTTCGCCGCCATTGACAACTCTTCGACCCTTAGGCTCGACAGCCTCATGGACGTCCTGGCTGCCATCAGTCCGTCGATGATCATTCCGATGCATTTTCATTTCGCGGGCGCCCTTCCAGCATTCATGGGCCGGGCGACCGAACAGGGCTATCGGATCGTCCGCGCGGAGACTTCAAGTGTGACCGTGAGCCGTAGCACCCTGCCAGCGGAAAAAACGGTCTACATCATGATGCCCGGCGGAGCATAGATCAGGACGCGATTACCCCTTATCAAACCGCAGAAACAAAACCTGACTGTCACCGGCCTTGCGCCGGTCGAGCTTCGTGAACCCCTCCGGGACATCAACATCTGCGGAGCCCCGCTCTTCCAGAATGCAGATGGCACCCGGTTTCAACCAACCGCCAGTCGCAGCAGAAGCGAGTGCCCGCTCTCCAAGCCCCTTGTCATAAGGCGGGTCGGCGAACACCAAATCGAAGGGTTCAATCGTTCCCGGCTCGCCAAGCTTGGTCGCATCCCGCCGGAATATCTTGGCAGCGCCATTGAGCCCGAGGCTTTCCATGTTCCGGCGAATGACACCACGCGGTTCAGCAGCTTCTTCGATAAAGGTACAGTGCCGCGCACCACGGCTGATGGCCTCAAAACCGAGTGCTCCGGTGCCGGCAAAAAGGTCAAGGACCCGGCATCCGTCGATCTCAAATTCGAGACCATGCGCAAGGATGTTGAAGACAGTTTCGCGCAATCGGTCGCTGGTCGGCCGCGTGGCATTTGACTTGGGCGCTGCCAATGCAGCGCCCTTGAATCGTCCGGCAACTATTCTCACGAACGGTCTCCGCGGCGCGGTGGACGGCCACCGCGATCCGGGCGGCCGCCACGATCTGGACGGCTAGTGCGACCTGACCGGTCCCCCCGATCCGGGCGGTCACCACGACCTGCGCGATCCCGCCCTTCTGACCGCCCACCTTGATCGGATCGGTTGCCGCGCTCTGGCCGGTCGCCGCGGAACGGACGGTCTTCGCGAGGTCCACCCTTCCGGTCACCTTTGTCGCGGTTTGTACGGCGCTCCTGCTGTTTGTCCTCAACGAGACCATCATCTCCCCAAATCCGGCGTTGCGGCAGGGACGGACGCTCCTCATTGTAATCCTTGCGGAACCGAGGTTCGGACGTCATGCGAAACTTAGACCGCGGTGAGACTTTCTCCCGGCGCGGCCCTTCGTTTCTCCGCTTGCCCTGTTTTGGACCACCTTCGTCGCTCCGCGAGGCTTTCTTTCGATCCGTCGCAGACTTGCCTTCACGGGCCGTCAGCCATTTGCCCTGGCCCTTTTCCGAGGAGCCATCCCGGCCACCGCCGCGCGGACCGGACCGTTTCTTGTCCTCATCCTGCTTCGGCATATGGAAGATAGGCGCATCGAAGTCGGCGCCAGCCTCTTCCGCCAGGGCATCACCCAGCTGGTCGCGAAGAACGCGGCCGCGAATTTCGCGCACATCGCCTTCGGCCAGATCCATGAGCTGGAATGGACCATAGGACAGGCGGATCAGCCGGTTGACCGACATCCCCAAATGTTCAAGGACGCGTTTGACTTCCCGGTTCTTGCCTTCTCGCAAACCGACCGTCATCCAGACATTGCCGCCCTGTTCCTTGTCCAATGTCGCCTCGATCGCGCCATAGAGCACGCCGTCAATCGCTACACCGTCATTCAAGGTATCGAGTTCGGCCTGTGTAATCTTGCCAAAGGCGCGCACGCGGTAGCGGCGCAGCCAACCGGTTGCCGGCAGTTCCAGGACCCTGGCAAGGCCGCCGTCATTGGTCAGCAGCAACAAGCCTTCGGTATTGATGTCGAGCCGCCCAACGGTCAAGACCCGCGGAAGATCATCCGGCAGGCGGTCGAACACGGTCGGACGGCCCTCCGGATCTTTGTTGGTCGTCACCAGACCGCGCGGCTTGTGGTAGAGCCACAGCCGTGTACGCTCGCGCATCGGCAGCGGTTCGCCGTCCACCAGAACCTTGTCCTTGCCGGTGACCGTGACTGCTGGCGTGGTCAAAACCTTGCCATTGACCTCGACCCGGCCGTTCATGACCCAGGTCTCAGCCTCCCGGCGGGAGCACAAGCCGGCACGGGCCATGACCTTGGCGATACGTTCGCCGCTGTCGGTGTCAGGAATGGTCACGCGCGGAGCATCGCCCGCGTCGCCAGCTTTCGTAGCGGATTTGCGCGGACCGCGGTTGCCTGCTGCGCGTTTGGGTCGGTTCCGGCCGTTGTCCGGGCCAGACCGTTTCGGAGGGAATTTCTTTGTCGTCATAGGCGCGTCATAGCAGAGCAGAACGCGTTCGGAAATCGCTTGTTTTCACCATTTCAAAGTAATCGTACCCGAAGACCGTATCCGGAACCCAAATTCTCCTGCTTTTGCAGCTGACGGATACGCCGCACCGCATTAAAACGGCGGATATGGAAAAGACGGCATGACATCTCAAGACAACAACTTCGCCGAAAAGACCTTCATGGATATCGCCCTGGAGGAAGCTGCAGCGGCCGCGGAGCGTGGTGAAGTCCCCGTAGGTGCCGTTCTGGTGCGCAACGGAGAGATCTTGGCCCGGAACGGCAACCGAACCCTGGAATTGAACGATCCGACTGCGCATGCAGAAGTGCTGGTGATCCGTGCGGCCTGTGCAGCACTCCAATCACAACGGCTCCCGGAGTGTGATCTCTATGTCACGCTGGAGCCCTGCGCGATGTGCGCCGGCGCCATTTCCTTTGCCCGAATCCGCCGGCTTTATTATGGCGCCGGGGACGAAAAGGGCGGCGCTGTGGACCACGGAACCCGCTTTTTCTGCCAGCCCATTTGCCACCATGCCCCTGAGACATATGCCGGGATAGGAGAACGCCAGTCTGCCGCGCTTTTGAAAGCTTTCTTCCAAGGCCGCCGATAACCCTGCTGTTGCACAACCGCAACAAAGCTCGTGTGTCTTCTCCAGATTGGTATGGAATCGGCAACATGTCACAAAAGACACGCTAGTATTGACCGACGAAGCATAGTTCTGCTGGGGGAGCGTCTCATGATCAGATCTGCCATCATTGGAGCGAGCATGGTGATGCTCGCCGGCCCCGCATTTGCCGCCGACCTTCCCGTTGCACCAGAACCGATAGACTACCTGCGGATCTGTGATGCCTACGGCAACCGGTTCTTTTACCTGCCGGGCACCGAAACTTGCCTGCGTGTCGGAGGGCGAGTTCGTATTGAAGCCCGGCTGAACAATTATGGCAGCGGACCGAACAATTGGTCAGATAAGGCGGCGACAGGAACAACGTTCCGGGCCCGCGGCTACAGCTACCTGGATTCGCGCACCGCAACGGAATACGGGTTGCTGCGCACCTATAACGCTGTCTTCGTGACAAACGACAACGACAGCAGCTCCAATTCCTTGGAGCTGGAATACAGCTTCATCCAGTTCGGAGGGTTCACCTTTGGCCGGGCTCAGTCGTTCTGGGACTTCTGGACAGGCTATTCTTTCGGCGCCCGGGTCACCTCGTACTCCGATACCAAATCGAACGTTGCCGCCTATACCCGTGCATTCGGCAACGGAGTGTCCGCAAGCCTTTCAATCGAAAGTCCGGTTTCCCGCCGGGTGGAACTGATTTCTCCGAACGCCAACGGATATGGCGGCTTTAAGATCCCGGACGCTGTCGCCAACATCCGGATCGATCAGGCGTGGGGATCCGCGCAAATCATGGGCGCATTGCACCAAGTCTATTTCGTCGACACGGCAACAGAATCTGCTCTGGGCTGGGCTGTCGGTGCCGGCGCGGAGATCAAGGTTCCTTTCCTTGGTGACCGGGACAAAGTTGTTCTCCAAGTGGGCTATTCCGACGGCGCAAGCCGTTTCCCACTCGACAGTTGGAATGGCCGGATCACCGACGCCATCAATGTTGGCGGGTCCACCAAAACAACAAAGACATGGAACGTTGCCGGGGGCTGGCGTCACGCCGTGACAGAAACGGTCACGGCCAATCTGGAAGGTGGTTACCACACCGTCGATGCCGCCTTGGACAGTTACGATTTCAATCAATGGACAGTGACCGGAAATCTTGTGTGGTCACCGGTTTCCAGTCTGGATATTGGCGCTGAAATGCAATACCGGAACGTCGATTTCGATAGAGCTTCCGGACTTTCCGATACGGATGAAATCTACACAACGCTTCGGGTTCAGAAGACGTTTTGAGCCGCGGGGAAAACCTCAAGCAGTACCGCGCGGTGCGTGATGCTCACGGATACTCCTGATCACTGTTCGGCTTTGGTTTTTGCCCAAAGTCAACAGGCGAGCGTTTCGACCTTCGAGGTGCAATAAGCGTCTTGGACCGCGTCCCAGAGACCGTTGCCCCAAAGACCGCTGTGGCTGACGCCGTCAACGATCTTGAGTGTCTTCGGCTCCGGCGCCAGCTCGAACAAGCGTACTCCGTGCGACACCGGGCTCACGCGGTCCTCCGATCCGTGCACTGGTAGAACCGGGCTTTGAAAGTTCTGAATTCGCTCCCGCGTCGGCATTGGATCCTTCATGAGCACGGACACCGGCAACCAGGGATATTGCTCGGATGCAATGTCGACCAGAGCTGTATAGGGCGCTTCCAGGACAAGCAGCCCGGCGTCCGGGCGCTGTTCTGCAACTGCGGTGGCGACACCTGTACCCAAGCTCTCACCGTGCACGATGACGGGTCTGCCAGCCGCCGAGGCCCTGTCATAATGCTCCAGCGCATCCTGAATGAACGCTGCCTCGGACGGCGCCCCTTCACTTCCCGGATAGCCGCGATAACTTGGCGCATAAAGCCCGAAGCCACTGCCCAGAACCTGCGCAAAACGCTTGTGACGCGTCGACAGATTGCTGGAGTTGCCGTGGAAATAAAGAACGATTGGCGTGTTTTCACGCCCCTCAGACGTCCAGACGGTCACGTTGGTGCCGTCTTGCATTGAGACCGTTTCGACGGTGACGTTTTCCAGCCCTTTTGCCTCCGGGGATTCAAGTTCACCGGTTGGCACAAAAACGAAATTCCGCTGATTGAGGTACATGTAACCGGCCACAATGCCGTAGGCGATCGCGCCAGCGACCAGAACCTTTCTGACAGTCCTGCCAACCTTCCGCGCGGCTCCCGTGCCGTCCGGTGCAGGCGGTGTGCTGTTGTTGCTGTCTTCTGCGGTCATTCCGGTCTCCGTACGGCTGCCGATCTCGCCGTATGGGACGGATTTCCCACTGGCTGTTACTTGCGGCCGAAAAGCTTTTCAATATCACTGAGTTTCAGTTCAACCCAGGTCGGGCGCCCATGGTTGCACTGCCCAGAAAGTGGTGTTGCTTCCATGTCGCGCAAGAGGGCATCCATTTCTTCCGGCCGCATCCGGCGTCCGGCCCGGACCGATCCATGGCAGGCCATCGTGGCGGCAACGTGGTCAAGTTTCTCCCGAAGACTGTCGGCGGTCTCCCACTCGGCCAGTTCATCGGCAAGGGTACGCACCATGCCCTGAATGTCCATGTCACCAAGGATGGCTGGTGTTTCACGAACCGCGATGGCACCCGGCCCAAACGTCTCAAGCGACAGGCCGACCTTTTCCAGATCCTCCGCGCGTTCAGCCAAGCGGGCCGCATCTTCTTCCGGCAGGTCGACAACCTCCGGGATTAAAAGGATCTGCCGGGCGACGTCCTTCTTGGCCAAGGCCTCCTTAAGGCGCTCATAGACCAGCCGTTCGTGCGCTGCGTGCTGATCGACAATGACAACGCCATCTTCTGTTTGGGAAATGATGTAAGTCTCGTGCACCTGTGCCCGTGCAGCTCCAAGCGGCAGCTCGGATTTCTCTGAGGCTAGTGGAACATCATGCGCTCTTGCATCGGCTGATGGTGTGGCCAGAGCAGAAAAGCCGTTCTGGACCTCTGCAACCCGGTCTTCAGCAAACCCCGGCACAGGATTTGGTGCCGTCTCCAAAGGCCGAAAAACTTCCGGCTCCCAGCGTTCCGCTGTTGCCGTTGCACCGAACCCTTGCCCCCTCGCCGCACCCTGATCGACAGAGCCGTAAGCAGGAGAAGTGGCACCGGATGGCCATCCCGGTTGTGGAGATTGTTTTCGAAGCGCGTCCAAGGCGACGGCTGCGTTGGACGTCGACGACCGGTGCCCCGCTTGGACCAGAGCATGCTTGATCGCCCCAACAAGTAGGCCGCGGACCAACTGCGCATCGCGAAAGCGCACATCGGATTTGGCCGGATGGACGTTCACGTCCACCAGTGCCGGATCCAGATCAATGAAGAGAACCACCACCGGATGACGATCGCGCGCAAGAACGTCTGCATAAGCCCCGCGCAAGCCGGACAAAAGCAGCTTGTCCTTTACTGGTCGGCCATTGACGAAAAAGAATTGATGCTGGGCATTGCCCCTGTGATGGGTGGGCAGACCAGCATACCCGGTGAGCCGGACCCCTTCCCGCGCCGCATCAATCTCCATGGCGTTGTCGACGAAATCGGGCCCCAAAATCTGCGCGATTCGAGCCAGATGCGGCTCGTCGCCGCGCGCTGCCGGCCAGGATTGCGGCTGACGGTCAGCGCCCGACAGTGAAAATCCGATATGCGGATAGGCAAGCGCAATCCGCTTGACGATCTCGGTGATGGCGGCTGCTTCCGCGCGGTCGGACTTCAAGAATTTCAGACGGGCCGGTGTCGCGAAGAACAGATCACGGACCTCAACCTGGGTGCCTTTTGAACGGGCGGCAGGCACAATCGGCTGTTCCTTGCCGCCTTCCACGGCGATCGCCCAGGCGTGATCTTCGTCCTTGTGGCGCGTCTGAATGACCAGCCGGGCGACCGAGCCAATCGACGGCAGCGCTTCCCCACGGAACCCGAGCGTGCGGATATCAAACAGGTCATCATCGGAAATCTTGGAGGTGCAGTGACGACGGATGGCCAGCTTGAGATCGTCCTGGAGCAAGCCGGCCACGTCATCGGCGACCCGCATCAGCGTCTAGCCGCACGCAGCGGAGCCGATGTCGATTTGCGACGCCCCGGCATCAACGGCGTTTTCAACCAGCTCCTTGATCACGCTGGCAGGCCGTTCAATGACCTCGCCAGCGGCAATCTGGTTGATCACCTGTTCGCCAAGTTGCCTGACCTGCATGAATTGCCCTTTGATTGGTTCCGTTTGACGCGCGCTTCGGATATGGTCCGCGCCGGATTTACTTCGATTCCGTGCAATCCTATCAGATAATTTCTCATCCGAGTGAGCCGCCATGACCGTTTCTGCACCGCTTCTTGTTGACGGGCTCCATGCCCTTGCCCCGCAATACAAGGGCATCTTGTGCGATGTCTGGGGCGTGCTGCACAACGGCGTGTCCGCTTTTGAAGAGGCACATATCGCATTGCGGCGCTTCCGGGAAGAAACCGGCGGCCATGTGGTTTTGATCACGAATGCCCCGCGTCCGGCAAAATATGTCGCCGAGATGCTGACCAGCATGGGCGTGCCGGAAGAGGCTTACGACAGCATCGTCAGCTCAGGCGATGTCACCCGCGAAGTTCTGGAAGCGCAAGGTTCCAAGACGCTGCTGCACATCGGACCGGACCGGGACCAGCCGCTGTATCATAATCTGGAAGCAACCTTCACCAGCATTGACGAGGATGCAGACGCGATCAGCTGTACGGGGTTCAGGGATGATGAGACGGAAACGCCCGACGACTACCGGGAGCGTTTGGAAAAACTGGCGGCGCGCAACCTTTTGATGATCTGCGCCAACCCGGACATCGTTGTGGAGCGGGGCGACCGCTTGGTCTGGTGCGCTGGGGCCCTCGCTCGTCTTTACGAAGACCTTGGCGGCGAAGTTGCCATTCTCGGCAAACCGCACGCACCGATCTATGAGGCAGGTCTGCGCCGTTTGGCCGAGCACGCCGGGACAACAATCGCAAAGGAAGACGTTCTGGCGATCGGCGATGGCCTGCCAACCGACATCCGCGGCGCGGTGTCCCAGGACATCGACGTTCTGTTCATCACCGCCGGCATTCACGCTTCGGATTTTGGACCGAGCGAAGCCCCGGAAGAACACCTGATCCGCAAACGGTTGATCGAAGCCGGCCTCAGCGCCCGGGCGGCGATCCCACGGCTGTCGTGGTGAGGGGTTGAACTGGGCGGGAAGCTGTTGCTGGCTGCAATTTGCATTCAACTTGGGCGCGCAGAAATGCGTGTTGTTCAAGCTGGCCCGTAGCGGTGCGATCAAACGTTTCCAACTGCGCGATGTGCAGGCAAAATCAATCGATATTGGATGCCGGCATTTGGCTTTCTTACAGCGGCTGCCGTCGCTTTAGTGTTTCGCTCGGTAATTCACCGAAGATTTCCTTGTAATAGCCCGCCAGTCGACCGGTTTCGAAAAATCCGTGCGAATGAGCGAGATCTGCAATTCTCGTTG
Source organism: uncultured Labrenzia sp. (assembly GCA_937911395.1). Classification (GTDB taxonomy): domain Bacteria; phylum Pseudomonadota; class Alphaproteobacteria; order Rhizobiales; family Stappiaceae; genus Roseibium. Next base: position 15,218 of record CALDSI010000426.1, read on the forward strand.
TTTCGGGTTCGGCGGCTACGAGGCGTCCGCGCAAGGCATGAAGCCGTTTGAGCCGATAATAAGCCGCCGGACCAATCCCTAAGCTCCTTCGAAAGGCATGATGAATGGTTCTGCGGGACTGCCCCAGTTCCCCGCACAGTCTCTCAATTTCTAGTCTTGCCTCTGGGTCCCAATCATTCATGAAGGCTTCTGCATGCGCAATAATCAGATCGTGGTTGAGACTTGCCCTCTCTGCCACCGGTGCAGATAAAGGCATGGCCTCGAGTACGGCCTCGGCAGCTCTGATGAATACTCCTTGCGTAACGGGAGGCCGCCACCAGGGATTGCCATCAGAGCCCTTTTGGCAAAGTGCGCGTTGGAGCTCCCTGTGAAGAGGATTGATCACGGTACCGGGCAGGTTGAATAGTGAGAGAATATCGGTTGGAAGACCGGTAGCATCTGCAAGTTTTTCGCTTATCACGACCTCAAAACACTCGAAGTCAGGCTCTGATACCGAAAACACAGTGCCGGGTCCGCTCCGGCAGAAAACACTATTCGACTCGTAGAATCGACCATTTACAGATGCGCCAGATTGCGTGGTTTTCGCAGGCAACACGAGATGGACTGAGCGATCCGCACCCGTGTCTATCCAACGATGGCGGGCGCTGTATTTGGTTTTTAAGAGACGTATATCGGGTAGCTCAAGCAGGGTCGCTTCACAAGTAGCCAAACCGCCGGAGAGTTGTATGACGTCCACCTCATGGCTCGGTGTGCTGACAACAACTTCGTTGATCTGCTCCAGTCCGTTGAGCCGCTCATAAATGGGAAGCAAATTCGATCTCCATCGATCCAATCACCTAAGCGTCCATCATTTGCATAATTTGCATATGTGAACAGTGCCACACATGATTAAACTGGATCTCTATTTTTACGGTGGAAATTGAAATGTCGTTGCAACTGCTGTCTTTAGGTAACGTCAAAGGAACGGTCCACGCAGTCCCTCTGCCCTTCATGGTTTACAAACCCGGCAGGGATGTTTGATTGATAGAGCTACCGGCACGTCCGCGAAGATCTTTGCGACATGAAACACGAGAACGGATTGGAACACTCCTGATGAAAACAGCTTCCTTGTCTTTATTCGGTGCAACGATCCTTGGCTTGAGTGCGCCTTATCAAGCGTATGCTGCGGACGAGTTCGATACCAAAACAGAAAAAACGGTTATCGATATGATGCGCGAGAGCCCCGACTCAATTCCGCTAGAACCACGCGATCCAAACCGCGATTTGCTGAACTTCTACGTGGATTGCGAAAACATCGAAGGACGCGAGCCGGGGCCGATCAACATCCAGTCAACTGCTGGCGGATATGCGCAGCTTGGCATCCCAACGTTCTTTCGCCAACCTGTGGCTGTGTGTCCGCAAGACCTTGTGGCGGGCGAGGTCGACATCGCGATCATGGGTGCCCCCATCGATCTGGGCACTGCCCAGCGTGGGACCTCCTACGCGCCCGGGCTTATCCGGGTGGGCGAACCTCTGGCATTTTGGGGAGATTTCATTCCGAACGCGCACCCCACGGTGGGTGACATCGATCCCATGAGGATCTTCAACGTTGTTGATTACGGTGATGCCGTCATCGATCCGTTTTCCAACGAACGCAGCATCCTATCTGTGCATCACCGCGTTACAGGAATTGTTGAAGCGGGCGCTGTACCGTTCGTGGTCGGTGGGGATCACTCGCTGATGTATCCTGACGTTGTGGCCGTCACGGATTTCTACGGCAAAGGTAAAGTTGCGGTAGTGCATTTCGATGCACACTATGACGCGACGGCTTTGGCCTTTGGCCATTATCTCACGCACGGCGGTCCTGTGCGTCGCCTGATCGACGAGGGCCACGTACCGGGTGAGTTGTTTTGGCAGATCGGTCTGAACTCGGCCAAGCCTGATGGGAAGGATCTCACTTGGATGCGCCAGAACAACATTCGATTCCGTTACATGCATGAGATCGACCGCAAAGGCTGGCGCGAGGTGCTCACGGAGGTATTGGAAGAGGTTGCAGCCTCCGGCATCGAGAATGTTTATATTTCTCTCGACACCGATGTTCTGGAACCGGCCTTCGCACCCGGTATGGGCACACCTGAACCCGGTGGTATGACCATCCGCGAGCTGTTCCCGATGCTGCGCGGCATTGCGGCGGCAACAAATGTTGTGGGTCTGGAAATCGTCGAGGTAAACCCGATCGTGGACACGACATACCGCAGCAGACAGGTTGCCGTCCGTGCCATGCGCGAAATGTTGACCGGGATGGCGATGCGCAAGCAGGGCATAACCGACCCATTCTACGTCGATCCATTGTGGGGCGAATGGGATAATGGAGCGCAATAGGCGCACAGAAGCGTTGCGACTTGAAAAATGCTGATCCTCGGCACTAGCCCAAGGATCACGACCGAGAGGTTTGACGTTTGTCATCACGCAAAAAAGGCCGCCCGAGGGAGCGGCCTTTTTTCAATTCTTTGCCCGGCGATGATCAATCGAACAATTTGTCGATGTCTGCCTGGCTGTCGCCCAAGAGCGCGTCGATGTCATTTTGAGAAACGCCTTCGCCGGAGTGCTGCGGCCCGTGGAGGATCAGCTCCCGCTTGCGGCGCTCTTCATCGGTTTCCTCGATCTCGGCTTCGAAACTCGCCGGGATGCGCAGCTGTTCAATGAAGGAGGTTACCCGCTCATCAATGAAGCGGAGGGTGTGAACCACTTTCGAGATCCGCTGACCGGTGATGTCTTGGAAGGTACAGGCTTCGAAGATGCCGATCATCTTGTTGCTGACAAGGTCCTGGTAGGCCTCGGAATCACTTG
>CALDSI010000427.1 GCA_937911395.1 uncultured Labrenzia sp.
GATCACAGGCCTCACGAGCAAGGCGCGCGCTTTCCAGGTTCAATTCATACGCCAGGTCCTCCATGCCGTATTCGGCCTGGGCGATGGTGGTGGAGGAAAACGTATTGGTTTCAACGATATCCGCGCCCGCTTCCAGATAGTCGACATGGATCTGACGGATGGCGTCCGGCATTGTCAGGCTGAGGAGGTCATTGTTGCCCTTGACGTCCGAGGGCCAGTCCTTGAAACGCTCACCACGATAGGCTGCCTCGTCCAATTTGAGCAACTGGATTTCAGTCCCCATGGCTCCGTCCAGCACGAGGATGCGGGATTTTGCGATCTCCTGAAGGCGCGCAAAGGCGTCAGACTTGGTCACAGGGGTTTCCTACCTCTTGGCCATTGTACCGGCTCGGGGCCGGGACGGCTGTTTTTTGACGTTGCAGCACCGGACTTGCTCCGGGCCGCGTTATTCCAAACTCGTGAGGTCCCGGTTCAAGACCGGGACAGCCGTTACACTAATGCCGCCCCGGACCTGATCCGGGGCCCTCATATCTCAAAAACACACAGTTCCGGCACGGGACCTGAACGACAGCCCAAGGCTATGTTTTAGGCTGCCACTTTCTCGGTGCCCTGCTGGCCCATGCCGAGCATGTGGCAGATCGCGTATGTCAGATCCGCACGGTTCATCGTGTAAAAGTGGAAGTCCGTCAGGCCGCGATCGACCAGGTCCATCACCTGCTCACAAGCGATGGCAACACCGACGAGCTTGCGGGTTTCCGGATCATTCTGCAGACCGGCAAAGCGCCGCGCGACCCATTCTGGGATCGAGGTACCACATTTTGCGGAGAATACCATGGTCTGCTCAAAATTATGGATCGGCAGGATGCCGGGGATCACCGGGATATTGATACCCGCCGCCGCGATACGGTCCAGGTAGTCATCGAACAGATCGTTGTCGAAGAAGTACTGGGTGATGATCCGGTCCGCGCCGGCATCTACCTTACGCTTCAGGTTGTCGATCTCTTTCTGCCAGCTGCCACTCTCGGGATGTTTTTCCGGGTAGCCGGAAACCGACACATCGAAATTGGCGATCTTCTTGATGCCTTCAACCAGATCGGTCGCGTAGGCATAGCCCTCCGGATGCGGCTCATAAACCGCGCCGATACCTGCAAGCGGATCACCGCGCAGTGCCACAAGGTGGCGCACACCAAGATCCCAATAATCTTTGACGATCGCATCGACTTCCGCTTTCCGAGAACCGACACAAGTCAAGTGGGCCGCTGGAGCAAGATCGGTCTCGTTCAAGATGCGCTCGACGGTCTTGTGGGTCCGCTCGCGGGTCGATCCGCCTGCACCATAGGTGACCGACACAAAAGACGGGTTGAGCGGCGCAAGGCGCTGGACCGTTTCCCAAAGTGTCTCACCCATCTTCTCGGACTTCGGGGGGAAGAACTCGAAGGATGCAGTGATCGGTGTCTGTGTAGCACCTCGGGACAGTCGGGATGACAAAACGGTCATATCAGGCAACCTCTCGGGAAGAATTCTGGGCAGGCACGTCGGTGATGATCCGCCGATCGCGGGCCAGCCAAAGGGTAACGGTCAGTTTGCTGTCATCGGCCTCGCCGGGAACGAGGTCGGTTGTTTTTTCAAGATCGAGATCCAGCGCGTCCAGCCAGCGCTCCATCTGCTCGCCGGCAAAGCCGAGGCGGCGGTGGGCATGCTGATCCCGCAGAAACTCACGCTCATGCGGCGCAAACTCGACGATCCGCAAGCGCCCGCCGGGGCGCACCGCCCGTGCCGCTTCTGCAAGCGCACGTGCCGGATCATCCAGGAAGTGCAGCACCTGGTGGATTGCGACCACGTCAAAGGATTTCGGCGGTACATTCAGAGCGTAGACATCTCCATGGCGAACCTGCGCGTTGTTCAGGCCTGCCTTCGACAGATTCGCCCGCGCGACGGCCAGCATGTCATGAGAGGCGTCGACCCCAAGCGCTGAGACATATTGATCGGAGAAGACTTCAAGGAGACGGCCTGTGCCGGTTCCAAGATCAAGGAATGTCTGGAACGGCGCATCGCCAAGCGCGGTACGCATAGCCGCTTCAACGTCGGCCTCAAGGACATGCAAGGAGCGCTCCCGGTCCCAGGTAAGCGCACGGGCGGCAAAGAAGGCAGCAGCCTCTTCCGCCTTGGCTTTGCGGATGGCCTGAAAACGCTCCTGATCGGCTGCCAGAACGGCGTCTACATCTGAGATCCGGGCTACAACATCGCGCGCCAATGCGCCCTCGGGGCCATCCGACAGACGGTAGTAGACCCATGAGCCCTCCGGGAAGCGTTGGATGACGTCGGCTTCAGCAAGCAATTTCAAATGACGGGAGATGCGTGGCTGGCTCTGACCAAGGATAGCAGTGGCATCCTTCACGGTGAGTTCGTTTTGCGCCAGCAGAGCGATCAGACGGATCCGCGTTGCCTCCCCAACTGCCCGCAAGGCGGCCAAGGTCTCGTCTACAGATAGGGTGTTCCGCTCGGTCATTCACTCACCGCCAATGTCAATATAAAGATATCTTTATATCAAACACAGTGACGATGCAAGCCCAACGACCCAAATGCGTCACACTCTTGTCCCTGAGCGACAATATTGGCAAATCATCAGTTAACAGGCCTGCTATTGCGCAGCTGCTGCCGCCTCTTTACGCAACCACTCTAGAAAGGCGCGCGCCAAACGCTTCGGCCGTTTGCGTTGAGAAACAATCGCACCGAAACCATCCTTGATCAGCGTGAACCCAAAGGGGGCCACAAGGCGGCCATCCGCCAGCTCCTCCGCCACAATGCGCTTTTCCACCAGAGCCGCTCCCAAACCGGCCAAAGCGGCTTCAATCACCAAAAACGTATGCGGGTAAGCCGTTGCCGTTTCCGAGACGACTTCAACTCCGGCAAGCGTCTGAAAAGCGCCCCACACATCGCCGGGCAATTCCTGAACGCAGCGGTTTTTAACCGTCAGCACGCGCTCCTTTACGTCAACGCCTAGACCGGGCGCATGCACAATTCCAAAGGCAACATCCCCCAGAACTTCAATGTCTGTTCGACCGCCGAACTGCCAGCGCAAACGGTCCCAGGTGAGGATGGCATCCATCTGCTCTTCCGGCAGCCAGTGTTTCCCGGTCATCCGGAAATTGACCTGTGCATCGGGATACCTCTGATAGAACCGCGGCAGGCGCGGCATCAACCAGCGCATGGCAAACGTCGCGCTGATGCCGATGTCGAGGGTCGGACTGTCAGCAAGCTGCGTGAGCCCCCGCCAAGCCGCTTCGATCTCCTGCACCGACCCACCGCCCGTCTTTGCAAACTTTTCCCCTTCCGGGGTCAGGGCCACGCCCTGCCCGTCTTTACGGAACAAGGCGACACCCGCCTGCTCTGCCAGATGGGCGAGCTGCTTGCTGATCGCACCATGGGTCCGGCCAAGCTCATCTGCAGCGGCACTCATGGATCCGAGCCGCGCCGTCGCTTCCAAAGCTGGCAAGGCATTCAAGGGTGGCAGCCGTTTCATCTCAGTCTCTCGCCTCGCGAAACATGTTCTTTTTTCTCACAATAGACTGACAACTTCTCCTTCGACCAGGCGATATCTTTTCGCGATAGTGAAATCACTCCGCTCTTGTTCCGGAAAAATACCGTGAAAACACAAAAGCTCATTTTCAAACCCGCCTCGACGCCGCGAACGGCGCGGGTCATTTCCTTCCCCAGTCAAAACCACTGCCTTAAGAGATTTTCTCACAAATACCGTTTGGCAAAGTGGTTGCGCAACAAAACCACAGAGATAAAGCAATCCCTGCAATTGGCCTCAGAGAGACGACACTTGCTCCGGGGGGAACCCGATAGTGTTTTGGCTGATCTTGGCCTCACCCGCACACAGCTGCGTTCACGCAACTTCCTAAAAGCCGAGCTCACACGTGTAGATGAAACACAGCCGAATGCTGAGATCGTGGAATTTGAAATGCCTGCAAAGGCCCTTGGTTTCCGCCGAAACTAATCAAGCAGTTAAGCCTGCCGAAGACTACAGCAAATCCTTTTGATCGCTCGCCGCACCCGCCATCACACTCAATACGTGTTTCTGGTACTTTAGCACGATACGCGCGCATTCAGTTGCGCCCAACTTAATTCGCATTAGTATTATTCACTAACATCAAAACTGGGAGGCACGGTTCTATCCCGCTTGCCCGTCACTGAGTTCAACCACCTGGAGGAGAGCCTGAGGTTGGACTGCGGGACGGCGCCCTGCGCGGGGCAAACAATAAACTCGTGAGGGAGGAAACATTTTATGAAACGCTTTATTGGCGGGGCATTGGCACTTCTTGTCAGCCCCCATCTGGCGGCAGCTGAGCCGATTTCGGCAGACGCCATTCGCTCTGCCACCGGCGGCATCAACACGGCCACGATCATCGAAAACGACGCGTCGGATCAAAACTGGCTCAATTACGGCCTGAATTACGCCGAAACCCGATACTCTCAACTCGATACGATCACCGCTGACAATGTCGGCGAACTCGGATTGGCCTGGTCCTACAATCTGGAATCCCGCCGCGGTGTTCAGGCGACACCGATCGTGGCCGATGGTGTCATGTATGTCACCGCATCGTGGTCCGTTGTTCATGCGCTGGACGCCATCACAGGAGAAAAGCTCTGGGTGTATGATCCGGAGGTGCCCGGCGAATACGCCGCCAAGGGATGCTGCGACGTCGTCAACCGGGGCGTCGCCATCTATGAAGGCAAAGTCTTCGTTGGATCCTATGATGGCTATCTGCATGCCCTGGATGCTGCAACCGGCGAGCTTCTCTGGAAGATTGACACCATTGAAAACCGGGATATGTCCTACACCGTGACCGGGGCACCACGGGTCATCAACGGTAAGGTGATCATCGGCAATGGCGGTGCAGAGTTTGGGGTGCGCGGCTACATTTCAGCCTATGATACAGAGACCGGGGACACCGTCTGGCGATGGTATACGGTGCCTGGCGACCCGGACAAGCCTTATGAAAATGATGCCATGAAAATGGCGGCGGAAACCTGGGATCCATCCGCCGAATACTGGGAAGCAGGCGGCGGCGGCACGGTCTGGGACGCCATGGCCTATGATCCGGAGCTGAACCTTCTTTACATCGGAACCGGCAACGGCTCGCCCTGGAACCAGCATTTGCGCTCGCCCGCAGGCGGCGACAACCTGTTCCTTGCCTCCATCGTCGCGCTCAATCCGGACACCGGCGACTATGTCTGGCACTACCAGAACACGCCAGGGGATACCTGGGACTATACATCTACTCAGCACATTATTCTTGCCGATCTCGAGATCGACGGCGACATGCGCCAAGTGCTGATGCAGGCCCCAAAGAACGGCTTCTTCTATGTGATTGACCGCACCAACGGCGAATTCATTTCAGCAGAACCATTCGTTGAGACGACTTGGGCCAAGGCCTATGACGCCGATGGCAGGCCTATCGAAAACCCGGATGCCCGCTCAAAAGACAAGCCGTTCGAACCGGTTCCATCCGCTTACGGTGCGCACAACTGGCATCCTATGAGCTTCAATCCGGATACCGGGCTTGTCTATATTCCGGCACAAGGTGTGCCGCTGGTGCAGTCGACCGACCCAAGTTGGGAACTCAATTCGCATAAACCCATGTCGACCATGTCCGGGGTTGGCTGGAACCTCGGCTACCTCTTCAACGTGGTGGCGCCGCAAGCAACGCCCTTCGGACACCTTCTGGCTTGGGATCCGGTGACCCAGCGGGAGGCCTGGCGCGCTGAATATGTCTCGCCCTGGAATGGCGGCACCCTGACTACGGCTGGTAATCTGGTATTTCAGGGAACCGCTGATGGCCGGTTCATTGCCTACAATGCCACGAACGGAGAG
>CALDSI010000428.1 GCA_937911395.1 uncultured Labrenzia sp.
CATGACTAGAAAAACCTCAGCGTCCGCCAAAGGCGAACCGCGGGGGGATCAAGTCCAACGCTCTCGTCGACAAGACCAAAAACTAAGGCCTGCGTGACTGAGATTCAAAAGCCCCGCTGGAAACGGCGGGGTTTTTTCATTCAGTGCCCAAAAGACACGCACACTTCGGAGGTCTGCTCTGACGACGTGTTTTTGTGCAGTTGGCGTAAGAAAACGCTTTCACCGATTACACTTTGATGAAATTTTAGCGGGCGGAGATAATTGGCCGGAAACCCGCTCTGCCCTAGAGTAAGAACAAGCGCCTCGGATAAAAATCCCGGAGACCGATTTTTTATGCCGCCATTGCCACTGTTTTCGGCAAACATGCTCCTGTTGTCGGTCTTCGCCATTTCCTTTTTGGCCATTTCCTTCAGTGCGCGTCCGAACACGCATTGGCGAAGCTGGGCGGCTGCCAACGCATTGTCGGTCGCCGCCCTCGCAGCATTTGCAAGTCTTCCAGTCCTGCCGGTGATAGCGACTTACTTGCTGCCCAATGTTCTCCTGCTCACCGGGTTTGGATTTCACCTGCACGCTGCCCGCAGTCTCAAACAAGCAGCCACCCCGTTAAGTCTCATGATCGCGCCTGTAGGCATCTACGTGATCATAGCCGCACTGGCATACGTTTTTGAGGTGTATGCCCTCGCCTATATTGCTTCCAACCTGCTTTTTGCAGCGCTCTGTATCAGCGTTGCCGCAACCTATGGCTCAGCGGCGTTCCGCGGACTCGTATCCAGCCTTGCACTGATCATTGCCTTCGGGTTGCTGGCGCTAGAGGCAGGTCTTCGAATTCTGCACGGCGCCCTCGCTGATGACCCATTCGGTCCTGGCATGATTGAAGACGGGACAGTCAACATTCATTTGATGATCTCACTGATCTTCATTGCCATCTCCGGTGCGTTTTCCATGGCGATTTCGTTTGAGCAGCTGGCGCGCAACAATCATGAGGATGCTCGGCGGGATCCGCTCACCGGAACCTTCAACCGCCGGGAATTCCTGCGGCGCCTTGAAGGGCAACTTCAACTTGCAACGGGAACACATTTTGGTCTGATACAGTTTGATCTGGACCATTTCAAACAGGTCAACGACCGGTTTGGCCATGTGGCCGGCGACGAAGCATTGGTAAAGATCTGCCAGGCGATCCGGCATCATTTGCGCCGAAGCGATTGTTTCGCACGCCTCGGCGGAGAGGAGTTTGGCCTCCTTATTCCTAATGTCGGCCAGGAAGACGCGGTTATGATCGCAGAGCGGATCCGCAAACTGGTCGAAACCCAGTCTTACGAGTTTGCCCCGGATGGATTTCAAATCACAATATCGGGCGGCATGTATCACGGCACCGGCGAAGGCCTGACACCGACAGATTTGTTCAAAATCGTCGACACCGGCTTGTACACATCAAAAAACGCAGGCCGCAATCGGATTACCATGGCCGCTCAAGAGGCGGAAACGCCGAAGTTCTCGGAGGAATTGGCGCAAATCGACGGCCTCAGCCCGCAGGAAAATGAGCTTCGATCAGCCGTGTGACCTCCGCATCCCTTGCCCGCTCGCTTTCCCCCCCCATAACAACGACGATCAACTGTTTGCCGCCGCGCCGTGCTGTGGCGACGAGATTGTAGCCGGACATGCGCACGTATCCGGTTTTCAGACCATCGACGCCCTGGACCTTGCCCAGGAGATTGTTGGTCGCCCGGAATGTTCGCCCATTGTAGCTGAACGACTTAGCCCGGTAATAGCTGGCATATTGAGGAAACCGGCGCTTAAGCGCGAGGCCAAGCTTTGCCATATCCCGTGCAGTCGTCACCTGCGCTGGATCTGGAAGGCCTGTGGCATTGACAAACCGGGTACGCGACAGACCCAACGCGCGGGCCTCTTGGGTCATCTCACGTGCAAATGCGGCCTCACTGCCGGCAAGGTTTTCTGCAACCGCCACGCCGACATCATTGGCCGACTTGACGGCCAGTGCCCGGGCCGCCTGCTCGACCGTGATTGTGCTGCCGGCCTTCAGGCCGATCTTGGCCGGTGGCTGGGATGCTGCGTTGGCTGACACGTTCAGCGGGCTCGATAAGCGGTTTTCGCCGGAACTGACGCTCTCAAACAGAATATAAAGCGTCATCATCTTTGTGAGGGACGCCGGAAAACGCGGAGCATCGGCGTTAACGGCATAAAGTTCCTGGCCGGTTGCGGCATTCAGCACAAGGGCCGAGAAGCCCCGCTCCTGCGCTGTTGCTGGGGCATAACTGACAACAGGCAAAGACGCGGTTTGAACCGCTGCAGCCTGAGCAGATGATGGGCTCGATTGTGAGGGCGCACCTGCCGTTTGACAGGCGGCTAAAGACGCCGCCAGCACAACCGCCGAAAGACTGCGCAAAAATCGCGAAGAACTCATAATACCCATCAAACTCAACTCGCCCGCACGGCCTAGGGTTTTAGTTTGTAACCCGTTTTAAAGATCCAATGAACAATCGCAAGTGAGACGCTCAAGAACAGGAGCGTCATGAAAAGCGAGAGCCAAAGCGAGACGTCGGCCTGGCCGTAAAAACTCCACCGGAACCCTGAAATCAGATAGACGACCGGGTTGATCAACGTGACCTTCTGCCAGACCTCAGGCAGCATCGAGATCGAGTAAAAGCTCCCTCCTAGAAAGGCGAGCGGTGTCACGATCAAGAGCGGAACGAATTGCAGCTTCTCGAAATTGTCGGCCCAAATGCCGATTATGAAGCCGAGCAGCGCAAACGTGATAGCCGTCAACAAAAAGAAGGCTGCCATCCAGAACGGATGTTGGATTTCAATGTCGACGAAAAAGTTTGCCGTGATCAGAATGACCAAACCAACAACAATCGATTTTGTTGCAGCGGCTCCGACATAGGCGATGGTGATTTCCAGAAATGAGATCGGTGCCGACAAAACCTCGAAGATCGTGCCTGTAAACTGCGGGAAATAAATGCCGAATGAGGCGTTCGACAGGCTCTGCGTCATCAGGGACAGCATGATCAGGCCCGGCACAATAAATGCACCATAGGAGACCCCATCCACTTCGCTGATCCGAGACCCGATTGCTGCACCAAAGACAACAAAATAAAGAACGGTTGAGATCACCGGAGAGACGATCGACTGCATGATCGTGCGTTTGGTACGTGCCATTTCGGCAAGGTAAATAGCTTTGACCGCTTCAAAATTCATTCGTTTTGTCCTTGCTCAGCGGCAGAAAAGTCAGGTGCATAAGGGCTCAATCTCCCCTTTTCACAAGATCAACGAAAATATCCTCCAGCGAGGACTGATCGGTCTGAAGATCATGGAAATGAACACCAGTTTTTGAGAGATCCGTCAGCAAGGCGGTTATGCCCGTACGCTCGCCTTGCGTGTCGTAGGTATACGTCAAACTGCAGCCATCTTCGGACAGCTTGAGATCGTACTTCTGCAGCTCCGGGGGAAGGCCAGTTACCGCGCAACTGAGTGACAGGGTCAACTCCTTGCGGCCGAGCTTTTGCATAAGACGGTTCTTGTCTTCAACGAGGATGATTTCCCCCTTGTTGATGACCCCGACCCGGTCGGCCATTTCTTCTGCTTCTTCAATGTAGTGCGTGGTCAGGATAATCGTGACGCCGTTGTCCTTCAGCTCGCCAACGATGCGCCACATGTCGTGACGCAGTTCCACATCCACCCCTGCTGTCGGCTCATCCAAGAACAGGATCTCCGGCTCATGAGCCAGAGCCTTGGCCACCAAAAGCCGGCGTTTCATGCCTCCGGAAAGAGCCATGATCGGGTCTTTGCGCTTATCCCAAAGTGTCAGGTCCTTGAGTATTTTCTCAACCAGGTCCGGGTTTGGTTTCAAACCAAACAGCCCCCGGCTCAAGGCTACGGTATCGCCGACCATCTCGAAGGGCGCTGTCGGCATTTCTTGGGGCACCAGACCAATCATCCGCCGCGCCGCACGGTAGTCTTTCAGTGCATCGTGCCCGCCAACGGTGATACTTCCGGACGTCGGGCGGACGAGACCGCAGATTGTGCTGATCAAGGTCGTCTTGCCGGCACCGTTCGGACCGAGAAGCGCGAAAACCTCACCCTTCTCAATCTCAAGTGACACCGATTTCAGCGCTTGAAACCCGCCATCATAGGTTTTTTCCAGATTTTGGACGGAAAGGATCGGCGCCATGAAAATCTAACCAGTTTTTTGAAATAAATCAGACCGGCAGACTGCGGGTCGTTTGGGCGGGCACACTCGCATGTGGTCCAATCAACTGCAAGATACAAGGCAGGCTCCCTACCGACAGTCTCTGTCAGCAGAGATCCCATGATTGTTTCGAAAGTCGAAACGCTGCGTCCATCCGCTCTCATATGGGTTTTCCGGACAAATCCTCTATTTTGCAAAACAACATTAAGTCAAGCCTGGAACACGCCATGTCCGTTCGCCCTGTCACTCATATCGGTTCGACCCAGTCCACGCTTGAAGGCGCTGGCGTCAAGCTGGAACGGGTGTTCGGTTTTCAAGATCCGGAAATGCTGGATCCGTTTTTGATGATGGACGATTTCCGCAACAACCGCCCGGAGGACTATCTTGCCGGATTTCCCTGGCACCCGCATCGGGGCATTGAAACGATCACGTATGTTCTGAAGGGCACCGTGGAGCACGGCGACAGCCTTGGAAATACAGGCACACTTGGCGCTGGCTCTGTGCAATGGATGACAGCGGGCCGCGGTATCATGCACCAGGAGATGCCTAAGGGGGATGAGACCGGCAAGATGCACGGATTTCAGCTTTGGGCCAACCTGCCCTCTTCGTTGAAAATGACGGAGCCGCGCTATCAGGATATAGAAGGCAAAGACGTCCCCGTCGTCGTGGATGATGACGGCACCTCCGCTCGTGTGATCATTGGCGAGTTCTGGGGCAAGAAGGGGCCTGTCGACGGGATTGCAGCAGACCCGCAGTATCTGGACATTCACGTTCCTGCGGGACGTAAAAAACGCTTCAAGGTCGATACTTACAAACAAACCTTTGCATACATCTTCGAAGGCTCGGGCAAGTTCGAAGGCGCTTCGGACCCATTTGGAGTGCTGACCGAGAAGGAATTCGGGGGCGAAGAGCTCAAAATCCGCGACCAGACCGGAGACCGCACGCTGGTCATATTCGGTACGGGCGACGAGATCGTGGTTCATGCCGGTGAACACGGGATTCGTTTTCTGCTGGTCTCGGGCGCGCCAATCAAGGAACCTGTGGCGTGGCACGGACCGATCGTCATGAACACCCGTGAAGAACTGATGCAAGCGATCACAGAGCTCCAGAATGGGACGTTCATCAAGTAGGCCATCAACCGCCTTGCAACTTTCACATTCAATGACTACGGCTGTCTGATCATAACTGATTGGACAGCTATGCCTTTGAAACTCCGTGCCGCGCATGCGGATGATGCGCCGGCTCTCACCCAGATCATGCAAGATTACAAGGCCTCTTTGGGGTATCCTGAAGACCTGATGCGCCAATGGCGTGGGCAGTGGCAGATCACACCGGAGATGGTCACCGATCACGAACTGATCGTGGCCGAAGACGCCGGCCAAGCCATTGCTTTTTCCGGACTAAAGCAAAATCCGCCTCAATCCGTCACGCTCGAGTATCTCTATGTTTCGCCAGGCGCTCAAAAGCAAGGCATAGGCACCCTGCTTCTCCAGCGCAGCGAAGATCGTGCCCGTCAGATTGGTTGTGACAAGGTCACTCTGCGCAGTGAGGTAAATGCAGGCGGTTTTTATGAGCGGAGACAGTACAAGACTGTCGGCCAGGAACCCAGCAAGATGGCGCCTGGCCGGTTCATGCCCCTGATGGAAAAGACACTTGTGGGCAATGTAGTGCCGATTTCAGAAATCACGCTCTCGGTCTCATCAAACGCTTGGGATTTTGAAACGTGAAATGTCGCTGATATAGCCGCACACTTTGCGGAGCAACAAAGGCGGATCCCGGAGTTGTGGAACGGCAGAACGCTCAAGCTTACAAGTCACTCATTTGACAATGGAGCCCTCACCGGTGTGTGCACGGAATGCTCTTATGCCGCGTTCCTGACTTGGCGGGATTGGGGCGCTCCGGATCTGACAACATTCAACCTCTTCGGCTCGGCGGTCATACGCTCATCGGACGGCGCACTCCTCTACGGTGTCATGTCCGCCCATACAGCAACCGCCGGTCAGATCTACCCACCGGGTGGCAACCTTGATCCGTCTGACGTCGGCCCGACTGGGCTGATCGACGTCCGGGGGGCGATCGCACGGGAACTGGAGGAAGAGACTGGGCTTCGCTTGAATGATCTTGTGCCAGACGACTTGCTGATCGTTTTCGACGGTGCCCGTATCAGCGTTGCGCAGGTGTTCGACAGCAACCGGTCAGCCGAAGCGCTCCGTCATGACATCATCGCACATTCGATGGCTTCAGAAGAAAAGGAGCTTGCTGACATCCGCATAATCCGGTCGGGCATAGACCTTACTGATCCTAACGTCGCCTCCTATGCGCGGGCGCTTGGAAACCACATCTTGCGCTAGATACTAACGCTGGAGCCATGAAAGATCCCAAAAAGGGCTCACCAGAGTGTATCAATTGAACGACCTTCAGCATTCAGCAACTGAAGACGCTTACCCTTTGCAAACACCAACTAAAGAGCACAATTGAACAAATCGCCGCCACGCCTGTGAAAGATGATCGCAAGCCCCCTACCAGTCATCGATGCCGGTTGTATCAATGCCGCAGTTGGTCAAATTGAGATAGACCCGACACTTTTGGTTCATATGGCTGTTTATTGGTTCTCAAAATGAGAAGATCCAGCCAATCTGTGAAGAAGCGACGCCAACAATGAAAAATGGTAAAAACAGCGATAATACTATAGCGGTTGAGATCGCTGATCTCATTTTCGACAATATAGATTCTGTAAAGACCCATCTTAATCTGGACAGTTATGATACTACTGCAGTTGTCATGCGAATAACCGCTGCGTCTGATGGCGAAGGTGGTGTCTCTGAGGCCAAGTTGGCACAGCAATTAAACATCACCCGACCGACCATGAACCGGATCATTCGCCGGTTGCTTGATACCCAGCACATCCTTGCAATTTCAGACACTTCGCCGAAGAAATACGTCTTCAATTTTGACTATGAACCAGCCCAATCAAAGTCTGATTCAAAGCGCGCAAAGTTAAACTTTCAGCGTTCTGTAATAGATCGGTGTGTGGCAGCGCTCCTCGCGGTCTTCTGGTCATTTGAACGTTATCAATTTGAGAACGAAGACGAATAAGGCTTGAAGGCCGAACAGCTGCTCAGTAACATGGGGACATTGCTGATGATATTTCAGTAGAGCAGAGGTGGGGAGCAATTTTTTGTTTCGGGCATACTACCTTCTGCTTGGGCCACTTTGAGATTTTTTGAATCAGTACAAAGATAGGTGGGTTGATTTCTACCGCTTATTAGCAGACTGGCACTGAAACCTTTCAGAGGACTGCTTCTCCAAGAGCAGTCCTTTTTTTTGCTTGAACGCCTCTGCCATACGTACCGCCCCACCAAAAGCGAACCTTCTGAAGGTGTCATTGCAGACCAGATGTCTGACGGCCTTGGAGAGCACTAATCCCCCCAACGCGATTGTTCCGCAATTGGCGCAGCTACCCGCCAATCACAGCCATCAGCACCCCGCCGCGCAAGAGTTTGTTCACCAACAATCGCGGCAAAGGTCTGGCGGGACTTGCGAAGAAATGTAAAAGTCCGCTCACCTTCGAACTAGAAACGCGTTCGATCTCCAGGGAGAACACTGCATGAGCCGCCGCTACGCGATCTTGGACGTCTTTACAAACAAGGCATTGGCCGGAAATCCGTTGGCCGTGGTGCTGGACAGTGAGGACCTAAGCGATGAGCAAATGCAAAAGATTGCCGGCGAGTTCAACTTGTCTGAAACCGTATTTGTGTTCCCGCCAGAGAACCCCGGGCACTCTGCTTCGATGCGGATTTTCACGCCTAAATGCGAGTTACCCTTTGCAGGCCACCCAACCGTTGGCACCGCAATTCTGATGGCTGTTGAGCGCTTCGGCGATGTATCCGGCGAACAGGACGCAGTGGTCGTCCTAAAGCAAAAGATCGGCACGGTCCGCTGTGCGGTGATCTTGCGGGAAAACGCCACAGCGTTCGCCGAGTTCGACGTGCCGGTGCTTCCGGAACCGGCTGGCCCGACGCAGAATATTGAACTCATCGCGGCCGCGCTCAATCTGGAACCATCGGACATCGGCTTTGAGAATCATGCGCCCTCCCGGTTCAAGGTCGGTCCAGCCTTCAATTTCATCCCAGTCCGGGATCTGAACGCCCTGGCGCAGGCAAAGCCGGTCCCCGCAATGTGGAAGAAGGGCTTTGGCAATGACGAGCACAACGATGCCTATGTCTATTGCCGGGAAACCCGGTCTCATGACAGTGCGTTCCACGCCCGCTTGTTTGCGCCCGATATGGGCATCATGGAAGACCCGGCGACGGGCTCCGCCGCAGCCGCTTTTGCAGGCGTGCTCCGGCATTATGATGGGCTGCCAGCTGGCACCCATCACATCCGGATCGAGCAGGGCTTTGAGATGGGCCGTCCGTCGCTGATCGACCTGGAGATCGATATTGAAAACGGCGACATGCACGCCATTAGGGTTGGCGGACAGGCAACGCTGGTCGCAAGGGGCGAGTTGTTTCTTTAAACGGCTATCCGCCTGGACCCAGCTGACACCTGAACAATCAAAAAAAGCCCCAGCACAGC
>CALDSI010000429.1 GCA_937911395.1 uncultured Labrenzia sp.
GGCCGGATCAAAAGGCGACAGAACACGCACCCTTGACGGCAGAGGCGGCAGTGTATCGAGTGTCGCAAGCGTTTCCGGCAGTACGAAGCTTTTTCGAAGGGAGCCGTCGGCGCCTTCGATCAAAGTCTCAACGATTTCGCCGCTTGCTAACTTGGCCTCGCACCATGATTTCGCCTCTGCCGGCGTGATCAGATCCCAAAACGCGGCAATTTCACCGGATGTTGCAAAGCCCAGCCGGTCAAGGGCAGACCGCGCCGCCCAATCGATTGTTTCTTCCAAGTCAAAACGCTGTTCCAAATGCGCGGGCGGAATGACACGTTCGGTGAGGTCGTAGATTTTCTGAAATCCGCGCCGGTGGCAGACAGACAGCTCACCCGTCCGCCACAAAAACTCAAGCGCTGGTTTCGACGGATGCCAGTTCCACCAGCCACCTTTGCTGCGGGCTTCACCTTCTCCGACCGTTGACGATGAGACAGGTCCATGGTCGGAAACCTGTTTCAGGACTTTGCTGAATTTCTCTTCAAAACCGTTTTGCCGCCAATTGCGCCAGCGCCCGATCAGCTTTGCCCGGTCACGCTCAAAACGCAGCCGCCATTAGTGAAACGAGGCCGTTTGTATCACTGAGGCATCATGGGTCCAGTGCTCGAAGAGCTGACGGTCCTTTTCAAGCAGCCGTTTGAGATGCGTCTCCTTGTAGCCCGGAATCCGGGAAAAAAGGATCATGTGATGGGCGCGGGAAACCGTGTTTATGCTGTCGACTTGGACAAAGCCAAGAGCGGAAATTGTTTCGCCTACTTGATCGGTGGTTGCACGGCCTGAAAGAACTGCAAGACCATGGCGATCCAGAAAAAGCTGGCGTGCGGTTGTATTGTCAATAATCGGGGTAGCAGCAGTCATCATGACGCCATCTAACACTCGAAACATCGGTAATAAAACCCGATTTCAGCTCTAGTGGCTCAGAGGGTCTTACCAGAGCTTGGCAATTTTACTTGACCTATCGTAAGCTATGTGAGCACTGTTCGTGTTATAGGTGTGGCTGGGGAGTATGCAATTAAAATGGGGCAAAGTATAAAGCCACGCAAGCGCGGGGGGCTTTTCGCATTTCTCGTCGCGTATAGTGTAGTTCTGTTCGCTGGAGGCCCGGCATTTGCAAGTTGTGACGTCCTGAAGGTGAATGGTGCCAATGAGTGGCGGCCTTTTTCCTGGAGAACACCCGACCTTGGCGAAATGAAAGGTATATTCCCGGCAATAACGCATTACGTTTCTGAGCAGGCATCTGTCAGGAGCGAATATGGGCCGGACCTGCCTTGGAACCGGCTGTTTGCGCTTTTGGAGCACGGAAGTATTGATGTTCTCGCGGGAGCCTATCTGTCAGAAGAGCGTCTCAACAAGTTTCAACTCAGCAACCCTGTTCACGAAGATGAGGTGACTGTCTTTATCCGGACAGGCATGAAGACGAAGCCTCGCGACCTGAAAGGCCTCGTCGGATTGCGCGGACGCGCGCCTTACGGGGTCCATCTTGGCAAAGACAACAACAAATTCGCTGCTGATAACCTTATTATTGACAGCCAGTCGCTTGACGACATCGCCGCCGATCTGGAGATGCTGAAGGACGGTAGGTTTGATTACATCATGATGTCCCGAAGCTACGGTAAGAAAGCGGTGTCGACATTCGGGTTCGACGGGCAGATCGAAGATGTTCCGTGGACAGCAGCACGTCGGTCGGTGCATTTTATGTTTTCACGCAAATCACCCTGTGTTGATCTGCTCCCGAAGTTCAATGCGGTCATAGAAGAGCAGCTGCAGGCCGGTATCCTGGACGCGTATCAAGCCGGGTTTGACACTGCTGGCGGCTATAAGAGTGCTGCGCCTTTAGCAGAAACCGTAGCAGAATGATCCTCCGAAAGAGGGCCGGTCGCCAATAGATGAACAGCCCTGAACTTTATCTGATCGCAGCGGTCGTTTTTGTTCTGGCGGGGATAGTCAAGGGAACCGTTGGAATGGGGCTGCCGGCAATCAGCCTCGGTTTGATGACTGTGTTCGTCGGGGTTGAAGCGGCCATTGTGCTGATCCTTTGGCCCGCTTTCCTGACCAACCTCTGGCAAGCGGTCTACGGGGGGCACCTGAAGGCGCTGACCAAACGGCTATGGCCGTTTCTTGCTGCTGCCTCTGCAACGCTGATGCTTGGAACTTTCATTCTGACAAAGGCTCCACAGGGTGTGCCGGATTTGATCCTGGGTGCCTTGATGATTGCTTATGCAGTGCCGATGCTCGCAGGTCTTCGCTTGCACATCCCGTTGGAATGGGAACGGCCTATCGGTGTGGTGCTTGGGGGGGTGAACGGGATTTTTTCCGGTTTGACGGGGGCTTATACAGTCCCGGGAGGGATGTATCTCCAGGCCTTGGGCCTTGACCGGGACGAATTGGTACAGGCCATGGGGCTGTTGTTCTTGTCTGCAACGGTCATGCTGGCGCTGGCGCTGGGTGGCTTTGGCCTTCTCGAATTTCAGGGGGCGGTCCAATCTCTGCTCTTGACGGTTCCAGCCCTTGCCGGTGTTTTTATTGGTCAGCGCTTGCGGGGGCGCTTGTCCGACGCCGGGTTCCGTCGCGCATTCCTTGGCGCAATTTTATGCCTCGGTGTCTATTTGGTGCCTCTGGGCCTCTGGCGCATAACCGGTTGATTTCCCAGTTTCTGCGTTAATGCAACCGGCCTGTTTTCAGAAGTTGTGTTTTGTCTTTTTTAGGAATGAATGCACAGACTATTGGTCATGGCACCGACTTGTCTGGTGCTCAGGTAAAAAAAGCCTATTGAAATTAGGAACGGTATGTATGGTCCAAAACACAGGATACATGTGCCTAAAGTGTTATACGCCTTGTAGACGTTGGGCCTGGATTTTTAGCTTGCCGGGTGTGCTTCTGACGGCATTTTTTATGGTTGCGGGCGGACCGGGCTTGGCCCAAGCCGCGGAACGCTGCGATACGATCCGCGTGAACGGGACAGTGGATTGGTATCCGGTCATCATGCGGCCAACCGGTGCAGAGTTGGCGGCCGGGGTGCTTCCAAAAACAGTGGTCGAAGTTGCGCGGCGCGTCGGTATCAATGTTGACTTCCGACCCATAACACCGTTCAAGCGCCAGCTGGTTCAATTGGAAAACGGCAGTCTCGATGCG
>CALDSI010000430.1 GCA_937911395.1 uncultured Labrenzia sp.
CACCGGCAAGGCCCGCTACGATCGCTGCGAGGGCAAACATGATGGTGAAGCGCCGATCGATATCAATTCCCAGCAATCCGACCGTCTGCCGGTCGGCCATGCCGGCCCGTACGACCATTCCGAAGGTCGTGAACTGGAGGAAGGCGAAAACCCCTCCAATGATGACCGTCGCAAACAAGAAATAGACAATCCGCCAGTACGGATAGATGATGACATTCGGGTCCATTCCAATCATAGCACCGAAATCAAAGCTGCCAGCGAAGACTTCCGGAGCCGGTGTCGGGATCGGATTTGCGCCGTAGAAATATTTGATGATTTCCTGAAGAACGATCGCGAGGCCAAAGGTCACCAGGATCTGGTCCGCATGCGGGCGCTTATAGAAGTATTTGATCAAGCCGCGTTCCATGAACAGGCCGACCAACGCCATGATTGGAATTGAGAACAGGATCGCGAGCGGCACCGACCAATCAATGATCGCCCCTCCCATCTCCGGGCCAAACCAGGCTTCCACATAGGGCGTTTCAACCTTCAGCGGGTTCCCGAGGAAGTCGGTCCGGGTATCGTCGATGGTGGTGAACGACACGGACAGCAAACGGTTCAGTGTGACCGCGCAAAAGGCCCCGATCATGAACAACGCGCCATGGGCGAAGTTGACAACGCCCAGTGTGCCGAAAATGAGGGTCAGCCCAAGGGCGATCAGCGCATAGGCAGACCCCTTGTCCAGACCGTTCAAGATTTGAAGAAGTATCGCGTCCATCGCTCTCAGCTCGGATCAACAGCGCGTGGCGGCAGCCCCCAACCGCGCTAAATTACAAGGAAAACACCGACAGGGCAGGAACCCCGCCCTGTCGGTTCGTTTGGATTGGATTAAGCGCCTGAGTTACAGGTACCCAGTGCGCCACCGGCAAACTGCGGGTGATCCGGCGCATAAGTGACCTGCTCCACAGGTGTCACTTCAACGATTTCAAGAAGGTCGAAGTCGGAGGTCGGGTTTTCTTTACCCTTCACGACCAGAACGTCCTTGAAGCACTGGTGGTCTTCAGCGCGGTACAAGGTCTTGCCGTTGCCGAGACCGGCGAACTCGAAGCCTTCCAGGGCTTCCACAACACCGCACGGGTTGAAGGTGCCGGCACGCTCACAGGCATCCGCATAGAGGAGAGCCTGGACGTAAGTGGTGTGTGCAGCCTGGCTTGGCGGGAAGCCGTATTTCTGACCGAAGGACTTCACGAACGCCTTGGAGCCTTCGTCCTGCAGCGACCAGTGCCAGTTGGTGGACCCAAAGATGCCCTTAACGTTCGCACCAGCACCCTTCGCCATCAGGCGGGAGTAAAGCGGAACGATGATCTCGAAGTTCTTGCCGTTTACGACTTTGTCGCGCAGGCCGAACTGAACGGCGTTGGTGAGCGAGTTCACCATGTTGCCGCCGTAGTGGTTCAGAACGAGAACGTCGGCATCGGACTGCAGTACCGGTGTGATATATGCGGAAAAGTCCGTTGCTGCGAGCGGTGTCTTGACCGTCTCAACGGTTTCCCAACCCAGAGCCTCGGTGGACTCTTTCACGGCCTGCTCTGTGGTGTAACCCCAGTTGTAGTCCGCCGTCAGGTGATAAGCTTTCCGATCAGCGCCGTAGGCATTCTTCAACACTGGAGCAAGAGCAGCACCGGACATGTAGGAGTTGAAGAAGTGACGGAAGCCGTTGGCACGCTTGTCCTTACCGGTGGTGTCGTTGGAGTGGGTCAGACCTGCCATGAAAATCACGCCAGCTTCCTGGCAGAGGGCCTGCACGGCCACGGCCACGCCGGAGGACGAACCGCCGGTGATCATGATGGCGCCGTCTTTTTCGATCATGGACTTTGCAGATGCACGGGCAGCATCAGATTTGGTCTGGGTGTCGCCGGTTACATACTCGACCTTCTTGCCGAGGATGCCGTTACCCTTAAGCGCCTTCGACGAGAAGGTGCTCATCATCCCGCCGTCGCCTTCACCGTTCAGGTGTTCAACGGCAAGTTCGTAAGCGCGCAGTTCGTCAGCCCCTTCTTCAGCATACGGTCCGGTCTGCGGAACGTTGAAGCCGAGGGTAACTGTTGAGCCGGTCGGCTCGTTTAAGTAGCCCTGCGACCAAGCACGGCTGGTAAACACCGTCGGCAAGGCAAGAGCCGTACCGCCGAGCGCGCCAGCGCGCAGAATCGAACGGCGATTAAGGGGTTTGCGAATTAAGCTCATACTTTCCTCCCAGAAAGGCACGGCGGGCTCACCTTGAGCGCGCCTGCAGTCGCTGTACAGCGGCAAGCAGCTCTGACCTGTTCCCCGGCCGGCTACCCGGCTCCACCACGTCAAAACTGCAAGCTGACATGACTGTAGAAACGTTGAGTCCCGGTCAGCAATACGACTATTGGCGCGCCCTACTTTCCAACGCCTAATACTTTTGAAGTAACGCTGGCTAAATACTTCTCATGACACTCCACTCATGTCGCAGCGCAAACAAACGGCACGCTCCGGATCATAGCCATTCCCAAATTTTTCTTGCTGCGCCGCAAAATGACCTATAGGTAATGCGGCAAAACACCTATCCATCCAGATCATTAGACAAAAGTCATATATGATCGGCACGCCCGCGCAGACCGGCAAATGTTGGACAAAGCGGAAACTGCACATAAACAATGCAAATGCCGAATTTTTTCTCACGAAACCAACCACAAGAGATTTTTTATGACCGTTCTCAAGACCATCGATGAGCTTGAAAAACACTAC
>CALDSI010000431.1 GCA_937911395.1 uncultured Labrenzia sp.
AGGAGGGTGACATGTGGGAACACGGTCAGTTTTGGTGGAATGAACTGATGACCCGGGATGCTGAAACGGCAAAAGCTTTTTATGGAAGCACGCTTGGATGGACCTTTTCTGAGATGCCGGTGGAAGGTGGCGGAACCTATTGGGTTGCCAATCTCAGTGACAAGCCGGCCGGTGGGATCTTCGAGATGAAAGGCCCGGATTTCGACGGGCTGCCCGACCATTGGTTTTCCTATATCGCCGTCGACAACATCGACGAACGTCTTGAATTGGCAAAAGCCCACGGTGCTTCGGTCACACGGCCGCCCTTCGACGTGCCGGGTATTGGCCGGATTGCGCTGCTCAAAGATGCAGGCGGCGCCGCACAGGGCTGGATGACCCCAGCTTAGCGCGGCATTTTGAAAGCATAAAAGCCGGCTCTCATGGAACCGGCCTCGCGCCTTAATCTCAGAAAACAAGCCCGTAGGTTGTTGCGACTATCACGATCAAACCGATCGTGATTGCCGGTAGACTTGCTGAATAGGCAAGTGTCGTCAGCATGTCCTGCTCCTTTGCAAAACGACATTGTGCGACATCGGTGCCCATGCACATGCGGATGTGCGCGAGCGGCGACTTTGTTGTTCTTATGGACGCCCCCGGATGAAGGATGAAATGGGATGGCCGCTGTCTGAAATCCAGACGTCAGGCCTTCAAGAAAATGTGTGCAGCCAGAACGAAATCGGCGAGCCCAGTGTCCGGGCACGGAACGAAAAGTGTTCTTTGTCCATAATACCGCCGTCCGGCGCGTTCACCGCGCGCCAACTCTTCCAGACCAGCCGTCCATTCACAGTTGGTTCGCGGCACTGATTTCAGGTTTGTGGTGAAGAGACGTGCTTCTTGCCAAAGCGTGTCCGGGACGGGTGGATTGGCAACCAAAGCATCCACGTGGCATCCAGCCGGAGGATCGAACTTGGATAGATCCATCCATTCTTCGGCCCCCGCTTCCGGTCCCGCCAGGCACACAATGTCTGCGCCCTCAAGCGCGCTGGAAATGTCTTCTGTGACGCCGGCCGAAACATGAGAAAGTTCTGAAATGCCAGCGATCCTCCGCCGGATCTCCTTGTCCGTTCCTGCAAACAGGATCGAGGTAATGTTGCGGACAGCTGAATAGGCAGAGATAAGGCGTGGCAGGCGCGGGTCGCTGCCTATCACGAGCAAACGTTGGGCGTCTTCACGGGAGAGATAAGCTGCAGCCAGTGCATGCAGACCGGCGTCGCGCCAGGTGGCGAGGCGGACCCCGTCCAAAAGTGCGATCGGTTGCCCGCCTTTTCCTGAGAACAACACGTAGAGGCCGGAAGGGTCGCCGATTTGTTCTGGCAATGCCAGCGATAAAGAACAACCGACATAGCCGCGATCTATGTGCCCCTGTCCGGCAAAGTCTGACCAAGCAGGCAGCACTGCCAATTGGCCTGTCTGCATGTCAGGGCGGGGAATGCTTGCCGCAAGCGGTGCACTGACCTGAGCAGATGACCGGTAACCTTGGCGCAAGATCTCTATCGCGTCACGATCGCTCAGGCACAGGTCGATGTTGCCGCTGGAAATGATCCGCATTGGAAAGCGGTTATGCGGCGGTGCGGTTGCCCGGTCGCGGCAGGCTTGCGGTCGTAGAGCTGCCTTGTCCGTCTGTGGTCAGTTCGCGCAGCTGATCGGCTTCCTTGTGCCATTTGTCCGCTTCCCGGCGTTTGACACGGGCTTCCTTGCGCCAGCGGCCTTGCTTCGCCCAGGACCCGATGCCGCCGACGATAATGCCGCATCCAAGGCTTGCAAAGATGATCCAGAACAGGGGGATATCCGGGATCGTCAAGCGCGGGTCCTGCGGATCAAACGGATTTAGGGCAAGGGAGACCGTATGCCGGTTGGCAACGGATAAGGGAACGAGAACAACTGCGATGGCGAGCAAGATCAAGTTCTTGATAAAGCGGGTCAAAGCAGTCTCCCTGACGGTCTGAGCAAAACGCGATTGCGGTGATGAGGTAACCTTGAGAGGACTCAGTCGTCCCCGTGGTCGACCCCATCATTCAACCGTATACGCATTTCTTTGCCGGTTTTGAAGAACGGAACATGTTTTTCATCCACTTCCACCTTTTGGCCGGTCCGTGGATTGCGCCCGATCCGGGCAGGACGGTTTTTGACCGAAAAGGCTCCAAAACCTCTGAGTTCAACGCGGTCTCCGCGCATCAGCGCCTCAGTGACCTCATCAAGAATCGCATTGACGATATTTTCGACATCCCGCTGATAGAGATGTGGATTTTGTTCGGCAATATGCTGAACAAGCTCTGATTTGATCATGAAGAGCCCCCTCGATTACGGTTTTTTGTCTGCCGCTACTGGAGCCTGCCAAACCGACACGAGCCCGTCAAGCATAAGGTCCCGAGAAATCAGCCCTTTAGCCTCATTTAGTGGCTCCAGGACAGCCAAACCAAAGCCTTTGCCAACTTCCCGGGAGACCCGGGACGCAAATGGCAGTTCTTCGATGCTCTCTGTTGTTGTCCAGGTGATGACCGGAAGGTCTTTGGCAACGCCTTTTTCCGTTTCGAGCCAGGATACCGCCGTTTCTTCTCCGCCAATGGCGTCTACAAGCCTCTCTTGAAGGGCCCGTTGACCCAACAAAACACGGCCGTCGGCAAGTTCTAGGGCCTTGGATTTGTCCAGATCCCGTCGCTCAGCGAGAATGTCGACAAACCAATTGTAGGAATCGGTCACCATTGCCTGCAACATCGCTTTGGCTTCCGGTGTCGCGGGCGAATAGAAGTCAGGTTCGGCTTTAAGTGGCGCGCTTTTGACCGCTTCCATGGAAACGCCGACCGTTTCCAACAGCTTTTCGAAGTTGCCGAACTGGAAGAGCACACCGATCGAGCCGGTGATGGTGTTATACCGGGCAACAATGTGATCCGCAGACATTGCGATCAGGTAACCTGCTGAGGTCCCAATTGTGCGCATTTCGGCAACAACGGGTTTTTTCTCTGAAAGTTTGCGCAAGGCGTTGTAAATCGCTTCGCCGCCGGTTGTGCTGCCACCTGGAGAGTTGATCGAGACAATCACGCCCTTCACAGCGTCCGATTTACCGATCTTTTCCAGCATCTCCAGAGTTTTGCGATTTTCCAGGATCATGCCTTCAATCGGGATGCGCGCGATGTGGGCGGACCGTTTCGACATGTTCGCAGCGCCCGAAAAATACACCAAGCCGCCGATTAAAACCAAGGCGGCGGCAAGAAACGTTGCCACCCGCCAGAATGTCACCTTCCGCCGCAAACGCCTGCGATCAACCAATGCATCAACATCCATCGCCATTGCGCGAAAAACTCCAAATATGTCTTCACAATTCAAGTGCCTCGGACCCTATGCCCGAGGCACCCAAATTGCAAACATTGGATCAATACGTAGGGGTTGAATAAGGCGAATTTACCGCCTGGTCTCAATTGATGCCTGTCAGCTGGATCGCGAATGTGAGGTTTTTGCCGGCAAGCGGATGGTTTGCATCCAGTACAACGTTGTCGTCGTCAAACGATACGACAACAACACTCATCACCTGACCGTCCGCAGTCTGGCCTTGCAGCTGCATTCCGATTTCCAGTGGAACATTTTCCGGGATCTGCGTCCGCGGTACGGTTTGTTGCGCATCCGGATTATGCGGCCCGTACGCATCTTCTGCTGCGATCGTAACAGTCTTTTTGTCACCGACCTTCATGCCCGGTATCTCGCGATCGAGCCCCGTAATGACCTGACCGGAACCAACGGTGAATTCGAGTGGCTCGCGGCCTTCTGAACTGTCGAAAACGGAACCGTCGTCCAGAGTTCCCTTGTAGTGAAGTTGCACCGTATCGCCCTGTTTGGCTTCGGTCATGAGGCGTATCGCAATTCTGTCTTGGGGTGGGTCTTGAGGCCGCAGTCTGCTGCAGGTGCTCGTCTCTTGGCATCAAACCTAGGCATCGCAGCGTCCAGAGTAAAGGTCGGGCGTGTTTGCAACACACAGCGCCTTGCTAACTCCCGCCGTTAAGAAATACGAGCATCAGTGCAACCCAGCCATAGCAGACAATGAGCGAGACAATGGTCACCGGCAAAACCGTAGCTGTGAACTGCCAGAACTGAAATGGTTTTATGCCGTGTTTTTCAGCCTGCTGAATGATTATGACGTTGCTCGCTGCGCTAATTATGAACAGATTGCCGGCGAGTGTGGAGATACCGGACAGCAACATCAGAGCCGCAACATCGTGCTTCTCGAGCAGATTGAGATAAATCTCGACTAAAGGAACATTCGAAAAGAGCTGGCTACCCCAAAAAGCTATGGAGCTGAGCAGGAGCGGATCACCGAGTTGATGGCGCCAAGGGCTCAGCCATTCTTGCAGCACGCCGGACTTTAAAACGGCTCCAGTCACGATGAACATGGCTACGAAGAAGATCAACGTGTGCCAATCAACCTCCTTGAGGATTTGCACCCGGTTTGAAGACAGAACGAACAGGGGCATTGCGGCGATTAGGCTGATCACACCCAGCGGCAGGTCAGGAAACCAGCTTGCTCCGCCGGCAACACTGTCCAAGATAACGAGTACCGATAACAAGGCTGTGGAAATGAGAGCTGGTGCCGGGTGAACGGTCACATCTTCAGGCGTGACAGCCTCTGGTGCTTCTCCGGTCTCTTCTTTCTTTAGCCGATACCAAAACCAGAGCAGTGTGAAGGCCAGGGAGATGATTGCTGGCGGCGCCAACCATATGAGGAATGTTCCGACCGGGTTATCGAAGTGTCCATCGGCAACTATCAGCAGATTTTGTGGGTTCCCGACTGGCGAGAACATGCTGCCGACAGTGACTGTAACGCACAGCGCGATCAGCGGGAGTGAGGCTTTGATCTGGAGCCGTGCCGCAATCGCGATGGCGATCGGTGTGCCAATTGCCGCCGCAGCATCATTGGTCAAAACCGCCGAGATGGCGGTCACAAACAAGATGAAGGGTATCAGTATCAGCGGGATTGACCTGCCGGGCGTGCAGATCTTGTTGCTGACCTTCTCAGAGATCCCGGACGCGAATAATGCGTGAGAGATCGCGAAAACTCCGAACAAATACGCAATAACATTCCAATCGATTGCATTGAAAGCTTCTGTGGGTGCCAGGTTCCCCGTGATTAAAACCGCAACAGCGCCAGCGCTCATGATCTGCCAGATCTTTATCGACTCCGGAAGCCATTGTCTGATCGCAATCGCTATAAAAACAGCAATGGATACGGCTAAGCTAAATGACATTCCCAGTGGATCTCCGAATGGCCGCTGAATAATTAGTTCGAATTTACTTTTTATCTTGCGCTCGGGTGTACTACGGTTCAAGGGCTTGTTGGAGACAAAGTCGATGCAACTGAACCGTCCGCTGCTGGGTGTCAATTTTTTTGCGGGCGACGTTGTCGGCGGAATTGGCCCATATCTGGCAATCTACCTCCTTACACTTCAGCATTGGTCGCCAGGCGCGATCGGCGTGGCTCTGGCAGCCGGCAGCCTCGCCACAGTGGCAATGCAGGCTCCGGCAGGCGCCATCATCGATTCTGTGACCTGGAAACGGACGCTGTTGATTGGGTGTGCACTCGCAATCGCCGTGAGTACGCTCTCGATCCTTGCGTTTAACGACACAGCAGCCGTTTACGTCGCGCAGATACTGATCGGTTCGGCATCAGCCTTCCTTGGTCCGTTGATGGCTGCTTTGACACTCGGCATCGTCGGACATGCGCATTTCACCCGGCAGATGAGTTCCAATCAGGCCTGGAACCATGCGGGCAATATGATTGCCGCCGCATTGGCGCTTATTCTTGCTCTGACCTGGTCAGCGCTGGGGGTTTTCTGGCTCGTGGCGGCCATGGCGTTCGGGATGATTATCTGCGCCCTGATGATCGACCGGCACTCGATTGACCATGATCTGGCGCGAGGTGGAATCGATGCGGAAGTATCCGGCGATGCAAAACCGGAAAGCATATTGAGCCTTTTTGAGGATCGCCGACTTGTGGTGTTCGCGGCCTGTATCTTTCTATTTCATTTCGCGAACGCTGCGATGTTGCCACTGGTTAGCCAAAAACTATCGGCGCAGAGCGATGCGGAACACGGGATTGCGTTTACTGCTGCGTGTGTGATCGCGGCGCAGCTGGTCATGATCGTCATGGCTCTGTTTTGTGGCAAGAAAGCAGATGTGTGGGGGCGCAAGCCTCTGTTTCTCATTGCGTTTCTTGTTCTGCCAATTCGTGGCCTGCTCTTCAGCCAATTCGATAGTGCGTATGCGCTCGTTGCCGTCCAAGCATTGGATGGTGTTGCAAACGGCATATTTGCGATTCTCTTTCTACTAATTCTTGCAGATATCACGAACGGATCAGGGCGCTTTAACCTCGCCCAGGGTGTGTTGGCGATGCTGGTCGGCATCGGAGCTAGCCTCAGTAATATCGCCGCGGAATATGTGGTTCAGTTCGCCAGCTACTCCGTTGCGTTCGGCTTTCTCGCCGGAATTGCCGTGATCGGTCTTATTCTCTTTTACTTCTTCATGGAAGAAACACTCGAGCAGCAACCGGCAGAAGTAGCTGAAGCACCGCGGTCTTAGCCTCCACCAAAAGCCCGTAAGGTTTTGTTTTTCTGATTGTCCTGGGAAACGCTGCGTCAGTTTTTGTATTACGTGACAACGGCGGTATTGGCTGCGCTGACGTACCAAAGATCCTTATCAGGCTATTCATTTTGCTGACACTTGGCCGTGGAAGAGGACACGCGTCCTTTCCAATCCATTCTGCCGATACGGCCAAGGAGGTCATTATGTCGAACCCGGTTTCATCTGGGCTGTCGCGCCGTTCATTTTTGAAAACAGGAGCTGTCGTCGTTGGCACGACGCTGGTCCCGTCTATTGTTTCCTTCCGTGCCCATGCCAAGGCGGGACCAGGTGAGCTTACCATGGTTCCAGCTCAGCCAAACCCGAATGGGGCATTCGAGCGCTTGTTTCTTTTGAAAGGCGATCCGCTTGCCGGGCCGATCCGCAAGATCGTGACCGAAGAGGGCAATCCTGTTCCGATGCCAACGCTTGAAGATGGTGAACGGCGCGTGCTTCGGGTTCTGCATTTCAATGACATGCACAACCACCTGACAGAAATGCATGGCAAACGGGGCGACACGCACCGGTTCTCACAAATTGTAAAGATGGTCAAAGACATCCGCGGTGGCGCTAAGGAAGATGAGATTGTTCTTTTCGTATCTGCCGGCGACGACCACACCGGTTCGATCTTTGATGAACTGATGGGGTGGGCTCCAGAGGAGTTTGTTGCCGATGCGGGTTACCGGGCGAATTCCGCCGCTGGTGTCGACATCGCCGTACTCGGCAATCACGAATTTGACCGGGGCGCGGAACTTCTAAAGTTGGGTATCGATACCGATGCCGACTTCCCGGTTCTGTCAGCTAACATTTATGGCTCCAAACACATTGCGCGTGACGAAGACTACGTGACCGCGGCCATTGCTGAAGTGAAAGGCCTTCGGGTGGGGTTCATTGGTCTGACAACGGCGGTCGACACCCGTGTTGGCCAACCGGACGATCCGGATCTTGCCGTTGCCAGCCCGGTGGAGGCCGCCCGCAACCTGACCCCGGCCCTCTCCGAAGTGTGTGATGTCATCGTTGTGCTATCGCATTGCGGCTATGGCGGCGATCAGCACAAGAGCGGTAAAGCTGCAACATCCCGCACTATTGGCGAAGGCGACTTTGCAATCGCCGATGCCGTTGGCCCGCTGACCGACAAGCCGGTGGTCCTGATTGGCGGTCATTCGCACACAACGTTGAACGAGAGTGGAATCAACACCGATAATGTTGTCAACGGCGTCCTGATCACCCAGGCCAACGCCCACGGCAAATTTCTGGGCGATGTCGCGATGTCGATCGCAGCGGATCAGGGACGCAAAGGCTGGTTCACATCCGTTGGTCTTCATCCCACCAAGAAACGCGACCAGCGCGTTGCGGCGGACGACCCAAAATTCGCATCACTCGAACAACCGGATGACTACGATCAAGCATTCGAGGAAGCGCATATCGCGCCGATGATCAAGGCGCTGGACACCAAACTGGCGGAAGTCATTGGACAGGTGTCTGACGATAAGGACCTGACCTCGGAAGAAACGTTTGCTGACCGGTATGTTGGTGAAGTCGCGCTTGCGAACTACATGAACGATGCGTTGGTCGAGGCATCCAAGGCCTTCCCTGGTGGCCCGGTGGATCTGGCTATCTTCAATGCAACCGGATTGTCAGCCGGCATCGTCGAGGGCGATCTGACCTTCCGAGGCTGGTATGACGTCATGCCGTATGCGGACGCGGTGCATGTTGCGACCATGACCGGGGCTCAGCTGAAGGAAATGCTCGACAACAATGCCAAGCGTCTTCTGCGCCCTGAAGAAGCGGAAAACGTTGATATGAAGGGCTTTGTGTCACGCGGCTTCCTGCATTTCTCTAAGGATCTGCGCTACAAGATAGCACTTGGCGCGACGGCAGCGGATGCACGGGCTGTTGATATCGTGGTCCAGGGCAAGCCACTGGATGAGCAGTTGGGCAAAACCTTCCGTGTCGCTTTCAACACCTATATCGCTCTGGGCGCCTTCGGTGAAACCTGGAACGGCAAGCCGATTGGTGCGGATGTTCCGGGCAATATTGTGAGCTTTGACGTGCGTCAGCTGCCGTTTGAACACACCGGCCTCGTTTACCGGAACGAAGTGATCTCCTACATTCGCAAGACTGGAACCGTTGGCCCGGAGACCGGCGCAAAGAAGGATGGGCGTCTGACGATCGTCCAGTGATCCGGGTTGACTGGGTCTCTTAAACGGTCTGGTCACATAGCAAAAAAGCCCGGCATTACTGCCGGGCTTTCGCGTTTTTAGCTTCTGGAAAAGAAGCAGGTAACTTAGTCGTCACCCTGCTGCTTCAAAGCAGCACCCAGGATATCGCCGAGGGACGCGCCAGAGTCGGAAGAACCGTACTGTGCGACAGCTTCCTTCTCTTCTGCGATTTCCAGCGCCTTGATGGAAGCGGAAACGCGGCGGGTCTTCTTGTCGAACTGCGTGATGCGTGCATCGAACTTGTCGCCAACGGAGAATTTCTCCGGACGCTGCTCGTCCCGGTCACGGGAAAGGTCAGCGCGGCGAACGAATGCAGTTAGGTCGCTGTCTGCAATCTTAACGTCCAGGCCACCGTCTTTGATCTCGATGACTTCACAAGTGACAATCGAGTTCTTGCGGATTTCGCCAGCAGCGCCGGATTCCATCGGGTCGCCGGAGAGCTGCTTGATGCCGAGAGAGATGCGCTCTTTCTCAACGTCAACGTCAAGAACAATGGCCTTGACCATGTCGCCCTTCTTGTACTCTTCGATGACCTGCTCGCCCGGACGGTTCCAGTCCAGATCGGACAGGTGAACCATGCCGTCAACGTCGCCGTCGAGGCCAATGAAGAGACCGAATTCGGTCTTATTCTTCACTTCACCTTCAACTTCAGTGTTGATCGGGAACTGCTCAGCGAAGGCATCCCACGGGGTCTGCAGGGGCTGCTTGAGGCCCAGGGAGATGCGGCGCTTGACCGGGTCGACTTCCAGGATCATCACTTCGACTTCCTGAGAAGTGGAAACGATCTTGCCCGGATGGACGTTCTTTTTGGTCCAGGACATTTCGGAAACGTGGATCAGGCCTTCGATGCCCGGCTCCAGTTCGACGAATGCACCGTAGTCGGTGATGTTGGTCACGCGGCCCTTGATCTTGAGATCTAAATCCAGCATCTCTACGATTACCTCCCGCTGCTCAGCAACAGTATAAATCATGCGCGTCCTGATGCGG
>CALDSI010000432.1 GCA_937911395.1 uncultured Labrenzia sp.
AACCGGCAGTGCTCATTCAATTCGAGCAGGATATCGCGGATGAGCGGAAGAAGCCGGACAACCTGAAAGCTGTTAAGGCCTCGTTAGCGCGTTTGGAAGCACATGGCTCCCTGCACAATGGCGTTGCATTGAAGCATTTCCCCGACGAGGTGCTGATTTTTGACGCTTTGGATCCGGCTGAGATGCGTGCTGCGCGGATACTGGGGACAATTGGTGGCAGCTATAATGCAGAAGACCTTGCCGCTCAGTTGAGTGAGTGTGCAGTTGAGGTCGTGCAGACACTCTACATTCCGCAAAAAGGGCCTATGCCTGGTACCGATGCGGATAGAAAGATGTGCGAGATCAGGCTTGTTCCTCTGCCAGCCGATGGCAGCGGTGATGATGCCGGTATGATGGCAATCATTCGCAGGAACGTGGATTGCCCCCATGAAATCGCTGAGAACCGAAGGCTGGCCTATCAGGACCCGCTTACAAGTTTGGCAAACCGGCGGGCGTTTACCAGGGCGCTGGACACAGAGCTTCAACGACTGTCGCGTGATGAAAGCAGCGGCTTGGCAGTGTTCTATATTGACCTTGATGAATTCAAGAAGGTCAACGATCTCGGAGGGCATGATGCCGGTGACGATATGCTGCAAAGGGTTGCGTCAAGTCTGGCACTGACCTTGGGCGAGTTTGGTACAGCCGCCCGGATTGGCGGAGACGAATTCGCCGGCATGCTCCCTGCGGTCAACAAAGAGGCCGCGATAGCCGTTGCCGGTGAGATCCTGGACGCTTTTGCAAGGATCCGGCTGGAGGTGTCTGATCGGGTTTTTACAATTGGTGGATCGGTCGGCGTAGCGTATGCAGCAGATTGGTTTGCGGTTGAAGGTTGTGATGGCGCTGCGCTTCTTGGATTGGCTGACCGGGCGTGTCTGCGCGGCAAACGTTTTGGTGGTCATTCGGTCCAGGTTCACACGGTGCGGCCGCAAGACTGGCCTTCAGCTGGGCAGGGTGGCGGCGTTTTGCCGGAGCCAGGCAGCTTTCAAGCCGGCGAATTGGCTCTTTATTCCATGCCGATAATCTGCTTGAGCCGGAACCAAAAGTGCGGTGCAGAAGTCTTGTTGCGTCTTCAGGGTGACAGGTCGCAGGGCTTGTCATCAAAGGCCTGGATCAGCGCGGCTGAACGGTCCGGCTTTATCGCCCAAGTCGACAGTTGGACCTTGGACAAGGTTTTGGACGCTGCTGAGCGCTCCGCAAATCGCACCACATTGACAATGAATGTGTCGGCTGAGTCTGCAAGGGATGCAGGGTTTCGGGACAGCCTGTATCAACGGCTGTCGGTCAACCCGTTGCTCGCTTCCCGTCTTTGCCTCGAGATTTCGGAAAAGGACTTTCTGCGCGAACCGGCGGACATTTCCTACTTCATCAAGTTTGTTTCCGATCTGGGGTGCCAGACCGCGATCGATGATTTTGCCGGTCATTGGCCGGTGCTGTCCCGGTTGACCGGATTGCGTGTCGATTGGGTTAAGCTGGCGGCCGGAGTTGCGCAAGAGGCTCTGGAGGATCCGGCAAAAGCCGGCTTGCTAAAGGCGCTGGTTGGCGCCGCCCGGGAGCTGGGGTTGAAGACGATTGCAAAGCATGTCGAGACCAAAGCTGAAGCGGACTTTCTCCGGATGTTGGATATCGAAGCGGCACAGGGCTTTTACTTCGGCCGGCCGGAGCCGTGGCCCGAAGCCGCTTAATGTGTGCCGATGATAGTGAGTGCAAAAAAAAGCGGCCTTGGCCGCTTTTTTGATATCCGAAGTAACCGATCAGATGTCCAGGTTGGCAACCGCCAAGGCGTTGTCCTGAATGAACTCCCGGCGTGGATCAACCTCATCGCCCATGAGCTTGGTGAAGATGTCGTCGGCATCGTCGGCCTCACGCACCTTGACCTGCAGGAGCGAGCGTACGTTCGGGTCCAGTGTAGTTTCCCAAAGCTGGTCAGGGTTCATTTCTCCGAGCCCCTTGTACCGCTGCAGAGAAATGCCTTTTTGCCCGAAGGCAAAAATGTGTTGCAGCAGCGCACGCGGGCCCCGGATCTCTGTCGGAACATCCTTACGCTGCAATACAGCAGCCTTGCCATACACCTCGTTGAGGTGGTCGGCATGAGCGGCTAGACGTCGGGCGTCCGCCGAGCCGAGCAATGC
>CALDSI010000433.1 GCA_937911395.1 uncultured Labrenzia sp.
CAGAAAATTTGCTTTTCGGGATTTACTTAAGTTATTCGCGTTTAAGTTGTTTTTGCAATGCAAAATCACCTTGACAGAAATTGTGCAGCGCATTATGAAGCTTGCGTTAGGTAAAGCGATAAGCGTGCCGGACAGTCCAGACGGGTCACAACAGATGGCACTGGCAGCCGGCTCGCCGGAGAAGGGCAAACGACATGATGAACAACTTCGATGAAATCCAGAAAATGAGCAAAGACAGCATGGACATGGCCATGGAATCATTCGGCTCCATGAGCAAAGGATTTCAGGCAATTGCTGCTGAGGTTGCTGATTATCAGAAAAAATCCTTCGAAGAAGGCACTGCTGCTGTCGAGAAGCTGGTTGCTTCCAAGTCCCTGGACACCGCATTTGAAGCCCAGGCTGACTATGTGAAGACTTCCTACGAAAGCTTTGTTGGCGAAATGACAAAAATCGGTGAAATGGTCACGGATCTGTCCAAAGACGCCTACAAGCCGTACGAAGGCGTCATCGGCAAATTCGGCAAGTAAGTTGCCAACGCCGGGCCCTCGCCCGAATTGAGTTTTGGAAAACCCGGTCGGTGACGGCCGGGTTTTTGTGTTTTTAGGATTTACCCAATTATTCTTTTTTCCCTGTCGTGGTGAGAGCGCCGGTCGATTTTCGCTCAAAGCACGGTCTTTTAATCGGATTTTAGAGACCTACATCCGTTATTGACAACATGCTGATGCATCCGGGATGGCAAATGCCCAGATGTTGATGAAATCGACCATTGCGAAAGTGCCTCGGGCGCGGCAGGATTACATATCCGAAGGCTGGATATCCGGCGGATTGTAACCTGCGTAAGATAAGGCCCGGACCAGCTCTGAATGCTAACCGGGCCCACTGGAAATGAGACGGTTAGGGCTGGAGTGACACAGACGAGTGTAACGGAAATGACTGCGGGACCTGATTATGACAAGGACGGTGGCGACGCCGGAACGGTTGTCGTCACCCGGACAAAAACAGTCACCAAGCGGCCAAACCTTTATCGCGTGCTGCTTTTGAATGATGACTACACGCCGATGGAATTCGTGATCCATGTGGTGGAGAGTTTCTTTCAAAAGAACCGTGAGGAAGCCACGCGCATAATGCTGCACGTGCATCATCACGGTGTTGGGGAATGCGGGATCTACACCTATGAAGTTGCCGAGACCAAGGTGACCCAGGTTATGGATTTTGCGCGCCGGCGCCAGCATCCCCTGCAATGCGTCATGGAAAAAAAGTGAGGACTTACACACGTGCCTTCTTTCTCGCGCAGTCTTGAAAAAGCCCTCCACCAAGCCTTGGCGCTCGCCAATGAGCGCCAGCAGGAATATGCCACATTAGAGCATCTTCTTTTGGCTTTGCTGGACGATCAGGACGCGGCCGCAGTCATGCGGGCGTGCAACGTGGATCTCGATACGATCCGCCAGAACCTGATAGAATATATTGAAACCGAACTCGACAACCTTGTCACCGACAGTGACGAGGACGCCAAGCCGACTGCCGGATTCCAGCGTGTGATCCAGCGCGCCGTTATTCATGTGCAGTCTTCGGGGCGTGAAGAGGTGACCGGGGCAAATGTGCTCGTAGCAATCTTTGCCGAGCGTGAAAGCCACGCAGCCTACTTCCTCCAAGACCAGGACATGACCCGCTACGACGCGGTCAACTACATTTCCCACGGGATTGCGAAGCGTCCTGGCATGTCCGAGACCCGGCCAGTTGAGGGCGCGGAAGAAGAAGACGTACTTTCCGGCAATGATGCTGAGAAAAAGCCGGCACAGAAAACTGACGCTCTGGAAGCATACTGCGTCAACCTCAATGAGAAGGCGGAGAAGGGCAAGATCGACCCGCTGATTGGGCGGGACGACGAAATCCAACGGACCATTCAGATCCTATGCCGCCGGTCGAAGAACAATCCGTTATTCGTGGGTGACCCAGGTGTTGGCAAGACGGCAATTGCGGAAGGGTTGGCCCATCGCATCGTCAATGCCGATGTTCCTGAAGTACTGCAGGATGCCACGATCTTCTCACTCGACATGGGTGCGCTGCTCGCAGGTACGCGCTACCGCGGTGATTTCGAAGAGCGGCTGAAGCAGGTTGTCAAGGAAATCGAGGACTACCCGGGCGCGGTGATGTTCATCGACGAGATCCACACGGTGATTGGCGCGGGAGCGACTTCGGGAGGGGCAATGGATGCCTCCAACCTGTTGAAACCTGCGCTGGCGTCGGGCGCAATCCGCTGTGTCGGCTCGACGACTTACAAGGAATACCGTCAGTTCTTCGAAAAGGACCGGGCACTTGTGCGGCGGTTCCAGAAGATCGATGTCAATGAGCCGACCATTCCGGATGCCATCGACATTCTGAAAGGCCTGAAACCGTATTTCGAGGACTTCCACAAGGTCCGCTACACCAACGACGCTATCAAGACGGCGGTCGAGCTGTCGGCGAAATACATTTCCGACCGGAAACTGCCGGACAAGGCCATCGACGTTCTGGATGAAACCGGGGCGAGCCAGATGCTGGTTCCGGAAAACCGCCGCCGTAAGACAATCGGTGTCAAGGAAATCGAGAACACCATCGCAACGATGGCGCGGATCCCGCCGAAGTCGGTCTCCAAGGATGATGCTGAGGTTCTTGAAAACCTTGGCAAGGATCTGAAGCGTGTTGTTTACGGTCAGGACAATGCCATTGAAACACTGGCATCCGCGATCAAGCTGGCCCGTGCCGGATTGCGCGAGCCGGACAAGCCGATCGGGTCTTACCTGTTCTCAGGTCCGACCGGCGTTGGTAAGACCGAGGTCGCGCGCCAGCTCGCATCGTCGTTGGGCGTGGAGCTGATCCGCTTCGACATGTCGGAGTACATGGAGCGGCATACGGTGTCCCGCCTGATCGGTGCACCTCCGGGCTATGTCGGCTTTGACCAGGGTGGCTTGCTCACCGACGGAGTCGACCAGCATCCGCACTGTGTCCTGCTCTTGGATGAAATCGAAAAGGCCCATCCGGACCTCTTCAACATCCTTCTGCAGGTGATGGATCACGGCAAGCTGACCGATCACAACGGCAAGCAGGTCGACTTCCGCAATGTCATCCTCATCATGACCACCAACGCCGGTGCGGCCGACATGGCCAAAATGCCGGTGGGCTTCAACCGCATCAAGCGGGAAGGGGACGATCAGGAAGCGATCAACAAGCTCTTCACACCGGAATTCCGCAACCGTCTGGATGCGATCATCCCGTTCGGCAATCTGCCGGGCGAGGTTGTTTACAAGGTCGTCGAGAAGTTCGTCATGCAGCTGGAAGTCCAGCTTGCGGACCGGAACGTGACCTTCGAACTGGGCGACGACGCGGTCAAATGGCTCGCCGACAAGGGCTACGACAGCCAGATGGGAGCCCGGCCGCTTGGGCGGATCATCCAGGAGCACATCAAGCGGCCGCTGGCAGACGAGGTGCTGTTCGGCAAACTCAAGAAGGGCGGCATGGTCAAGGTCTCGGTCTCCGAGGACGGCAACGGCCTGCTCTTGGAAAGCGTCGAAGAACGCGCCACGCCTCCAAAGGCAAAGCCGAAAGCGGCAGCCAAACCAAAGCCCAAGCGC
Source organism: uncultured Labrenzia sp. (assembly GCA_937911395.1). Lineage (GTDB taxonomy): Bacteria > Pseudomonadota > Alphaproteobacteria > Rhizobiales > Stappiaceae > Roseibium. The sequence continues at coordinate 3,612 of CALDSI010000433.1, forward strand.
AAGCGCAAACCGGCAGCCAAGGCAACAGCCTCCAAGGGGTCAAAGCCAACGGACAAAGGTGGCTCGTCCAAGAAAAGCCTGGTTCCGAAAGTTCCGCTTGCGGACTGAAGGTATTGAAATCAAATGTAAACGGGCGCCCAGTGGGCGCCCGTTTTTGATTTAAGGACGTTTCTTCGCGTTACCAGTGTTCGGTTCCAGGGGCACCTTTTGACATTCCTCGAAGGTTCGGGGTCAGCCAGCCGCCGTAGAATTTTCCGGCTTGCGGATCGACACGCTCAGAGCCCACCTGACAAAGATCCATTTTTCCGGGGTAGAAGGCGAGGTGGTCTTTGAGAGATTGAAATGCTGGTGTCGGCCGGGAATAGCACCACGCGGCGGCCCGTGCCGTTCGGGTGCCGGCTGACACATCGAAATAGGTTGCGGCACCTTTCCACTCACATAGGGTGGATTGCGGCAGGCGGCGCAAATGAGCTTTCACATCCTCCGGGGGAATGTAATAGGTCGGCGGATGATGGGTTTCGAGCACCCGTAATGCCCGCGTTGTATCAACGATCTCTAAGGACCCCAGAACGACAAGGATCCGCTGCGAGACCGGTTCGACAATTGGCGGGCGCGGATAGGATTGGACGTTTTCAATCGGTAAATCCATGCTTGCTGCTTCTCTCGTTTTGGGAATGGGGTCGGATTGATCGGCGTTTTCGTTGAAAATGCTGCGTCATAGTTCGTTTAGAAGGGCTTCCGCGATTGTAGTGCCGCTTTGCCATGCGGCTTCCACACGGGCGTCGAGGCACCAATCACCGCCCAGGAATAGCGTTTTGGATGCGTTTGTAAGATACGGTTCTCCGAGCGGAGTACCGACCTTGGCATAGCGCCACCGGTGTGCATTGTCATGGATGACCCTGCTCCTATCGAGACTCAACATCTTGCAAAGCTCGCTCAGCATCAGGTCAGCCACGATGGCTTTGTCGAGCTCCAGATGATCTTCGCTCCAGTTAGGACTTGCCTGGGCGACAAATGCATTCCGACCGGGGCGCCCTGGCTTGGTTTTCTCATTCGCGATCCAGGCCAGCGGGGCGTCCGGGTCGCGGTGGGAAGCCGGTAGACCGTCAACCTCATCGTCAAAGGCAGCCATCAAGGTCCAACAGGGCAAAAGACTGACATGGGCGATCTCTTTTGAAAGCGGGTGGTCGGTGCCCAGCAAAGCCATGGTTTGCGGGGCCGGAGCGGTGATGATCAATCGGTCGAAGACAAGGGTGTCTTTATCGACTTCCAAAGACCAGTGGCCCTCGGTTTCGGTGACCGAATTCACCTGTGCTTGCCGGCGGATGTCGAGGTCACCGGCCAAGGCTTTTGCAAGCGCGTTCATGGAGGGCACGCCGACAAAACCAGTTCGCTCGCCCATGTCCCATTCTCCGGCGGCTTCAACGGACATGAGGCTTTCGATCAGTTTCTGAAATTCCTCAGTTTTTGCTGTGA
>CALDSI010000434.1 GCA_937911395.1 uncultured Labrenzia sp.
GTTTGAGCCGGTTTGTCATGAGGATCCTTGGGCTGATCAGCCTTGAATGAGAATTTGGATGAAGCCGCGTATCGTGCAACGGCGAGATCGTCAACAATAGTCTCCGCCTGGTCAACCCGGTACCATAATCTCTCCTGACAAAGGATATCGTCCCCTATGTCTGAAAGGGCCAAGGGAACCTTGCATGGGGACGCAGTTTGATGGCCCTGCTGCCGACTTTGATCCGCCGCATTTCAGCCGTAGTCAGGTGATCGTGAAGGTGCCTACGTAATTTTGCTTGGAAATTCGAGTTTCGTCCACGTTCCGTTAGGAACTCCGTAGCATTTTAGCGGTCGAAAAAACCTTTTCTTAACCCTGCCGAGGTTGCTGTGCTCGCAATGATCAAAACGGTTTGTTCTTTGGTCGGTTTCGCGTTTTTGAGCGCGTGTTCTGCCTATGATTTTCCAGATCCGACACCGGAGGACTTTGCGGTTCACGGGATCGATATCTCAAGATGGCAGGGGGATATTGATTGGGACCGGGTCCGCCAGTCCGGCGTTGCCTTTGCCTGGATCAAGGCCACCGAAGGCGGGGATCACGCCGATCCCCGTTTTGTCGACAATTGGATTGGAGCCCGGAAAGCCGGCGTGCGGCGCGGGGCTTATCACTTCTATTACTTCTGCCGTCCGGTCGAAGAACAGATCTCGTGGGTCAAGGAAGTTGTTCCGGTCGATCCGCAGGCTTTGCCGCTGGTTCTGGATATGGAGTGGAACGCGCACTCCAAGACCTGTACGACGCGTCCGCCTCGGGAGCGGATCCTTCCGGATATGAAGCTCTTTCTGGACGAGATGGAGCGCCACTATGGCAAGCGGCCGGTGATCTATTCTTCCGTGGACTTTCACCGGGATCGCCTTGTGGGGGCATTCCCGGACGAACACTTCTGGCTGCGCTCAGTGGCGACCTATCCGAACAACATCTACGAACAGCGGGACGACTGGGTCTTCTGGCAATACACCGCTGAAGGCCGGATCCCGGGCATCAAGGGTGATGTCGACCGCAATGCCTTCTTCGGCACGAAGTCGCAATTCCGGGATTGGCTGAACGGGGAGTTGAAGCGCTAGCCTAATCCTTGTTGGCTATATCAGTTCACCTTGATCTGGTGGGTGACATCCTTGCCGTTGCTGACGGTCACTTGCTTGAAGCCGATCAGTTTGCAGAAATCGAGGAAGTTTAACTCCTGGGGCTGGTCGGTGCGGGCGAAGAGCTCGGTGCCCCTGGCCATGGAAGTCAGCGACGCCAGAAGGGCACGCATCCGGTAGAGCGTGTCGTACTGACCGTCGCCTGTGGCGACGATGATCAGTTTTTCCAGCTCCGCGCCCTTGGCGAACAGGTGGTAGCCGGGGGCATAAGCTTGCTTCGATTGCTGCGCGGCAAGTCCGATCACAAAGGCTGCTCTCGAACGCTTGTTTGCATCAAGGGCTGTTTCAACGTTTGAAATGTAGGGCTCACTGGTCTGAGGAGCTGGATAATAGTAGCCCGCATGCGAATCGAAGGCACTGGACGGCAGCGTGCCCGCAGCCAAAACCGCCGCTACACATGCGCCCTGAAATGCCCGGCGTGCGCAGGCCTTTAGAATAATATGGATCACGTTTTGAGCTCCCCAAAAGATAAGGCTCTATGAAGTCTGGTCTTCTCACCGAAATCAAGGCTGAACATGATGCCGTCTGAAGGCGGAAACGCCTGAGGGTGCTATACTTTCGCCACGTTATCGGCTCACATGGTCGATGTCTGGGCAGATACATAGGAGTTTTGAGGATGTTGAACCGCTTTGCGATGGCTCTGGCCGCTGCGGTCTTGACGATAACACCGGCTCTCGCCCAGTCCGGCGGCCCGGCAATCGCCTACACCACGGCCAATTTGAACATGCGCGCTGGGCCGGGAACCAACTATCCGGTGCTGACCACCTTGCCTCAAGGCGCCGGGGTCACGGTGTTCGGCTGTACGGCCGATTTTCAGTGGTGCGATGCGGCCTTCACTACGGTCAAAGGCTGGGTTTCGGGGAAATATCTCAGCTATGGCGTTCAGGGCCGGTATTACGGCCAACCGATCCCGAGGTCCGGGATTTATGTGGGTGTGCCGCGTTATCAGCGAAATTACCCGGTCTATGGGCGTGGTCCGGTAAGGGTTCAGCCCCTGCCCGGCTACCGCCGGTACTGAACCAAAGATCGATCTGGCAACGGAAGGAGCGCCCGCACTTTGCCGGGCGCTTTGGCTGCGCGGCGGCTGCTATCCTCCCGCACCAAGCCGTTCTTTTGAGCAGTTTCAAAAGTATATCGGAATATATCGTTTCATTACTGTCTGTATTATATTTAATAATCTCATTAAATACTTTTATTCTATTCAGAAAACCGCGCTGGATTTGCGACATGAACCGTAGATGAATGGTTCTGTTGCAATTGGGCCATCTTATATCTCCACATCACTACTGTGTCATAGGCAGTTTTTGGAGAGAATATCATGTTGAAGCAAGCAGCATTGGTGATGATGGCCGCAGGGTTCTTTGCACAGCCTGCAATGTCCCAGGCAAATGCATCAGTCGCCTACACCACAAGTGGGCTGAATATGCGGGCTGGGCCCGGAACCAGCTATCCTGTCATAACAACTCTGCCGCAAGGCGCGGCAGTCCAGATTTCAGGATGCACCGCCGGATATGGCTGGTGTGATGCAAGCTACGGAAACGTGTCCGGATGGGTTTCGGGCAGTTATTTGGTTTACGGAACCCGTGGCAACTATTACCGACAGCCTATCCCAAGCGCGGGCGTTTATATTGGCGTGCCGATAATCAACCGGAACGTGACCATCTACAATCGGCCAGTGCGCCCGCGCGTTTATGCGCCGCCGCCCCGCGGCCCGCGTGGTCCGTATTATCAGCCGAGACCGCCGCGTGCTGTCGCCCCAATACTACCCGATCGCCCGCCGCGGGCCCAGGTCAGACCACCCCGGCCGCACCAGCCGTTGCAACCACCTCGTGGTCCCAGGCGTTCCTGATCAGGCTTATTGAGTTGGCGCCGGAGCTGCCAGGACGAGCGACCAAAAGACCTTATGCTTGGCATTGGCAGAATAGGCTGTAGCGATGCCAAGGCGGGTGGCGGAGTTTGCCAACAGCACCTCGTTGTGTTTCGGAGACTCCCGCCATCCGGAAAAGGCTTCGGCAAAGGTGCGGTATCCGGCACTCACATTTTCAGACGCGGCAGTTTTCGGCTCGCCGATTGCGGCCATGCGGGTTTCCAGTTTCAGATTGGACGCAAGTGACGCCTGAACTGTTCCGGCGGATGCCATGGCGTTGGCTTGGGTCTGTGCGATGGAAGTCAGTCGCGGGTCAGGCGTGACGGCCGGCAAGCCATTGTTGATACGGTATTGCGAGATCATCTGGGCGGCTGTTGCCGGATCAACCTGTCCATCCGTTTTTGCCAAATCCTGATAAAACGGCGGTGTTTGCAGGCGATCGCCCATGCAGGCGGACAGCCCCAAGGCCGCAAGCCCGATAGGAATCAACATGAGTCTGGAGAGGGATCGCCGGGCTGTCGCACGCATGTTCAAAAAGCGCCTGTATCTGGAGTGCATCGTGATTCGATGCAGGAACTGTGTCGGCGAATAGCAGCAGAATTGGGACTGGGTCCACAAGCCATGTGATCAATGCAGAGAGGGCTGCCCACAGATGGCGAAAGTTTGACAGTGCCGGCCAACAAAAAAGCCAGCCCGAATGTCGGGCTGGCAGGCTGCATCAGGCTCTAAGCCTTCGGGGAGAATGGTTGATCTAGCGTTTTCCTGCTTCAATCACGTCTTCCAGGGTCCGAAGACCCGTCGTTGGCGCACAAACAAGGACAGACATGTTTCCGGGTGCGTGTTCGTTCTTCCACATTTTGGTGTGCGCTTGCGGGATCTGATCCCACGGGACCACTTCAGACATATACGGGTCGATCCGGCGCTCGATCATGAGCTTGTTGGCGGCCGATGCTTGTTTCAGGTGCGCAAAGTGTGAGCCTTGCAGGCGCTTTTGATGCATCCACATGTAGCGAACGTCAAAGGTGCAGTTGAAG
>CALDSI010000435.1 GCA_937911395.1 uncultured Labrenzia sp.
CCCTTCTTTTTCAATGAAGTGATCCAGGCGGTCGTCTGAATACACAGAGGCCGCGGTCGAAACGTTTTCTTCCTTCTGGGTGGTGCTTCTTGGCTCGGCAACGCTGATTGCGTCTTCTGCTACGCGAGCCTCCAAGTCCATCCCCAGTTCGAAGAGGGCGTTGCTTTTCATAATCGCTCTCCCAAACCAGCAGATGTCCCCGGTGGAGGGCCTTGGCCCTTATTTCCGGAGCGCCCTCCTTACAGATATTGTCTTTGAATCTCAATGGGGTGATCGCAAAAAATTGCTCCGGTTTGTGCAGCTCTGCTATGTGATGCGCTACGATAGAGCGGATCGGTAAAAAAACATTCCGCGATTTGAGGGCGTTAGCAATGGCGATTGAGATCCGGCGATTAACTGGCGAAGAACTGAAAAAAACTTTGGGTGCGTTGGCTCAGTTGCGCATATCGGTTTTTCGGGCCTGGCCATATCTTTATGAGGGCTCGCTGGACTACGAAGAAAAGTATTTGGGTCGATATGCGGAGACGGAAGGCGCAGTGATTGTTGGCGCCTATGATGGTGACCGCTTGGTCGGGGCGGCGACGGGGGAGCCGCTCGGTGGGGAATATGAGGCTTTCCAGTCCCCTTTGCGGGCAAAGGGGTTTGATCCGGCCAAGTTGTTTTACATGGCTGAATCGGTCCTGGACCCAGCGTTCCGAGGTCGAGGGATTGGTCATCTCTTCTTTGACGAACGCGAAGCCCACGCAAAGGAGCTGGGTTTTGATGAGGCTGTCTTTTGTGCAGTCGTGCGTCCGGATGATCATCCGATGAGACCGGCGGACTACCGGGCGCTGGACTCGTTCTGGACAAAGCGCGGTTATGCAAAGCTGGAGGGTGTGATGGTAGCCTTCCCATGGCAAGACGTCGGTGAAAGTGATGAAACCGACAAACCCATGCAGGTTTGGCATCGGCGGTTCTGACGTTTGGCCGCTCCAGCAATTGCCAAGAGCAGCCATAGACATATGTCAGTGATTGACCTTGGGAGATTCTGGTTATGATGCAGTCTCATTCCTAAGCCGCGCAGGCTATACGACCGGGGGGCTCTTGTGGGCGATACGGCGAACGCAGCTGGGATATTGAAATGGGATCCGCGCGAGATTCGGGACTGGCTGCTGGAGCAGGGGCGTTTCGAAAAGGACCTGCACAACTTGCTTCAAAGCTTGGGAGACCAGCTCCTGGAAGTCGGCGCACCGGTTTGGCGCCTGAGACTGGTGATGCGAACGTTGCATCCACTCACGACCGCTGTCGGTTCGGCTTGGGAACGTGAACCCGGCGGCTCACGGAGGGTCGAGTCTGCGCACGGCCTTGAGCAACGACCCGCCTATATCGGCAGCCCCATGCAGATAGTTTCACAGACGCGAACACCGTACCGGCGGCGTTTGAGCAATGAACTCGGAGATCAGGACCATAACGTCTTGCATGAGCTGAAAGCCCGCGGTGCGACGGATTACCTAGCACTGCCGCTGCGCTTTTCTGACGATGGGGGCGCGATTTTTGTCGTTACCACCGATACCAGCGGCGGTCTGTCGGACGCCGATGTTGTGGCTTTTACACGGATTGGGGCCGCTTTGGCCCCGATTGTCGAGGTCTACCGGTTCCGAGATACTTCGGCAGCCATTGCGGAAGCGTATCTCGGGCGGCGTACCGGTCAAATGGTGCTCGATGGCCGGATACGGCGGGGCGATATCGAGCGCATTCATGCCGCCATTATGGTCAGCGACATCCGCGACTGGACCGGTTTGAACATGCGTCTGTCCGCGGAAGAGGCGTTGGGCCGCGCCAACCGGTACTTTGAAATCATCGCCGAGGCGGTGGAAGGCAAGGGCGGTGAAATCCTGAAGTTCATCGGAGATGGTGTGCTTGCGATCTTCCCAACTGAGGATGGTCAAGCCGACGATCGTGCCGTGTGTGCGAACGCTCTGAAAGCAGCCCAAACCGCGCTTCAATACGCCCAGGAGGCAGCGCCGCCACTTGATCTCACCTTCGGCATCGGTCTTCATTTTGGGGAAGTTCTTTACGGCAATATCGGATCATCACGCCGAATAGACTTTACGGTACTCGGTTCCGCCGTAAATCTGGCGTCCCGTCTGGAAGGACTGTGCCGTCAGTGGGATCGGCAGGTCTTGTTCTCGGAAGATGTAGCAGACCGCCTCAATGTGGAGATGGAAAAACTGGGTTCCGCAGAATTGAAAGGAGTGAACGAGAAAGTAGGTGTTTTTGGCGCCCTTAATACAAGTGACAATTAGAGAGATTTAATATAGTCTCCCCTTATTGCGATATTTTTCAATGTAACATTTACATTTATTGGTGTTCTATTCATTTAATACTGTGATCATTGTTTGTCTCTATCCTCACCACTTCCATGTTGCGGCCGATCCAATACGGAATTTCCGCCTCGATGACGCGTTGGAGGACTTAGAAGATGATCAGTTGGAAGTCGATTGTCGGAGCCGGTGTTATTGTGTTCGGATTGGGGGCGCATGCGGTCGCGGTTGAGTGCCCGCGTGGCGGGACCTTGATCGCCGGCGCCAGTGATTACCGGCCGTATCAGAAGGTTGAGGGCAACGATGTCAGCGGGATGGACTTCGAGGTCATCGCCGTTGTTCTGAATAAGCTCGGGTGCGGACTGGAAACCAGGCTCTCCCTTGGGCTCGCCATCTGAAAGGGTTGGAAGACGGCAATGTCGATATTGCTTCTCCGGTCTCAAAAACGGCCGAACGGGAGGCCTTCGCACATTTCAGCAGTCCCTATGTTGATGCACAGGAAGTCCTGTTCGTTCCGGCCGGCAAAGACGGGGAGTACAGCTCCCTTGCCGATTTCTTCGAGAAGGGTGGTAAGCTCGGGACAATCCGCGAGTACGCGTATGGTGGCGATTTCAATAACCTGAAGGACAAAATTGCCAGTCAGATCGACGAGACCGACAGCCAGGAATCCAACCTGAAGAAGCTTGCAGCTGGACGCATCGATGCGACCCTCGGGGAAGTGTTCGTGGTGTCGGAGGATATCAAGCGGTTGGGGTTTGGTGACAAAGTCGTCGCGTCAAATGTCATTATCTCTTCGGATGCATCCTACATCATGTTCAGCAAGAAGAGCGTGCCGGAAGAGTTCGTAACGGCTTTCAGCGAGCAAATGCAGGCGCTAAAAGACTCCGGAGAGTTCGATACGATCACGGCGAAACACAAGTAGCTTTTGTTTGCGCCCGGCGGGCCTCGCAACTCCGCCGCCGGTTTTCGCAGTCATTTGCGCAGGGATGCGATGTCGTACTTGGCTTTTTGCCGCGCTGTGTTGGCATTTGATTCAGAAATCGATGCGACGGTGAGGATCGGGCTTGGTGCTGATCGGCTCTTTCTGCCGTTTGGCGAGCCGTAAGGAGTGGTTGAGTGCGTAGTAGCCTATTTGCCGCGCTGTTGCTCCTATCGGGGGGGAGCTCTCTGGGGAAGGCGCAGGAACTCCGGCTTATCACGTCCCCCTGGCCTCCAGCGGCGTCGCTCGGTGCCAATGGCGAACCGGTCGGGCTCGGTGTTTCCATTGTTGAGGCACTGAAAGAACATCTGGGTGTGAATACTCCGATTGAGGTGCTTCCTTGGGCGCGGGGGTACCGGTTGGCCAAGGCCAATCCGAATATCATGCTGTTCACGGGCGGGATGACACAGGAACGCATCGATATGGGGTTCTCGTTTATCGGTCCTGCCATCATGTGGACCCATGTCCTGATGGCGGCGCCTGGCCGTGATCTTGACGTTCAGGGTCTTGCCGATGCCAAGCAGCAGAACCTGGTCGTTGCCGGAGTGCGGGATTCCTGGCAGCTCAATCTGATGGCTGAAGCCGGGTTGACCACCGTCGAAACGGCCGATCATCAGACTGGAGCCCGGATGCTGTTGGCGAAGCGGGTTGATCTTTGGATCACGTCCAAACTTCAAGCATCCGTGGTCCTGGACGGAATTGGCGTTTCCGCCAGTTCTGTTACACCTGTTAATACGATCCGCAGAGCACCCTCCTACCTGATGATCTCAAATGGTACGGACCCTGAATTGATCTCCAAATGGCGCCAAGCCTATGAGCTCATGGCGTCGAACGGCGTGCTGCAGAAGACAGCGCAGGATTGGAGCGCAAGGCTCGGCATCCCACTCATTCACGATTCTGACGCAGGATTTGCCGCAAGTGATTCAGCAGCCGCTTCAAAAAAGGCGTCCGGCCCGAGCTGACGCCGATTGTGCCCGGTACACCCTGCTGAACCATCCTCAGTTTTCTGGACAGGATCATTGCGGCGCAATCTGCCATTGAATGGTGACGGAGGCGGAAATGGTTTCTTCCCCTGCCTCGATCGGCACGGCATCGGCCTTGGCCATCATCATGCCTTCTGCGCGCATCATGACCGGCCGGGGCATCTGAATACCGGTTTCTGAAATCGAGACAATGCCGCCGAGCTCAACACCGGCTGCTTCTGCAAAAATGCCTGCTTTGTGTTTTGCTTCCTGGACCGCACGCTTGCGAGCCTCGTCGAGTTTCTCGTCCGGGTCGCTCACCTGAAAGCGGATGCCGTCGACCGAGTTCGCGCCGCTGTCGACGACACCCGTCAGAAGGTCGCCAAGCTTGGTCAGGTCGCGGACATTGATTTCCACCCCGTTACGCACCTCATAACCGGTGATGTCTGGTTGGCGGTTGGAGTTGTCCGTGATGCGCTCATATCGCGGATAGATCGCAAAGCCGCTTGTCTGTATATCCTTGGCCTCAATTCCGGCGGCTTTGATCTTCTCGATCACCTTGGCGAGATCCGCCGTGTTTCCGGACAGAGCGTCGGCTGCCGTCTTGGAGATCGTGACCACCCGCGCGGTAATCACCGCCATGTCCGGCGCAACGGAAACTGTTCCGCGGCCGTCCATTGTGATTGTCCCGGTAAGGGCAGCGGTCTCGTCAGCATAAGATGGAGCGGCGGCGAGTGATGCAATTGTGAATGCCGCGGCGATGACGGCATTTCTGGAAACCTTTGGCAGCTTGCCAATGCTGGAGGAAATGAACTGCTGCATGGGTCTTATTCCTTTGAACGATATTCAAAAACTGTTGCAGAGGTGAACCGCCAATGGGGCAGGGGTAAGGCCGCTTGGTTCAGCTGGCATTCATCTGGTCCATGCGCTTTGAACAAGGGATCAGCTGCCCGGCTGAGTGGCGGCGGGCAGATCGCCGATCTCGCCGTTTTCGGAAAGCAGCACCGCTACAGGCCTTGCTGCCTCGATTTTGGAACACACGATCACGATCATCACCGTCAACGGCACACACAGCACCATCCCGACGACGCCCCAGATCGCGCCCCAAAGCGCCAGCGACAGCATGATCACCAGGCCGGAGAGGTTCAGGTTTGCCCCCATGAGCCGAGGTTCGATGAGATTGCCGACTGAAAACTGGATCAGACCCAGGCCGGTGGCGATGATGAAGAACGGGCCGAGTGTGTCGTAATAGACGATCGCCAGAAGGCTCGGGAAAATCACGCCGATCAAAGACCCGATGGTCGGGATGTAATTTAAGACAAAGGCAATGAAGCCGAAAAGGGCCGCATAGGGCAGGCCGATTGCAATAAGAACCAGGCTTGTAAGGACGCCGGTTGCGACAGACACAGCGGTCTTGATGGTGAAGTAGTGCATCAGGGAGGAGTTGATTTCCGCGCGGATCGCAAAGGCCGCTTTCGCCCGCTCCGGTGTCGCAAACAGCTTCTCGAACTTCCGGTCAAAGGTGGACTGCTCAAGCAGCAGGAACAGAACATAGATGAAGACAAGGCTGGCGGATCCCGCAATCGTGGTCACAACACTTGCCCCGGCCGTCACCATTCTGGGCACCACGGAATCTGGGAAAAGGTCCCGCAATTCCACCGGATCGTTGAGGTGGAACAGGTCCGCTGCCTGTGTGAACAGCTCTTCCAGCCGGCGTTGATAGGTCGGCGCATCCAGGGCAAGCTGGGTGAGGTTGACGGTGACAATGTCCAGAACAAATGTGCTGACGCTAAAGATTGTCAGAAGGGCGAGCGGAAACGCCACAAACCCGGGAAGATGAAAATTCCGGTAGCCGATCCGCCGGTAAACGTTCGACAGCGCGTTGATCATGTACCAGACGATGATCGCGATGATGAACGGCAAAAGCAGGGACCGCCCGACCACCAAAAGCCAGCCAACCATGGAAATCAGGAAGACGGTGAGGGTCAGGGTCAACAGGGGTGAGCGCATGCGAAGGTCCCGCCAAACTGATTGGCATTGCAGATTCTTTCGCCCGACCGTACCCCGCTCGGAGGGCCATTGAAAGTCCGGTTCTGATGGGCGAATATGGATGCCTTCGGGAGAGGATCCAACCGCGGAAATGAGCAGTTTCCCGTTCTTGCGCGCGCAGTCAGGACGTGACATTGTGCGGCGCTTTTTGCTTCCCCTCTCCGGAGGCACAATATCAAGAGGTCGTCGATGAATTCCAAAGCTGTTCGCCGCTTGCTGCGTGTGATCATTCCACTTGCCATTTTGTTTTGGCTCGTGCCGTGGATTGCGGGCATCTTCATTGTGTGCGGCTTGATCGACTTTGCCCGCCACAAGCGGTTCGACAGTGCGCTGATCGCCAAGTATTTCTCCGGCAACGGCCTCCTGACCTGGGTGTTGTCACCGGTTAACCTGCTGTTTGATCTGATCTCCAAGCGCCATCACTACCGCATGCAACTGAGCGAGTTTCCTGATGAGGAGCGCGCTGAAATCGAAGACATGCTTCAAGTCTTCAAGGACCGGCAGGATGAGATCCTCACCGACCTGAAGGCCCGCATGGGCGACAAGCGCCGGGGCATGGTTTTTTATCGCTGGTATGACGAACAGGGCGATCAGTCGATCCCGGAGTTCAACCGCGACTTCAAATACATCAAGACGATCGGTGTGTCATTGTTCAACGGTCAGGAGAAGACGTCTCTCCATTTCGGGCCGCTCCGCCTGACCATCCGTCTCCTCTACAACATGACCACCCGCCAGAGCGATGAGGTGTTCATCGAGGTGAACGGCGAGAAGCATTTCTGGCACGACGATCCGCTGTTCATCTTTGACGACACGATCCAGCACCGCTCGGTCAATGGCGAAGACGGCCTGCGCGCCTGCGTATTTGTGGATGTCCTGCGCCCGAGCGCGTTCACCGGTCTTCAAAATGTCTGCGTGAAGATCTTCAATGTGCTTTTGTCGGGCATCAACCGGGTTTTTTACAAGAATTGGGACATGCTGAACAAGAAACAGGACGGCGCGGCACCCGCTGCTGGCGAGTAACTCCCTGAGGTCAAATAAGGAAAGGCCGCGCCGGTTTTCTGCCGGGGCGGCCTTTACTGTTTGAAGGGCGGCTGTTGAACCGCCGTGCTGCGCACTCGGTATGAAGTTTTCTGCCTGATAAGTGTGCGGGATCAAGTGCAAGGAGGCGGCGCTTTGGGGCAAGCAAACACTGCGTTGTTGAGGAGGCTGGAAACCGCTTGAGAGGCCGGGGCCTTTCGTGTAGGTAGCAAATCAGGGCGTGCGCCAAATCATCTTTGGCTGCCCTCGTGGGCCTGTAGCTCAACTGGTTAGAGCCGTCCGCTCATAACGGATTGGTTGGGGGTTCGAGTCCCTCCGGGCCCACCATTTTCTCTCTAGCGCATTTCTCTCGAAGTGTTCTTCCGAAAAGGCATTCAGCCTGTCAGGCCTGATCGCAAAGCGCTGGAACCGTCTTGAATTTCGCTTCCAAGAAATCCGTAAATGCCCGAACCCGCGCAGAAGGCAGGCGGGAAGGTGGGCGAACGGCAAACACTTTCCAGTACGGAGAGACAGTGTGGTTTTCCAAAACCGGTATCAATGACCCGTCGGTGAGTTGGCCAGCGATTTCCCAAGCGCATTTTCTAGCTACTCCGAGACCTGAACAGGCGGCCTCGGTGATGGCTTCGGCGCTGGTACTCGAAAAGTTGCCGTTGATCTTCACATCATGGAGCTCGCCGTCGGTGCTCGCGAGCGACCAAGTTCTCATGTCTTCCCGCGCCAGGCAGTTGTGGTGCTTCAGGTCTGCAAGGGTCGTCGGAACGCCGTGACGTTGAAGATACTTTGGCGAAGCAACAAGGAGCCTGGGGCTCTCGGCCAGCTTGCGTGCCTTCAGTGTTGACGGAGCCAGTTCGCCGATACGTATTGCCATGTCGAACCCTTGTTCGACGATATCTACCACCGAGTCACTCATCGCAAGTTGGAGAGTAACGCCGGGATGGTGTTCAAGAAATTCTGTCACATGAGGCGCAATGTGCAAGCGTCCGAAGGATGCAGAACACGCAACTCGAAGGTCTCCCTTGATGTCCTGCGCATCCGGCTGGATGTCGGCGAGGGCTTCCTCAACGTTGCCGAGAATACGCTTTGCGTGTGCTAGAAATATCTCACCGTCCGTAGAAAGAGAAACCGCGCGGGTGGTTCGGTGAAGAAGCTGCGTTCCAACTGTTGTCTCAAGAGCCTGCAAACGCTGCGTAGCAGCCGTTGCAGACAGACCGAATTCTGCACCCGCCTTCCCGATTGCACCAAGCGCGGCGACCCGAACGAACAATTCTAGCGACTTGAGGTCGATGGGCATTATTCTCTTTATCCAAATAGTAATTTTGATTTCCAGCTGATTATTAATTGAAAGTGGAGCTTAGCTAAAGAGGCAGACGAGGAAATGCGGCCGGCGCCGTTTCAAATCTCAGGGTTCAAAAGATGCGTTACTCCTCCCAGGCAATTGCCACTGTCTTCGCTGCTATACTAACCGCCACTTCAGTTTCTGCTCAGGATCAAAAGTCTGCTGGAGGGGTGCAGGTGGTTCCAAGTTCGGCTGTTGAGTTCCAGCCCCTCAACCCGGCGCGTGGAGACGCCAGTCCGCAAGCAGGTGTTTTGTGGGGTGACATTCGCGAGGACGTGCCAACCGGCACCATCATCCGGTTCAAACCCGGCTTCAGTTCGCCGCCGCACATCCACAACATCACATACCGGGCTGTTGTGATCAGCGGTGCAGTACACAATGATGATCCGTCCGCAGAACTCATGTGGATGGGGCCAGGTTCGTTCTGGACGCAACCCGCTGGCGCGTCTCATATCACGGCAGCGCGCGAGGATGCGGGGCTGTCCAGCGCTTTTCTGGAAATCCAGGAAGGTCCGTATTTGGTTCAACCCAAGGACAGAGCGTTTGCCAATGGAGAGTTCCCGGTGAACGTGGAGGCCGACAATATCGTGTGGATCGATGCCGGGGAAGTGTCGTGGGTCGATGCGCCTGGGGCGTTGGCAGGAGAAAACGGACCGCAAATGGCCTTTCTCTGGGGGAACCCAAGTGAGGGTGAGAAAAATGGGACTTTTCTCAGACTGCCATTAGGTTTCAAGGGAGCGATTGCCGGCGGAGATAGCTGGTTGAGGGCTGTTGTCATACAGGGCGCTGTTACCCATCAAACAACTGCGGCAGAAGATGCCACGCCGCTCGATCCAGGGAGCTTTTTCGGTTCGCAATCGGCGACCGCGCATATGGTGACATGTGCTGGATCGGAGGCGTGCATTTTTTACATGAGCGTTGATGGCAAGTATGAGGTCACCAGCTCTTGATCTGAAGAGCCGTCAAATATCCGAGTCATGCAGGACACAGCAGCAAACGGCTGTGTCTTGCCCACTTTCCTTTACCAGAGCAGCGGGGGCAGCCAAAGGGATGGATTGATGCGTTTTTTCCAACCAGCTGCCAAGCCGCAGGTTTCGAAATCCGTTGCTGACGCCATCGCACGGGAAGAGGCGTCCGGCCTGTCTTATGTCTTTTGGGGACGGAACCTGGTTCTGGTTCTTCTGGCCATTTGGGTGTCGCTTACGCTCCCTTTCGAGCGATCATCTCTTTATCTCAGCGCTATTCTTGCCTTCGCTGCCCTGGGGATCGTTCCATACACCCTTCGGCATCGCACCGGTGCCAATACCGCACCCGTTCTGGCTTTCATTGTTCTTGATGCGGCAGCACTGAGTTTTGTTCTGATTGTGCCAACGCCTTTTGATTTTGAAGGCTGGACGCAGCAAATGAACTTGAGAACACCTGCCTTTCTCTATCTTGGCGTGTTCGTTGTCAGTATGGCTTTGAGCTACAAGCCAACGCTCGTCATTTGGACAGGACTTGCTGCCGCCGCGTTTTGGTCTCTCGGATATCTGTGGGTCGCAACACAGCCAAACGCCATTCCGTTTACGTCCGGTGATGTTCTGGACGAAGGTATGGGACCTGAGATAGCGTTGGCCAAGATCCTTGATCCCAATGCGGTTGGCCTTGCGCGCTTATCCTATCAAGTTGTGTTTCTTGTGCTGCTTTCCGTGATACTGACGATCGTGGTGGTCCGCTCGCGTGCCCTCGTTCGCCGGCAGGTCGCAGCTGAAGCTCAGCGTGCGATGTTGTCACGTTACTTTTCTCCCAACATCGTTCGTGAATTCTCCGAGGGCCGCTGGGAACCGGACGAGCCGGGCAACCGACCGGTTGCCGTGCTTTTTGCGGATATGGTCGACTTTACGTCGATCTCAGAAAAGCTGCCGCCACATGAATTGATAGCTTTGTTGCGCGCCTTTCATGGGCGTTTGGCGAAGGTTGCCTTCGAACAGGACGGCACAATCGACAAGTTTATCGGCGATGCGGTGATGGTTCACTTTGGAACTCCACGTACCCGCCCGAACGATGCTGAAAGGGCACTCAGATGTGCTGCGCGAATGGCTGAAGTGATCGGCGAATGGAACGCTGAAAGGGAACGAGAGGGGGCGCCGCCAATTGGTGTTGGGATTGGTGTCCACTACGGCACAGCAGTTGTCGGCAACATTGGTGATGAACACAAGCTTGAGTACACCGTTCTCGGAGACACGGTGAATGTCGCCAGCCGCTTGGAAAAGCTGACCCGGGACATTGGGGCCCAGGTTGCCGTTAGCAACGAGTTGATAGAAGCGGTCAAGCGAGGAGGCGCCGACCCCAATACTGTTGCGCCTGGCCTTTTGGAAGACGGAATACATGACATTCGGGGCCGGCGAGAGCCAATCGAAATCTGGTCACTCAGCCGTGTCTAGTCCCGACAAGAAATCCTCTGCCAGATCCACCCAGAACGCTGCGCCGAGGGGGAGGGCGTCGTCGTTGAAGTCGTATTTCGGGTGATGGAGCGGCGGGTCGTTGTCCGTTTTGGCCGTCCCCAGCAGAAAGAAACATCCAGGCTTTTCTTCAAGGAAATAAGCGAAATCTTCGCTGCCCATGATGGGGTCCGGCATGGTTTTCACCTTGTCGCCGCCGGCAAAGCGCCGGGCAATCGACCGCACATAATCTGTCTCTTGCCGCGGGTTCACCATGGGCGGATAACCGCGCTCATAGTCAACTGCGACTTGCAGGCCGTAGCTTGCTGCCTGGCCTTCCGCGACCTGTCGAATGCGGGTCTCCAGCTCATCCCGGATATCCGGATCAAAAGCGCGGACGGTCAGGCTCATCTCGGCCCGCTCCGGGATCACATTGCTGGCAATGCCGCTGTTGAAGGCACCAACTGTGATCACGGCCTGCCGCATGGGATGGATGTTGCGCGCCACTATGCTTTGCAGGGCCATGATGATCGACGCGCCGCAGACAATCGGATCCGGAGTTGATTGCGGTTCCGCGCCATGGCCGCCTGTGCCGATCACCGTGATCTTGCATTCATCGGCTGCCGCCATCATTGGGCCGTCGATGAAATGGAACTCCCCAAACGGCAGATCGGGGTCATTGTGGAGGCCAAATACGGCATCGCAGGGAAACCGCTCAAACAGGCCATCCTCGATCATCAGCTTCGCGCCGCCAAAATTCTCCTCGGCTGGCTGGAAAATGAGATGCACCGTGCCGTCGAACTGTTTGCGCTCGGCCAGCCGCTTGGCCGCGCCAAGCAGCATTGCGGTGTGGCCATCGTGGCCGCACGCGTGCATCACACCCGGGTGGGTGCTGGCATAGTCCGCGCCGGTCTCTTCCTTGATCGGCAGGGCGTCAAAGTCGGCCCGAAGTCCAATGCTGCGGCTTGAGGAGCCATTTCGAAGGGTTGCGACGACACCGGTCTTGCCCAGACCCCGTGTCACCTCATAGCCCATCGCGGCGAGTTCGCCGGCGACATAGTCCGAGGTCTTGAATTCCGACAGGCCAATTTCGGGGATGGAATGCAGATGACGCCGTGTTGCGATCAGATCCGCATCAAAATTTGTGGTCTGTTTGGTCATTTTCAAAAGTGCTTTCAAAAAGTGGCCAGATGCTTAGGCGCCCCGGCTTGGAATGCGGCTTTCAAGATAGCGGAACAGCAATACCAGAATTCCGGTCAGGCACATATAAATGAGCGCCAGCAGCAACAAAGGCTCGTAGACGAGGAAGGTGTCCTGGCGCACCCGTGTGATGACCGCATAAGCGTCAACGACGGTGATCGTTGCGACCAGAGGCGTTGACTTTAGCTGCAGCACGGTTTCGCCGCTCAAGGTCGGCAAGGCGCGATAGAAGGCACGTGGCAGCCAGATCCGGCGGAACATCGTAAAGCGGTTCATGCCGAAGGCGCGTGCGGCTTCCAGCTCGCCGCGCGGCACGCCGGCAAAGGCCCCGCGCATGACTTCGCCTTCGTAGGCCGCAAACGACAGCATCAAGGCCGTGAAGCCATAGGGCCAGGCGTCGCGCAAATACGGCCAGAACATGGACTGGCGGATTTCCGGGTATTGGGCAAAGACGGACCCAAGGCCGTAGTAGAGCAACCAGAGTTGAAGGAGCAATGGCGTGCCGCGGATCAAAGTGCAGAACCCGCGGGCAAGCGCTGCAAGCGGCCAGGGGCCCGTAACCTGGACAAGACCGATCGGCAAGGCCAGCAGAAAGCCGACCGCAGCGGTCGAGAACAGGAGGAACAGTGTCTCGCCAATGCCGTAGAGCAGCCGTGTCTGATACTTTGGCAGCCAGTCCCAGCGCATGAAGTAAATGGCGCAAAAGACGATCACTCCAAAGACGGCGATCAGGAAGATCCGGTGCGGCTCCAACAAACGGCGTGGGGGCGGCGGCACATAAGCGGGCATGGTAACTTTGGTTTCGCTCATCTCACACCGGCCCCGCTATGCCGCGGCGGGCACGTTTTTCGATGATGGCGATGACGCGGTTTGAAACCAGCGTCAGTGTCAGGTACATCAGGCCGGCTGCGCAGAAAAACAGCATGTAGGCCTTGGTGCTGCCTGCAGCCTGGCGGGTGACCAGCGTCAATTCGCTAAAGCCAACGACGGCCAGCAAGGCGGTGTCCTTGGTGGCGATCAGCCAGAGATTGGAAAGGCCCGGAATGGCATAGGGCAGCATGGCGGGCAGGGTGATGCGACGCAGCGTTTTCAGCGGGGACATGCCATAAGCGCGTGCAGCCTCGATTTGCCCCGGTGGCACGGCCTTGATGGCGCCGCGCAAGACTTCCGTTTGGTAGGCGCCTTGAACAACACCGATCACGAAAATCCCGGCGGCAAGACCGCTGATGTCGACACGTGGCAGGCCGACGAGACCCAGAAGCGCGTTCACTGCATCTGTACCGGCATAATAAAGCAGCAGGATGAGAACCAGTTCCGGCACCGCCCGGATCACTGTGGTGTAAACTTCGAGAAGATCCCGGAGGATCGGGCCGCCATAGAGTTTGCCGAAGGCCCCGGCAATCCCGATCATGAGACCGAGCGTGAACCCGCCGACGGCGAGTTGCAAAGACGCGGCAAAGCCTTCCAGAAGCACGCCGCCCCAGCCGGGCGGCGAAAGAGCGAGAAGGTTCAGATTGAGAAATCCGGCATCAACGGCCATAGGCGGCAGGCAACCTTTTCAAAACGAGAGGGCCACCGGCGCAAGTGCGCGCCGGCGGAAGGGCGGAAGGCTGGCCGTTAACCGCCGTAAATGTCGAAGTCGAAGTACTCTTTGGAGAACTCTTCGTATGTGCCGTTGGCGCGGATCGCGGCAATTGCAGCGTTGATCTTTTCTTTCAGCTCATCTTCGCCCTTGCGCAGACCAACGCCTACACCAGCGCCGAGAATGGCCGGATCATCAGCGACATTGCCCTTGTATTCGCAGCATGCGCCTGCGTCAGACTTCAAGAATGCGTCAAGAGCGATGGCATCTGCCTGGACCGCGTCGACCCGGCCGGCTGCCAGATCCTGATTGGCTTCGTCCTGTGTTTGGTACTGCTTGATGTCGTCAGCGGTCGGAGCGAAATACTTGTCCGCGTAAGCCGCGTGGATCGTGGAGACCTGAACGCCGAGGATCTTGCCAGAAAGACCTTCCGGTGTTGCTTCGAAGTCGTCCCCTTTGGCGCCAATGATGCTGGTCGGTGTGTTGTAATACTTGTCAGAGAAGTCGATGGTTTTCAGACGCTCTTCGGTGATCGACATGGAGCCGACGATCATGTCGATCTTGCCGGAGGTAAGCGCCGGGATGATGCCGTCCCAAGCAACCGGGGTGATGACACAATTGAGCTTTGCTTCCGCGCAGATCGCTTCCATGAATTCGATTTCCCAACCGACCCAGTTGCCACTGGCATCCGGGGAGGTGAACGGCGGGTATGGCTCGGCAGCAACCCCGACCTTGACGTCTTGCGCCTGGGCGCCAGAGATTGCTGCAACGCTGACTGCGGTTGCCACAAAAGCTGCTTTGATCATGTGTTTCATGCTGTTCCCCTGTTTTCACTGTGTTTGCCCGAGTGTTCGGGATGGCCAGCCCGCGACGAGGTGCGGGATGGATGGTCTTTGATCTTGCCGAAGACTGCCTTTTCCTCCCGGCAGGGCTTCGACACTCTGGGTGCCGGCTCAGGGTGTGGCCGTGAGCATCCGGCCTAGTGGACCGAACTGATGAACTGTTTCAGTCTCTCCGATTTTGGGTTGCCGAAGACCTGGTCCGGCGGTCCCTGTTCCTCGATGATGCCATTGTGCAAAAAGATCACGTGGCTTGCGACGTCGCGCGCGAACTTCATCTCGTGTGTCACGAGGACCATGGTTCTGTTTTCTTTCGCCAGGTCTCCGATCACACTGAGCACTTCCCCGACCAGTTCGGGATCGAGCGCGGAGGTGGGTTCGTCAAAGAGAAGCGCCAGCGGCTGGACAGCCAGGGCGCGGGCAATTGCTGCGCGTTGCTGCTGGCCGCCCGACAAGAAGGCCGGATAGACGTCCTGCTTCTCGTGCAACCCGACCCGGCGCAGCAGCGTTTCGGCGATTTCGACCGCCTCATCCCGTTTCATGCCGAGCACATGGACTGGCACTTCGATCACGTTTTGCAGCACTGTCATGTGTTGCCACAGATTGAAACTTTGAAAGACCATGGCCAGCTGACTGCGGATGCGCTCGATTTGTTTCCGGTCCGCCGGGCGCAATCCGTAGTGCCCGTCGTCCTTCAGGGCAATGGCTTCGCCATGTATTGTCACGGATCCGGCGCTTGGAAGTTCGAGCATGTTGATGCATCGAAGGAAAGTGGATTTGCCGGAGCCCGACCCGCCAATGATTGCGATGACGTCTCCTTTGTTGGCCGTCATCGAGACCCCTTTTAGCACCTCGAGAGGTCCAAAACGCTTAAAGAGGTCTCGCACCTCTATGGCTGGCGCCACATCTTCCATTCTTCCGCCATTGCCCAGCTAAGCTGCCAGAGCTGTTGGTGTTTTTGTCCCCGCTGGCTTGTTGTTGTTGCCGGGAGAGCGCCAGCTGACTGCCCGGTCATTCCGTGAAGCTTTGCATCGGCTCAGAAATTATTCAAGTGTATAATTTGGGCTTGTGTGCTTATTATTCAGTCGTATAGTAAGCCGGAATCGGAGCGCAGGAATGGCGCGTTTACGCTCTCATTATTGGGCGGCGGCATAAGAAACGGGAGGCGTGAGGTGCAATGAGTGCGACGTTTACAGCCGCTTGTCTCCTGCAAGATGAAGACCCGGTTTTGACCATTATCGAACGGGTGGTGAGATGACCCGGCGGTCGTTTCACAGGGCTCCGGAAGCCGAGCGCCGCCAAGATCTGATCACCGCAACACTGGACTGCATTTCCGAGCTTGGACTGCAAGGGGCAACCGTGCGCGAAGTGGCAACGCGGGCAGGCGTAACGCCCGGTCTCATCCGCCACTATTTCTCCAGCAAAGATCAGATGTTGCAGGCAGCCTATCGCGAAGTCATGACCGGTATGACATCGAAGGTGGCCGACGCTGCCGACAAGGGGCAATCGAGCGCCTGTGCCCGGTTGCACGACTTCATCGTTGCGAACCTGACGCCGCCGGTCGCCGACGGCCGGGCTCTGTCACTCTGGGCGGCCTTCATCAGTCATGTCCGTGTTGATCCGGACTTTGCAGAGATCCACCGGGAAAGCTATCTGGCGTTCCGGTCTGTGCTAGAAGCGCTTGTCGCTGATGTGCTCACTGAAGCCGGGCAAGCGGCGGACACCAAGCGATGTCAAGAGCTTGCCATCGCGATCAACGGCGTGATCGACGGCTTGTGGCTTGAAGGCACGCTGGTGGGCGATCTCTTCTCCGAAACACCTTTGCCGGGCATTGCTGTCCGGTCTGTGGAAGTCCTTTTGGGCGGCATTTCTCTTGCTGCTGACACTCAACAAACCTGAGAGACCGACTATGCGTTATGCGTCGATCACCGACCGGTTGACCCATTTGGGATCCGGGAAATGGACAGTTCATCTTAAAGCCCGCGAGATGATGGATGCGGGCACACCGGTGATCGAGCTGACGATTGGCGAGCCGGACATCATGCCGGACAAAGCGCTCCTGGATGAAGCTGAACGGTCGATGCGGGCTGGCCGGATCCGGTATTCAAACGGGCGCGGGGAGCCGAAGATCGTCGCCGCTTTGGTAGAAAAATACCGGCAGCGCCGGCCAAGCGTTACGGAGCGCAACATCCTGTGCTTTCCAGGAACGCAGACAGCGCTTTTTGCGGTGATGCTGGGTCTTGTCGAGGGCGGGAATGCGGTGCTCGTGCCGGATCCCTACTACGCGACCTATGAAGGTGTCATTGCTGCGACCGGTGCGGCTATGGTGCCGGTCCCCTTGCGTCCGGAAAACGGGTTTCACCTCAAGCCGGAAGACCTTGAAGCCGCCGTAACACCCAATGCCCGGGTGCTGCTTCTCAATACGCCCCACAATCCGACCGGTGCGGCACTGACCGCAGATGAAATTGCGGCAATTGGCGAGATTTGCCAGCGTCATGATCTCTGGATTGTTTGTGATGAGGTCTATGAGAAGCTGATCTTTGAGCGCACCTTTGCTTCACCCTTCGACATTGAGGCTCTGCAGGAACGAACGATTGCTGTTTCGTCGATTTCCAAGTCCCACGCAGCGCCCGGCTTCCGATCTGGATGGGCGGTTGGTCCGGAAGAATTCTGTGACCGGTTGCTCGCTGTTTCCGAAACCATGCTCTTTGGCGGGCAACCGTTCATTGCGGATATGACGGCGATGGCCGTTTCCGGTGAGTTTGATACCGCTGAACGCATGCGGGAGAGCTACAAGCGGCGTGCCGAGATTTTGATGGAACATCTTGGCGGCCATGGTGCCTTGCGTCCCATGATGCCGGAAGCGGGCATGTTTCTGCTGGTTGATGTCAGTGGCTCCGGGCTGGATGGTGAAACGTTTGCAACTCGCCTTCTGGAAGAAAAACACGTTGCCGTCATGCCAGGCGCCTCGTTTGGAGAACAGGCGGCCGGGTTCATTCGCCTCTCATTGACGGTCGCAGATGACACTTTGCGGGATGCGGCCACGAAGATCGCGGCGTTCGCAGATGAGCTGGTGGCGAATACGGGATCGAAGAAATGGGCGTAGTTGAGAAAACTGTTGGCGAAGCCCTGATCGACCTTCTCGAGATCAACGGCGTTGACACCGTCTTTGGCATTCCAGGCGTTCATACAGTTGAGCTCTATCGCGGACTGGCCTCGTCTCCCATCCGCCACATAACCCCTCGGCATGAGCAAGGGGCTGGCTTCATGGCCGACGGGTATGCGCGTGTGACCGGCAAGCCCGGCGTTGCTCTGGTGATCACCGGGCCGGGGCTGACCAACACCATCACCGCCATGGCGCAGGCCTACCAGGATTCGATCCCCATGCTGGTGATCTCCGGTGTGAACGCGCGGAACAGTCTTGGCCATGGCCGCGGTATGTTGCATGAGTTGCCCGATCAGCGGGCCATGATGGCAACACTGGCCGTAATGTCACACACGCTGCTTGACCCAAACGATCTTCCATCTGTGATGGAGCGGGCCTTCTCTGTTCTGAAATCCCGCCGGCCAGGTCCGGTTCACATCGAGATCCCGACCGATGTCATGCCGCAAAAGATCGCAATGGATACCTGGAAGCCGGTCATAGCCAACGGTCCACGGGGAGGTGCAACCGAAGTTGCCGAGCTCACGGCCAAGTGCCGGGCGGCGAAGCGGCCCGTGATCCTGTGTGGTGGTGGATCGATCTCGGCAGCTCAAGAGATTCAACAACTTGCCGAAACTCTGGATGCGCCGTTAGTCACGACGGTGAACGCAAGAGGCATGTTTGCGGGCCATCCGCTGTCGGTTCCGGCAAGCCCGAGCTTGAAGGCTGTTCGCGCGCTAGTGTCGGACGCCGATCTGGTGATCGCGCTTGGCACGCAGATGGGTCAGACCGATTACGACATGTATGCCGATAACGGCTTCCCGGAACTTGAAAACCTGGTACGGGTCGACATCGATCCCGATCAGCTGGCCCGAGGACCATCAGCTGCGCTTTCACTCCTCTCCACCATTGATCAGCTGGTGGCAGATTTGCTGGCCGCTCTTCAAGATCACAGAGGAAGCGCGGATGGCGCGGCGCGGGCAAGTTTCTGCCGTGAAAAGGCGTTCGCCGCCCTCACTCCAAAGATGAAGGCAGAGATCGCGGTTCTTGAGACCATCCGCGATACGCTCCCGGGCTGCATCATCGTCGGTGATTCCACACAGGCCATCTATTCCGGCAATCTTTATTTTGAAGCTGGACAGCCGAAGGGCTGGTTCAATGCCGCAACCGGCTTTGGAGCCCTTGGATATGGTCCGCCTGCCGCGGTGGGAGCGAGCCTCGGCGCACAAGGTGTGCCGGTGGTTTGCATTGTTGGCGACGGTGGATTTCAGTTTTCGCTGGCTGAGATCGGATCGGCCAAAGACTGCGCAGCGAACGTCATCTTTCTTGTTTGGAACAATGACGGATATGGTGAGATCCGCACCTTCATGGAAGACAGCGGTATTGAACCTGAGGGTGTGACGCCATCCGCTCCGGATTTCCTGAAAATCGCGGAAGGCTATGGCTTGCCATCAATCCGATTGGCGGATGTTTCGCAGCTCAAAAACGCACTGATCGATATGGCCAAGATATCCGGTCCGGCATTGATTGAGATCCATGAAAATGAGACCCGGGGCGCCACTGCATAGGCGCCCCTTTTGCTCAACTGAGACAGGTCACATTTTACTTGCTCAAGCTGTTCTCCTGAAGCGTTCCGCATGCGTCAAGTTCTTATTTCTAAAGTGTAATTCGTTAGTCTAATAGACTTACGAAGCCCCTACTGAAGTATGGGCCTACGTAAGTAGTCTTGAGTATATTTTGCGCATCGATAGAAAACTAAACTCGCATTCCAGTGAAGTTCGGTGACGATCGTCACGATAGGTCAACAAGCAGTATGAACCTCGTTTTGAACGGGGTCACAGATTGAGGTCTAGGGAAGGGGGTTCCTCGGCCAAGTGCTGAGTGCGTGCCAAATGGAGCAAATCGGTTGTAAACAGTCATGATACAGCTTTCCCGGATATCTCCGGAAAACGCTGTGTTCATTACCCAGCCGCTCCACCGCCAGCATCCAGCATCCAGGCTCAAGGTTCCAATTCAAAACACGTGATTGAGGCGCCGCGTTCGCCGGGGCGTTTGAACCTTAACAGGATCAAGTGGAGGAGACTGTATGTCCGAAAACTCATCCAACAACGAATATTGGTCCGCCAATATGCGCATCATCAAGATCAGCCTCGTCATCTGGGCGCTGGTCTCTTTCGGGTTTGGCATTTTGCTGCGCCCGCTGCTGAGCGGCATTCCCGTCGGCGGCACCGATCTGGGCTTCTGGTTTGCCCAGCAGGGTTCCATCCTCGTGTTCCTCGGGCTGATCTTCTTTTACGCCTGGCG
>CALDSI010000436.1 GCA_937911395.1 uncultured Labrenzia sp.
CGATTGCGGCGTCCATACATAAAGAGCCGTCGGAAAAACTGGGGCCATCCTGCAGAATGCTTTCATCAAGACCAAAAAGGTCGAGCCAGGTCTTCCATGTGAACATCTGGCCGGGGTCTCGAATGATGGGCAGCTTTCCAATGTCTTCAGGGCGCTTGATCTGTTCCGCCAGTGCTGGACTACAGACTGGGAAGACCCTCTGATTGAGCAGCTTTTCTGCATTCACGTCCGGGTAGGGGCCGTGGCCCACTCGGATGCAAAGATCAACATCACTTGTGTTCGGGTCCACGAGATCGACGGTTGCCTCCACCCGCACCCGAATGCCCGGGTTTAGCTTGTTGAAGTGTTTCAGGTGCCAGACGAGCCACTTACCTGCGAAAACTGGCGCGACAGAAATTGTCAACGAATCCTCGCGGCCACGCTGGGTGATGGCAACGGCTGTTGAGAGGGAGGACATGCCGGACGTCAGATGGGGCTGCATTGCCTGAAGATGCGGGGTCGGAACCAGCAGTCTGTTCTTCCGTTCGAACAACTGAACGCCCAGCTGGGCTTCTGTTTTCTGGATCTGCTGGCTGACCGCCCCTACGGTCACGCCGAGCATGTCTGCTGCCGCTTTGACAGAGCCCAAGCGCCCGGTCGCTTCCACGGCGCGCAGGCCTGACAAATGCACTTGGTTAAGTGTTTTCATATTAGAAATTCTAAACTGAAAATCAGAATAAGTCGATTTTTATATGGGAAATATACGCCTATATATAGTCATGCTAAATTCAAAAATTAAGGAATTTGGCCATGAGAAAAACAACAAGAAGGAAAATAAAGATCATGTTGAATTTGTTCAAACGTCGTCATTTGACCGCTCAATCTGGAAACAGCCTTGACCGCCGCGACCCGCTGGCGCACCCGGCAATCCAGCGCATGAGTCCGCGTGAACTGGCAGATCTGCCGTTCAACCGGCGCTAAGCCAACCGGCGGGTTTTCGAACCGGCCTCAAGACTTCTGATCGGCCATGGCCGGTCGGCAACACCTAGAAAAATTAGAAAACGGCGCCGCGGTAGATACCCGGCGCCGTTTCTGTTTTTTCTGTAGGCTTGGAAATGGATCCGCTCACTCATCCATCTTAAGGGCTTGAATGAACGCTTCTTGTGGGATTTCCACCTTGCCGAACTGGCGCATCTTTTTCTTGCCCGCCTTCTGCTTTTCCAGAAGCTTCCGCTTACGTGTCGCATCACCGCCGTAACATTTGGCGGTCACGTCCTTGCGCAGCGCAGACAGGGTTTCACGGGCAATGACCTTGCCGCCAATGGCTGCCTGGATCGGGATCTTGAACATGTGGCGTGGGATCAGCTCTTTCAGCTTTTCCACCATCGCCCGGCCTCGGCGCTCAGCTTGCGAGCGGTGAACCAGAACGGACAAGGCATCGACTGGTTCTTCATTGACAAGGATCGACATCTTGACGAGATCGCCCGCACGATAGTCGGAGATCTGGTAGTCAAAGGACGCGTAGCCCTTGGAGATGGACTTCAGCCGGTCATAAAAGTCGAAGACAACCTCGTTGAGCGGCAGGTCATAAGCAACCAGAGCACGGCTGCCGACGTAGGAAAGATCCACCTGGATGCCGCGCCGTTCTTGGCACAGTTTCAAAATGCCGCCGAGATAGTCGTCCGGCGTCATGATGGACGCGCGTATCCAGGGTTCGCGGATTTCAGAGATCTTCACCACTTCCGGCATGTCGGCCGGGTTATGCAGATCAATGTCGGTGCCGTCCGTCATGGTCATTTCGTAGACCACTGATGGCGCTGTCGCGATCAGATCGAGATTAAACTCACGGGACAGACGCTCCTGAATGATCTCTAGGTGCAGGAGGCCGAGGAAACCGCACCGGAAGCCGAAACCGAGCGCTGCCGATGTTTCCATCTCATAGGAGAAGCTGGCGTCATTGAGACGAAGCTTGCCCATCGCCGCCCGCAGGTCTTCAAAGTCGTTGGCATCAACGGGGAAGAGGCCGCAGAAGACCACCGGTTGAGCCGGTTT
The DNA here is from genome assembly GCA_937911395.1 of uncultured Labrenzia sp. Taxonomy (GTDB): domain Bacteria; phylum Pseudomonadota; class Alphaproteobacteria; order Rhizobiales; family Stappiaceae; genus Roseibium. The sequence goes on from CALDSI010000436.1 coordinate 2,032, forward strand.
GAAGCCGGGAAGCGCCTCGGTGCAAGGATTCTTCTCAAGGGTGATGGTGTCGCCAACGCGTGTGTCGGCCACTTCCTTGATGGACCCGGTGATAACACCGATCTCGCCCGCTTTCAGTTCGTCAACCTGCATGAATTTTGGTGTCATGACACCGACCCGGTCAACGTCGTAGGCCGCACCAGTGCCCATCATCTTGATCTTCTGGCCCTTTTTGAGCGAGCCATTAATGACGCGGACCAGAACCATCACGCCGAGATAGGTGTCATACCAGCTGTCAACAAGCATCGCCTTCAACGTGTCGTCCGGGTCACCTTGCGGGGCAGGTAGTTTTTCGACGATCGCTTCCAGAACCGTTTCGACACCGAGCCCTGTCTTTGCCGAAATCATGCAGGCTTCGGACGCATCAATTCCGATCACATCTTCGATCTGTTCACGGATACGTTCTGGTTCGGCGGCCGGAAGGTCTACTTTGTTAAGGACAGGAACGATTTCATGATCGTTGTCGATTGCCTGATAAACGTTTGCAAGGGTCTGCGCTTCCACGCCCTGGGAGGCATCGACCACAAGCAGGGAGCCTTCACACGCCGCCAGAGAGCGGGATACTTCGTAGGCAAAGTCCACGTGACCCGGAGTGTCAATCAGGTTCAGGATATACTGCTGCCCGTCCTTGGCATCGTAGATAAGCCGTACGGTTTGCGCCTTGATTGTAATGCCGCGCTCACGCTCGATGTCCATCGAATCAAGGAGCTGCTCGGTCATTTCCCGATCGGTCACGGTGCCTGTCATCTGGATCAGCCGGTCAGCAAGCGTCGATTTGCCGTGATCGATGTGGGCAACGATTGAGAAATTGCGGATGTTGGAAAGCGTCTTCGTCGTCATGGCGCCCATTTACCACCGCAATCCTGTTTCTACCAGAGGATTGCGGCGCGTTACTGCGGAAAAGCGAAGGAATAATTATGCTGGATTCTGTTTTCAGGCTCGGCACTTCGTTCAAGGTGCGCGTATTGGCCGCGGATGCCTGACATTATTGCGTAATTTCGGCTCGACCATTACGATCAGGCACGAAACATGTGGCCGTCGGTATTCTGCCGCGCGCCTTTACAAAAAAGATGATCGTTTTATGCCGCTCAGAGATGCCGAGCCGGGCGATATACCGGCGATTCTTGCGCTTTATAATCAGGCCGTCCGGGAAACAACAGCGGCCTGGACGTCACAAGAAGAAACGCTGGATGAGCGCATCACCTGGTTCGAGACGCGTCAGAATGCAGGCTGGCCGGTTATCGTCGCGACCAACCCGGAAGACAAAGTGATTGGCTTTGCCAGCTATGGAGCGTTTCGCCCACGGGAAGGCTATCGCAAGACCCTCGAACACACACTCTATGTTGATCCAGAGTCCCAAGGGCAGGGGATCGGAGCAAAGCTTTTGCAACGGCTCATCGACAAGGCGCAGGCGCAAGAGGTGCATGTGCTTGTTGGGGTGGTCGATGGAGGCAACACTGCATCAATTGCGCTTCACAAGAAGCTTGGTTTTGAAGTGGCCGGCAAGTTGCCGGAGGCTGGAACAAAGTTTGGTCGCTGGCTGGATCTGGTTTTCTTGACGAAAATCGTTACGCCCGGCTTGGACAGTCCGGACGTTTGAAGGGGCGCATTCTGCCCCTATCAGTTCGCAGTAAGGACACTTTGACAAGCCGTTGGCAACGCTGCCAAGGCCATTGGGCGTTTCTTGACGATTTTCGGTTTTTCACCGGCTTTGGGCGGGTTCTTTGGAACCCAAGGCTCATCGGAGAGCCAGTAAGTCAGGTGTTCACCGCATCCATCGCCTGGCGGCGGCGGGTTTTGGTTTTTGCAGCCGCCGCTTCCGGACGGGCAGGAGAGCCGCACATGGAAGTGGTAGTGATGTCCCCACCATGGGCGCACCTTGCGAAGCCAGGCCCGGTCGCGGCTGGTTTCAAACTCGCATAGTGCCTTTTTTATGGTCGGGTTTACGAAGATCCGGGCAACACGTTTATCTGATGCAGCGCGCCGGATTAGCCGTGCATGTATATCGGTCCATTTCTTCTGATCGACGCTGCGGTCCGCCCCTTTCACATCAAGGCGGCCTTTCAGCATTGAGATTGCCGAAATCTGTTCCCGCTCTTCGGGTGTCAGCCGCCGTTGCGGCATCTCGGTCAGCCAGATATCGGCATCCAGACCAATCTGGTGGCTGGCATGTCCTGACACCATGGGCCCGCCGCGCGGCTGTGCAAGATCACCCACAAGAAGTCCGTTCCAGCCAAGGCCCGGTGCGTCCTTGGCAAGATCTTTGAGAAAATCGATTAACTCCGGATGGCCCCAGTTGCGATTGCGTGACAAGCGCATTGCTTGCCAAGTCGGTCCATCGGTTGGAAGCATAGCCCCGCCAGCAAGACATCCCTTTGCATAAGAGCCAATGGCGCGGGCTTTTAAAGGGGCTGGACCGTCCACATAGCCAAAATAGTCCTTGGCTGGCTGACTGCCACGCAACACGAGCTTAGGCTTGGAAGGTTGATACCCCTCTGGTACGGCCCGCTTTTCAGCCGGGATTGGAATTCCGGCGACCTGCTGGACCGCTGAAGCCGCCGGTGGATTGAGCGTGCCGGGTTTTGCAGACGGAACGGGTTCTGCCGCAACACCTATCAAAGGCAACAACGGCAGTGCGCCAAAAGCAAAGACGATTGCCTTGAGCGTTGTTTTCTTCCGGCTTGCGAAGTTGCGATGCGTCACGGCGGACCTCATGCTCTGTGGCCGAAACCAAGTGCACTAGGATGCTGGCTTCTGAGGTTTCGGGCGCCCCTTTATGCAGCATGCCCCAAAACGGCATCGCTGGCATCTTTTTCGCGCGTTTCCACGTGATCCTTCAACAGATCAGCAAGGTTATCCAGAAGCACCGTATTGTCGCGGATCATGCGATCGGCCGCACCATTCAAAGTCAAAATGTTGCCTGGACGCGCGTTGTCGAAGTCTTCTGCGCTGGCCTCAAGCCCCCCGTCGATCCTGTGATAGGTGACATTGGGCAACTCATTGAACAAGTGGGTCGCCTGATAGGATGCTGTCTGGGTTTGGCCATCTGAGAAGATGGAAAGGATGGGCACGCCCTTTGATGGCTGCATCCAACCAAGCGCTCCCCAACCAACGGCCTCCTGATAGGAGAAGGTTCGTTCCTGGGCCCGTCCCGTCCCGAGTGAAATGATGACCAATTCTTCAGTATCCCAACCCAGTTTGCGCGCTTCCAGATAGGCCGCAATGGTTGGGTCGTTCATGAAGACGCCACCGTCCACCATGGGTTCTTCGCGCTTGCGGGTCAGGTTTTCGATTTTTGCCGGTTCGAAATAGGAGGGGGCTGCGGTTGTCGCCCGCACGGCCTGCCAGAAATAATAATCGTCGGGCCGGCTGCCGTTTTGTTCCAGTCCATTGGTCATGAACACGGCTTTGCGCTGCTCAATGTCGTAGGCGGTGAGAACCAGCTTGCACAGGCCGCTTGCCATGGACGTCCATCCGAATTGCTCCTTCAGGATCTTTTCGAGAGGACGTGCATCGTAGGTCTCATCGAACAGACCAAGCGGATTGGTGAATGCACGGGCAAGACGTGCGCTCAGCGAATATGAAAAAACCTCGCGGGCGTCGCGCTCATAAAATGTCCGGAGTTCTGCGATTGTTGCTGCTGCTTCTCCCTTGTTGCCGCCAGGCCTCGGGGCGGAAAGTCCGGCTGCAATCAAACCGCCGGTCGAGGTGCCGGCCATGAGATCGAAGAGCGCGTGCATCGGCTGCGTGACGCCACGGTGCACGAGGCGGCTCTCCAGAGACTCCAGAATGCGCAACGGGATCAGACCCCGGACACCACCACCATCTATGGAGAGTATGAAGCGCTTCTTCTGGGTCATGAAAAATCCCCTTGTTCAATTGACGGGTTTTCAGTCGACCTGCCGTAACGTCGCCTGAATGCCTTGTTTTACCAAAATCAATTATTTGACGGGAATTGCGTCACAGCAATGGCAGTTGAGGAGATTTAGCCGCAGAGTGCCAATATAACTTGATTTTGGTAAATCCGGCGCGGCATGTGCCGCTTTTTCAAGCGAAAGCGGGTGGCTTGTTTCCACTCAGCCTTTGTCCAGCCCAAAAATTCAGATTAGGATCGCGGCGATTTTGATACCAAACAGGACATTCCATGAATATCGATCTGCTTCGCCGTCTTTGTGAGACACCCGGCGTTCCGGGACATGAACACCGGGTTCGGGACCTGATCAAATCCGAAATCGAAGGACTCTTTGATGAGGTCACAACAGATCCCATGGGCTCGCTCTTGTGCCGTCGCGACTCGCGCAAGAAGCCGAAAAAGGGTGAGCCGAAGAAGGTCATGCTGCTGTGCCATATGGACGAGATCGGATTTCTGGTCTCCCACGTGACCGACAAGGGGTTTGTCCATGTTCAGCCGGTCGGCGGCTTTGACGCGCGCAACCTGTTTTCCCGACGGGTGCTCGTCTCGACGGACGATGGCGACTACAAGGGCGTCATGAACCCGGGGGGAAAGCCGATCCATATTTCCTCTCCGGAAGAGCGCAAGAAGATTCCGGAACCCAAGGATTTCGTGGTTGACCTCGGACTTGGCGAAAGCACCAAGGATCTCGTCAAGGTCGGTGATATGGTCACCATGGATGAGCCTTTGATCGAAATCGGCGAAAAGATCGTGTCAAAGGCGCTGGACAACCGGATTGCTTGCTGGCTCGGGATCGAGGCCATCAAGGCGCTGGGCAAGTCCAAGCACGAATGTGAAATCCATGTCGCCTTCACCTGCCAGGAAGAGGTGGGTCTGCGGGGCGCACGCACCGCGTCCTTCGCAATCAAACCGGACATCGGACTGGGCATCGACGTTACACTGGCCTGCGATACGCCGGGAGTTCCGGAACAGGATCGCACCACGGTGCAGGGCGAAGGGTTCGGCCTTCATGTCAAGGACTCCAGCTTCATTGCCGATCGTGATCTGGTGAAGGAGATTGAAGCGCTGGCTCAGAAGGAAGAGATTTCGTATCAGCGCACAATGCTGGCAGCAGGTGGTCAGGACGGTGCGGCTGCTCAGCAGGCAGCGGCTGGTGCGAAAGCTGTCGGGATCGTGGTCGGTACCCGCTACATCCACACGGTCACCGAGATGATCCACAAGTCGGACCTTCAGGCAGCCCTCGACATTCTTGCCGCATATCTGAAAAAAGCTTGATGATATTTGAGCTCAGGGCCCACTCGGTGCCCTGGGCCGTTTGCACGCTGTCGGCTTAAGCGGTCAGCCCCGCCAGATTGGATATCTGCGACCCTGTGCCGGCGTAGAGTTCGCTCACTGCAGCGCTTTTGTAGCTGAAGGATCCGTTGTCAAAATCACCTTCAATGCTGGAAGCGTTTGCAGAGCGCACCGAGAGCCCGGTCTCGGAATTGAAGGACACCCGTTCGAACGAGACGAACTGCGCAGAGAGGGTTTCTCCGTCGATCTCGGCTTCAATCGTTGTTGTGGAGATTGTCGCGCTTTCATAGGCGACGGAAGCACTGGAGACATCCCCATCTTTGCCGAGTGCCGATTTCAACTGACCAGCCGTTTTCTGATAATCCTCGACGGTCGCCAGAGCGCCGTCTTTCTCGTCTTCGTCGCCCTCTTTGCCGTCTTCAACGGCTTCACGAAGGGCTGCAATCACCACCGCGTCTTCTTCTGCCTTCTGCGAGGCAGCCTCCAATAGGCTGACGGCCGTATCCTTGGGCGGTTGTCCTGGCTTTCCGTTTTCAGCCTCAGGCTTTGCAGACGGGTTTCCGGAGCCTTGAAACGACGCGGACAAAAGGCTGGTGCTTTGTGTTGTGGTTTCAATCGAGATTTGCATGACGCGCTCCAGAAAGTCTCCAGTTAACAAGGAGACACTTCATGAGGAGACTGGACCAAAACCGTTAAGAACCCATTAACCAATTGCCGACGCTCATATGACAGTTAGAGGAATGTTTTTTCAAGAAATTGGCGCCCCAAAATAAGCCCGCGCTCGTCAATGCCATGCCCCAAATCATCCAGGCAATGCGCTTCAACTGTTACGCCAGCTTGTACCAGTGCAGTTCGCGCGGCTTCCAGATGATAGGCCGGAACGACGTCATCATCCGCGCCATGCACGATTAGGGTTGGAGGAGGTTCTGAAAGGATCGGGAGCGCTGCAATTCCAGGTAAAAGACCTGAATAGGCCATAAGGCAGGCGGGCGGCGTCTTCCGGCGCAGACCCGCTTGAAACGTCATCATGGCTCCCTGACTGAACCCAACCAATGCAAGAGCTGCATCGTTGAGACCGAGGGAGATCAGTTCGGCATCGAGGAACCGGTCAAGCCCGGGCTGGGCTGCCTGCGCACCTATTTCGTACTCCCGCGGTGTCCGCTCTTCCAGGGCAAACCACTGCCGCCCTCCAAAGGCTTCAAATGGCAAGGGCTCAGGAGCGTTGGGCGCAACGAAAGCTGCGTTGGGAAGAGCCTGTTGCCAAACCCGGCCGAGATCAATCAGGTCGGTGCCGTCGGCGCCATAACCATGGAGGATGACGACCAGTTGTTTTGCAGCACCTCCGGACAGCGGTGCAAGACGAGGCCCGTCAAGAGACGGGCTGAACGAAGAAGATGTCATTCTTTCACCGGCGTTTGCGAAGGTTCCGTTTGCGTGTTGGTCGAGGCGATCCGTTGATTTTTGAGGAACGGGAGTGCGATCAAACCGGACAATATGATTAGCACTGCGGCAATCACGAAAGGGACGCCGGGAAAATAGATAGGGGCGCCCGTGCGGGTGAAAAAGGAAAAGCTCTGGGTCATAACAAATGGGCTGATAATCATGGCAAGGCCGGCAGCGCTTGCGATCAGACCTTGCAATTCGCCTTGCGCGTTGTCGGGAACCCGATTGGACATCAAGCCGGTAAAAGCGGGTGTCGCAAGCGCGCCCGTGACAGCAAATCCAATAAACGCATAAGCGACCCAACCGCTTTCGGCGATCGACAGAGCTGTGAAGGCGATCAGGTTGCAGGCAAGACCTGTCATGAGGATGGCGCCAGTGCCGATCCGCCGATCCAGGACCCGGATCAGATAACCTTGAACAAACGCGTAGCCAAGGCCGACGACGGCAAGGGAGAGGCCAATGTCTGCCGGGGTCCAAGCGAAGGTTTCCGCGGTAAAATAACTCCAGACGGCGGGATAGACGTAGTGAGCAACATCAAACAACAAGAGAGCCAGAAGAAGGACCCGGACGTCCTTGTTTGCCGCGATGTGTTTGAAAGCGCCAAATGGGTTCGCACGTTTCCAGTCGAACGTGCGCCTGTTCTCAGGCTTCAACGTTTCCGGCAGCACAAAATAGCCAAAGAGGAAGTTGACGAAGGATAATGCAGCACCGGCGTAGAAAGGGGCTCGGGATCCATATTCCCCAAGCAGTCCTCCAATGACCGGCCCGAGCACAAAGCCGACGCCGAATGCTGCCCCCAAAAGACCGAAGTTCTTGGCCCGATCCTCCTTCGCCGAGATGTCGGCAATATAGGCAGCTCCTGCAGAGTAGGTGGCACCGGCAATCCCGGAGATCATCCGGGCAATGAAAAGCACTGCAAGGTTCCAGGACAGAGCGATCAAAAGATAATCTGCCGCCACCGTCAGCGTTGAGATCAGTAAAACGGGCCGGCGTCCGAACCTGTCTGACAGACTGCCGAGCGTTGGACCGAACAAGAACTGCATCAAGGCAAAGACGACACTAAGCCAACCGCCCCACAGCGCAGCCTCACCGACAGGCAGGCTGGTGAGTTCGGTCAAGAGGCTCGGCATGACCGGCATCATAAGACCGATGCCCATCGCATTGATGGTCAAGGTAATGAAGATGAAGATAAGCGCGTTGGATCGCTTCGGGGGGCCGGGCAAAGAATGGTTCCTTCAAGACAACTTGAAGGAAACGCGCAAAACCAGTTTCAGGCAAGAGTGTTTCTGGGCATTGGCCAACAAAAAAGAGCGGTGAAACCGCCCTTCCATACCGCAAGTGCCGTTTGGCCTTACAGAACTTTGAGGTCTTCGGCGACCATCTGGCCACGGCGCCACTCAAGATCGAATGCCACGAGTTGGCCTTCTTTCAGCGAGTCGATGCCGGACCGGCGCAAAGCCGTGATGTCAACGAGGATGTCGTCCCCGTCTTCGGGTTCGATCGTGCCGACACCGCGGCCCTTATCAAACCATTTTACGTTTCCATGTAGCATGGAGTCTTCTTTCCAATTTCTTGCATCAAAGCATCAGCGCGCTTGTCTAGCGCAGCATTTCAAAGCTTTGATGACAGTTCTTTATTGTAAAACTAAAATACAAGTCTGCAGCGGGAGGCTTGTCTGGCGCTTGTTCCAATTAGGACAAAAATACAAGCGGCCCAAAACCAAAAACTACAGCCGGTCTGAGCAGTCTTAAGATGAACTCAGACCACTTAGACTGACTTGATATGGTTGCTCAATCGTTAAATACAAGATTGGGCGGTTGAACTTAGAGTTCTGCGTTGATGACGTAGTTGAGGACTTTGACGATCTGGTCCGGGGTTTCCGCGACAGCGAGAGCTGCAGCATCAATTTCCTTCAGTGGATGGGTCAGGGACGGATCGTGAAGTATGATCAACGACTTGCCAAGGGCTGAAGCGTAGCCGGCATCGAAGGCAGCGTTCCATTGCTTGTATTTGTCACCGAACCGGACAACGACGATATCGGCCTTTTCGATCAGTGTCCGGGTGCGGATGGCATTCACCTTCGCGCCTTTGTGATCGTACCAGAACTTCTTGTCTTCGCCGCCGAGAATCGCAGCGCCGCAATCGTCGCTAGCCTCGTGGTTGGTGACCGGTGCAGAAAAACTGACCGGTAATCCGGCAGCCTCCGTTGCGCTAATGATCTGTTCGCGCCAGTCGGTGTGAATCTCACCGGAGAGATAAACGCGCCATTCACTCATGTTCTTGCCTTTCTGGGTCGAGGATTGCGGACAGTGTGCCGCATCCGTTGGCCAGAAACTGGAAAACCGGTTGGCAGGTGTCAACCATAGTTCTGGACAAGAGTGTTTAAGGCAATCCGATAATCCGGATAGCGGAAGGTATAGCCGAGTTCGTCTTTGACGCGTTGGTTCGAAACCCGTTTGTTCTCACCATAAAATGACCGCGCCATTGGTGTGAGGTCCGCTGTTTCGAAGGGGACCTCCGGCGGTGGTGTCACACCCAAAAGTTCAGCAGCGTATGTCACGACATCTTGCGGCGGCGCAGGATGGTCATCCGTGACATTAAAAACGCGTGTCCTTGGCGACTGCATGGCAACTGAAACCGCGCCTGCAATGTCCGTAACATGGATCCGGTTGAAAACCTGACCGGGCTTGATCAGGCGTCGGGCTCGGCCTTTTTTGAAGTTCTCGAACGTGTTGCGGCCTGGACCGTATATTCCGGAGAGCCTAAAAATCTGAACAGGGACTGAGTTCTGCTCTGCGAAAGAAAGCCAGGCCTCTTCAGCGGCGACGCGTTGGACTGAACGTTTGGAAACCGGTTTGCAAACGGTGGTTTCGTCCACCCAAGCCCCGTCGTGGTTTCCATAAACGCCGACAGTCGACAGGTAGCCGACCCATTTCGGAGAGGCTGCGGCAATATCCGCGCCGTGTCGGTTGAGAACTGGGTCGCCGGCCTCATTCGGGGCAATGGACACAAGCACGTGGGTTGCGCTTGAAAGCGCGTCCGCAGTCCCATCGCCAGGAGTTTCGCCATCGAAGATAAACGGCTCAATGCCGCTTTCGCGGAGGGCGTCGGCCTTTTCCGCAGACCGTGTCGTGCCTCCGATCCAATCAAAGCGATCCCGCACTTCTTCGATAATCGCTTTCGAAGAATACCCGACACCAAAAACAAACAGGCGCATCACGACAGCTCCAGATGGTTGCGGCGGATTTCATAAAGCGAGATGCCGGTGGCAACGGCAAGGTTCAGACTGTCGGCTTCCCCCACTTGCGGGATCCGGATCAAGGTCCGGCAGGCCTCGGCCATATCGTCCTCCAGTCCCTTCTGCTCGTTTCCCATGACGAGCAGGGCCGGTTGTTTGTAGTCCGGTGTGCGGTAGTCGACCGACCCTTTCAAATGCGTCGCGGCTACGGTTCCCGGCCAGTCTTTTGCAAGAGCCTTGAACTCGTCCTTGGTCATCTTTGCAAGGGGCACATGGAACAACGACCCCATCGTGGCGCGGACGGCTTCCACGGCAAATGGATCCGTGCAATCGCCAACCAATATCACGCCACTGCCGCCGACTGCATCCACGGTCCGGATGATTGTTCCGAGATTTCCCGGATCCCTGACCCGGTCCAGCGCGACCCAGACGGTGGTTCGTTGCGGATCAATGTCCCGGGAGCTGAGAATGTTTTGCTCGTAAACACCGACAACCATCTGGGGATTGTCCTTGCGGGTCATGGCGCTCATGACTGCGGTCGAGACTTCAAGGATGAGTGCGCCGCGTGCCTTGGCCGTCGCCGCGGCTTTTTGGGCAACCGGGTTGTCGCGCGCCTCCGGGCCGAGGGCGAGATACCGTACGCCCCAGCCGGCCGCCATGGCATCGGTTGCCAGTTTGAGTCCCTCTGCGACAAACAAGCCGGACTGGGTGCGGTGCTTGCGCTGGGCTACAAGCCCTTTGATTTCCTTGACGATCGGATTGGAATGGCTCGTGATCTGTTTGACCGCGCCGATTTTTTGAGGTTTGCCGGTCTGCGGCATGCGGGAGCTCCAAGGGCTCTTCTTGAGCCAGCTGAATTCTAAACACAGTTTGGATTGGATTAGTCCCCGCGACCGATCGGGTCAAGAAGCGACCTACGGCACCGATGGAAGCAGACGTTCTGTCGCGATCAGAATAGAGTCTTCAATATCGACCGGAAACTCCGTGACATCCAGTTTGCCGTCGATCGCCAAGAACGATAGCCCGTGGACTTGTGTCCACAATGGGAAGGATGTGCGAAGTACTGTCTCGTTTATGTCCGGCTCGCCCAGATAGTTTGCGACCTCTCGGAGCAGGACGCCGTAGGATCCACGGCCAACCTGCTTAAGCTCATCAATTCGGTCATGATGAGACATTGTACTGAACATGAGCCGGAACGTATGCGGCTCGCGTCTTGCGAACGCAACATAGGCGCGCCCCATCGCGGCAATCGACTGGACAGTGCCGCGCGCCTGCTTGGAGGCTCGGGCTTCCATGTCGATTCCAAGGCGATTGAGGCCGTCTTTTGCGATCTCGCTCAAAAGATCCTGTTTGGATGAAAAATGCCGGTAAGGCGCCGCCGTGCTCACACCGGCAAGACGGCAGGCATCCGACATGGAAAACCCATCCGGCCCATGTTCTTCAATAAGTTGGCGCGCTGCGGCGATCAATTCACCGCGCAAATCACCATGGTGATAGCCCGTTTTTTTGTGAATTTCTGTTTTGGCCATGTAAGGCGTTTCCGAAATTTTTCTTGTTGTGTCTCTTGCCGAAGTTAATTCCGCTAACATATGTTAGCAATGGTAACATAGTTAGTGCTGCTTACATTGGGAAGATGATGCTCCCCGAAATCGTACCGGCAGCCAGCGGACAAGGTGAGAATGTGCCATGTCAAAGGATCATCAGACCCCAGCGCCAATGACGACCGGCAGCAAAAGCAGGCTCCGGCGTTTTGGCGGAATGGCGCTAAGTACGGCGACCTTCTCTATCAATGTCGGTCTTGCCGCGGCTGCGGTTATGATCGGTGTCACCACCATCCAGATGCGTGCGGAAGAAAAGCCGTCCGTGGACCCTTCTCCCTTGGCCGTTGTGGACGTATTCACACCGGAGTGGGAGACCGGCTATGACGTTGAGCGCAGTTTTGTGGGCAGGCTTGAGCCCGCACGTAGCACGGACCTTGCTTTCGAGCTCTCCGGAACAGTTCGAGAGGTTCGGGTCGATGAGGGCGACCTTGTCGAGGAAGGCGACGTTATTGCTGTCCTCGACACACGGACACTAGAGGCGGACCGCCGGCGCCAGGTCGCCAATCGTCAAGCGGCTGAAAGTGATCGGGAACTGGCCTCGCTGACTTTGAACCGCCGTCAGCTGCTGAAGGATAATGGTCATGTCAGCACGCAGCTGCTCGACGAGGCCCGACTGACCCTCAGCCGTTTGGACGCCACGATCGCGCAGATCGATGCTGCGATCGACACCATCGATATCAATCTTGATAAGGCGGTTTTGAAAGCGCCGTTTTCGGGCCGGGTTGGACAGCGCCTTTTGGATGACGGCGCAACGGCGTCTCCGGCAACGCCTGTTCTGCGGTTGCTGGAGAGCTCGCGGCCCGCGGTCCGGATCGGTTTGTCGCCGGAAGTGGTCGACCGGCTGGATCGGTCGCACAGCTATGACATCCAAATCTCGGGCCGGACGTTTAAGGCCGGCTTGGCAGCGCTTCGTCCAGACCTCCAAACCCGCACCCGGACAATCGAGACCTTGTTTGAACTCGATACACCGGAGGCAACACCCGCTTTTGGACGGCTGGCGGAACTGTCAATTGTTGAGCGCGTGGAGACGGAAGGTGCCTGGGTCCCGGTTTCCGCATTGAAAGAAGGTCCACGTGGTCTCTGGACCGTGTTGACAGTTGCCGAGGACGTGAATCAAGCCGCGCCCAGCCCGGCATACGTTGTGGTGCGGGAGGCGGTGGAAGTCCTGCATGCGGAAGAGGGACGGGCGTTTGTTCGCGGAACCTTGACGTCAGACAGCCGGATCGTTCGCGATGGCGTTCACCGGGTTGTCGTTGGTCAGGCTGTAGATCTTGCGAAGGCGGGAGGCTGAGGCATGGAGACCCTGTTCTTTCGCCAACCCCGTCTGGTGGTCCTGACCCTTCTTGTCATCCTGGCGGCCGGAGCAACGGCCCTGATCGGCATAGGCCGGCAGGAAGATCCGACGATCACCAACCTTTTTGCAACGGTCACGACCGTCTACCCAGGCGCTGATCCGGGCCGTGTCGAGGCTTTGGTCACGGAAAAGATTGAGGAAGAGCTCCGTGAAGTCGAAGAGATTGATGTCATTGAATCGACGTCGGCCTCCTCGATTTCGATTATTCAGATCGAGCTGCTCGATACGTTGACCGAAGACGTTATTGAACAGGCGTGGTCAGAAATCCGGGACAAGATCGGCGACGCCACACGCGAATTTCCGCAAGGCGTTCTGGAGCCGGAATTCAGCACTGACGGCGCAGGTGCCTTCGCATCGATCAGTGCACTTGTTCCCGGGCATGATGTAGTCTCTGAGGCAGTCATGCTTCGTTATGCCGAGGTTTTGGTTGATACACTCCGGAATGTGCCCGGCACAAAGTCCGTCGAGATTTTCGGAGAGCTGGAAGAAGAGATTCTGGTTCGCATAGATCCGGCAACGCTCATTTCCTTATCTCTGACGGTGGATCAGGTCGCCTCTGCCATACAAAACGCCGATGCTAAGGTCCGTGCAGGCCGCCTACGCAGTCCGGACCGTGAATTTCTGATCGAGGTGTCTGGAGAAATTGCCGCGATTGACCGGATCCGCGCCATCCCTGTGACAACTGCAAGCAATGGTCTGGTGACCCGCGTTGGCGATGTCGCCACCGTTACGAAGGGCATCCGCCAACCTGCTGAAGAGCTGGCCTTTTCAGGGGGACGTCCGGCAATACTCGTTGCTGCGAAGATTGCAGATGGCCTTCAGGTCGACACCTGGATGACCCGTGTCCGAGAACGGATTGCTGCCTTTGAAACGGATATGCCGCATTCAATCCAGCATCAACTCGTGTTCGATCAAAGCCGCTACACGATCGACCGTCTGACAGATGTTGGCGCCAACATAGCCATTGGTATGGCCTTGGTGATTGGCGTGCTGCTTGTCACGATGGGGCTGCGGTCGGCAGTGATCGTTGCAATGGTGTTGCCTGTCGTCACTCTGGCCTCTTTTGCAACGATGAGCATGATCGACCTGCCGCTTCATCAGATGTCGCTTACGGGACTGATCGTGGCTCTCGGCCTGCTCGTCGATGCCGGTATCGTCATGACTGACGAAATCGGTCAGGCCCTGGCGCGTGGAGAGGAGCGGCGCGAGGCCGTCCGCAAGGCCGTTCGACGCCTCTTTGCACCACTGCTGGCATCGACCGCAACCACAGCCCTGTCTTTCCTGCCCATGGTTCTGCTGCCGGGACCGGCTGGAGACTTCGTTGGCGCGATCGCAATTGCCGTGATCATCATGCTTGTCTGGTCGTTCCTGGTTGCCGTGACCTTGACGGCGGCAATCGCCGGCTGGCTGTTACCTGCAACGAGATTAGAGACCAAGCGCCGTTCTTTCCAACCCGGTAAGTTGGTGTCCGTGCCATTCAGGTTCTCGCTGCAGCTCGCCATGAGAAACCCGGCAAGTTCGGTTGCCTTTGCACTGGTTTTGCCCGTGATCGGTTTCACGAGCATGCCGACGCTAACTGCGCAGTTTTTCCCGGGCGTAGACCGGGATCAGTTCCATATCGAAGTGGAACTTTCTGACGGTACTGCGATTGCCGAAACATCCGAGGTGGTTCGTGCCATGGATGGATTCCTGTCCGATCAAGAGGGCATCGAAAAAGTGGTTTGGGTTGCGGGCAAGAGCGCTCCGGCCTTCTACTACAACATCGTAGGCAACCAGGACCGCGCTCCAGCTTTCGCTCAGGCACTCGTCACCACCAGTTCACCAGATACGACAGCATATCTGGTGCCGCGGCTGCAAGGCGAACTGTCGGAACGGTATCCGAAGGCGCGTATACAAGAGCGCGACCTCGTTCAGGGACCGCCGGTCGATGCGCCGGACGAATTGCGCCTGGTTGGCCCGTCCTTGGACGTCTTGCGCGAACGTGGGGATGCCTTACGCCAACTTGCATCCGGTATTGAGGAAGTGACCGTTGTGAGGACAACGCTAGAGAGCGGCGCACCGCAACTGAAATTTTCGGTCGATGAGGACAAGGCACGGCTTGTCGGGCTGAGCTTGGCGGATGTTGCCCGTCAACTCGAGGCAACCCTGGAAGGGGCTGTCGGGGGCAGTCTGATTGAAGGCACAGAAGAACTGCCGGTGCGCGTCCGGATCGGCGATGCTGTTCGCAGCGACTTGTCTGACATTGCGAGCCTGCCGTTGTTGCCCGCGATCGGAGCCGCCGGAACAGCTGGTTATGACGGGGTGCCGTTGTCTGCGATCACGGATATTCGCCTGGAGCCCTCGGAGGGTGAAATCAATCGCCGGAATGGAGAACGCACCAACACGGTTCAGGCATTCGTTCAGTACGGCGTATTGCCGGAAGAAGCCCTAAAGAAGCTCCAAAGCGAGATGGACCTTGCCGACTTTGCAATGCCGGACGGCTACCGTATCGAAACGGGCGGCGACTCCGATGCGCGCTCTGACACGTTAAACAATTTGATCGGTTCGCTTGGATTGATCGTGCCACTGTCTATTGCTGCGATTGTTTTGACCTTCAACTCGTTCCGTTTGTCCGCTGTCACGCTGGTGGTGTCGGGGCTGTCGGCGGGTCTCAGCATTCTGGCCCTGGCGATCTTCCAGTACCCGTTCGGCATCAACGCCATCATCGGCGTGATCGGCTCGATCGGCGTGTCCATCAACGCAGCCATCATAATCCTGACCGGGCTTCAGCAAAACAGCCGGGCGGTCGACGGTGACCGTGAGGCGATGGTCGATGTTGTGATGGGGTCGGGCCGGCACATCATCTCCACAACGCTCACGACCTTCGGCGGATTTCTGCCGTTGATCCTTGCCGGAGGTGGGTTCTGGCCACCATTTGCCATGTCGATTGCCGGCGGCGTTTTGCTGTCGACCGTGATCTCGTTCTACTTCGCACCGCCCATGTTCGCATTGATCTATGCACGGCGGAGCAAGGCGAAAGCCGAAGAGACCCCAACTCAGGGCGACGGCGCGGATTGGTCGAACGACAATCGCCCCATAGCACTCGCGGCTGAGTAGGCTTTAGCGGCTGCTCCAGCGGGAAAATAGGGATGTCGAAAGGGCACGTGTGCCGTCTTCTTCGCGGATGACCAACTCGCCGGATTCCAGCCGTCCACCTTGCCTGGACAAGGTTTCGGCCATCAACTCGTGGATCGAGACAAAGCTGGAGCGGATCGCATAGGCGGTGAGGATCATGAAGAGAGCGTCTTTTGCCAGCAGCTGCTGCAGGTCTTTCAGCATACCGGGCAAGCTGGTGTAGATGTCCCAGACCTCGCCTTTTGGGCCGCGCCCATACTTTGGCGGGTCCAGTATAATGCCGTCATAGGTGTTGCCGCGGCGAACTTCGCGAGCAACAAACTTGGACGCATCTTCGCAGATCCAGCGGATCGGGAGCTCTTCCAATCCGGAAAGAGCCTGGTTTTCCCGTGCATAGCCGATGGCCTTTTTGGAGGCGTCGACATGGGTGACCTGTGCGCCTTCCGTCGCCGGTAGAAGAGATGCCAGCCCGGTATAGCCAAAGAGATTGAGGATCTTCAGCGGCTTCTCCGGGTTTTTCTTCTTCTCGGCCCGGATCCTGGAGTTGACCCAATCCCAATGCGCAGCCTGTTCCGGAAAGACGCCAACGTGGCGGAATGACATGAACCGGCCATTGTAGGTGACCGGTCCGTAGGACATTGGCCAGGTTTCCGAGACGTTGCCGGAATACTTCCAGCGGCCGGGTCCTTCTTCATCCGTATCGCCCGAGAAAACCGCATTGGCGCGGTCCCACACAGCGGTCTTCTGGCGGCGGCTGCCCATTGCCTGGGGTTCCGGTCGAACGATCGTATAGCGGCCGTATCGTTCGAGTTTCTGACCCTCGCCCATGTCCAGAAGGCGATAGTCCTTCCAGCCCGGGGTTTCCAGGATCACGGGCCATGCCTGCACGGGCGGCTTTCCGGGTTTTGCAAATTCTGGCGCGTCGGTTTTTTCCGCCACGGTGGTCTCTCTCGTCAGTCACGAAGGGGTTCGTTCACGCCTTAGAGCCATGCAGCTGTAAGGTCAACGTTGAGGCAGGGCCAGACAAAGAAAAAGGCGGGGTGACCAGCACGCCCGCCTTTTTTGATCTTTAGGTATCTGCTGATCAGGCAGCAGCCACTTCTGAGAGGAAGGTCTCCACTTCTGACTTCAGCTGGTCGGTCTTTTCGTTCAGCTCACCAGAGGCTGCCAGAACCATGTCGGCTGAAGAGGACGTCTGATCGACTGCCTGCGAAAGCTGTGTCATGGACGAGGAAACGGCACCAGTTGCCTCGGCAGCCCGCTGAACGTTCTGCGAGATCTCCGCGGTTGCTGCGCCTTGCTGCTCCACGGCGGAGGCAATGGCGGTCGTGTAGCTGTTCACCTCTGTCATGGTCTCGGCGATCTCTCCGATCGCAACAACTGAATCCTTGGTTGCCGTCTGGATTGCAGTGATCTGCGAACCGATCTCTTCGGTCGCCTTCGACGTTTGCGTCGCCAGTTCCTTGACTTCCGCCGCAACAACCGCAAAGCCTTTGCCAGCTTCACCAGCCCGCGCTGCCTCGATCGTTGCGTTCAGGGCAAGCAGGTTTGTTTGTTCGGCAATAGCCTGGATCAGCGTGACCACTTCACCAATCTTTGTCGCCGCTTCTGCCAAGCCTTCGACCTTCTGATTTGTGATGCGGGTTCCGGTCGTGGCCCGTTCCACAATATCCGTGGTTTGGGCTACCTGACGGGAGATCTCGCCGATGGACGCCGCAAGTTCTTCTGCCGCGCTGGCAACAGTCTGCACGTTGTTGGTTGTCTCGTTGGACGACGACTGTGTTTCGCTCGCGTGACCGGCACTGTCACGGGCAATATCCGTCAAGGCGCGAGCGGTTGAATCAAGGCTGTCTGCGGTGGATTCCACAGAGCCAATTGCCTCTTCGGCCGTTGCACGGAAGCCTTGGATTAGGTTGTCGATCCGTTGTTGACGTTCCTGGCGGGCCGCTTCTTCCTGTGCATTGCGTTCCTGCTAGTTTGCACGCTCAATCGCATTGTCGCGGAAGACTTGAACCGTGCGGCTCATGTCGCC
>CALDSI010000437.1 GCA_937911395.1 uncultured Labrenzia sp.
CAAGATGACTGTCCACCTTGGCGCGGCCATGCCCCGGAATATGTTTGATGACAGGTAGAACACCCCCGGCGATAGCCCCATTGATCATCTCGCGCCCAAGGATGGCAACAGTCTCCGGATCATCTGAAAGCGCACGATCTCCAATCGCATCGACGGTGTCCGGAAACCGGACATCAAGGCACGGCAAACAGTCGATGTTAATTCCGACCTCGGATAGATCGGCGGCAATCAGCTGCGCGCCCAGGAACGCCGCCCGTTTTCCAGCAGTTTTATCCGTCTTGTAGAGATCTCCGAAAAGCTTGGGTGCTGGATATTTGCGCCAATGCGGCGGCCGTAGCCTCTGCACCCGGCCGCCCTCCTGATCAACGAGCACCGGCGCATTTGCCCGGCCGACGGCATCGCGAAAAGAGCGGGTCAATTCCCGAACCTGCGCTGGATTGTCGACATTCCGGGCAAACAGGATCAGTCCCCAGGGATTATGCTCTTTGAAAAACGCTTGTTCAGCAGCGGAGAGACTTGTGCCGGCGCAGCCGGAAATAAAGGCTTTGATCATAATCATCGCTTACCGGCACCACCCCTGCCCGTCAAGAAAGGTCCGGTTCACCGGCAAGCGCACTTGCGCTCAGGATGCGAACTTGCGATCTAAATCTAAGAATCCTTTTTCAAACGGAGTAACTTTCCATGCGTGCGCTCCATGACATTCCGGCAGGCAATTTGCACCGGATATCCGTCACATCTGAAATCTTGACCCAAAACCGGCTTGGCGACCCGGCAACGCGCGAAGTGGTCGTTTATATCCCCAATGGACATGACGGCACTGGGCTGCCGCTTCTGGTAGATATCGTTGGCTATACGTCCGGTGGCCCGGCGCATGCGAACTGGAAGAATTTTGGCGAAAACGTTCCGGAGCGTTTGGACCGGCTGATCCATGATGGCGCACTCCCGCCGGTTGTTGTCGCTTTCACGGACTGTTTCACGCGCTCGGTGGCAACCAGTACATCGACAGCGCAGCGATGGGGCCTTGGGCAACGTGGCTTACCACGGACATGCTCCAAGCTGTCGAAGGCCAATTCGGCTGCGGCGGCAACGGCAAACGCGGATTGTTCGGTAAATCCTCCGGCGGTTATGGCGCCATTGTTCACGCCATGAAACATGCAGACGTTTGGTCCGCAGCGGCTTGTCACTCCGGAGATATGGCGTTTGAACTCTGTTACCTGCCGGAAATGCCGAGTGCGCTGCGAGCAATCCAGAAACATGGGTCTTTTGAGGCTTTTGTTCGCTGGTTTGAAGTCTGTCCGATGTATCACGGCTGCGCGTTGCTCGATCTGATTACGTTCGCGATGGCAGCGACCTACGATCCGGATCCGTCGCCGGGCACCTTCTGCGGGATTCGCTTACCGGTTGACCTAGAGACTTGCGAAATCATTGAAGACCGCTGGAATGCCTGGCTGTCCTGGGATCCTGTGCAAATGGTCGACGCACATACCGATGCCTTGAAATCCATGAAGGGGCTCTGGATCGATTGCGGGTACATCGACCAATACAATCTGGTCTATGGCGCACGCCGTTTGAAACGAAAGCTTGAGGCCGCCGGTGTTGATCACGTCTACGAAGAGTTTAACGACACCCACTCGTCGATAGACTACCGGATGGACGAAAGCCTGCCGTTCCTTGCAAACGCGCTATTGAAATAGGTGCTTACCGGCCGAGGCGCAGGGTTAGGACGGCGCCCCCGGCCAAGATCAGCAGCGCTCCAACAAGAGCTTCAGGGCCCGGCACTTCGCCCCAAACGGCATAACCAAACAACGCCGAGAGAACGACGGTGGCGTAAAACGCTGGGGCAAGGGTTGCTGCGCCAGCACGTCGGTAGGCCGAAATGTTGAAAGACTGGCCAACAATTGCGAGAGGGCCAAGCCATGCGAACGCAATCAGATCGCTCACCGCAATGCCGTCTTTGGCGATCAGCCAAATCACTGGCACAGCCAAAAACAACGCTGCAAACACGTTCACATAGGCCAGGATCGTAACTGTATCTTCGCGCTGGGCGATATAGCGCATGATCAAGCTTTCCGCAGCCATGAAGAGCGCGCTTGCAATCGCTGCAATGGCCCCAACGATCGCCATCTCCGAATTCTGAGCCACACTGTCAGCCGATTGAACGACGAGATAGGCACCGAGCATACTCATCGCTCCGGCTATCCAATGCCTGCCGGTCACCAGCTCTTTCAGGATCAACCCGGCAAGGGCAATCGCGAAGATGCCTTTGGTCAATCCAATAGCAGTCGCATCCGCAAGCGGCATCACGGACGCTGCATAGACCGCACAGGCCAAGCCTCCCACACCGCACACCGCTCGCATCAAGTGGAGTTTCCATAAAGGACTTAACTGCTTGTGGAGCGGAATTTTCTTCACGCTTGCAACACACAAGATGGTTGCGGCTCCGCCGGCAAACCGAAGCCACACGAGAGCAACGATCGGCAACATACCGCCTGCCAGTTTCCCGGCCGCAAAAATCGGCGTGAAGGCTGACATGCCCAGGAGCGCCAAGAACAATGCAGCGGGGATGTTTTCGCGCTGGCCGATGGCGGCAGGTGGTGTCAAGGCGAAGGCTCCAGATCGTGTTCTTGATGATTGATAATTATCACTCAGAAGTCTGTCGAAACAGATGCCAGTTTCCTATCCACCCCATGCGAATACGCATACCGTTGCCTCCTTCCAAGCGAATACGTATACTTCTTTCATGAATTGGGATGATCTTAAACTCGTGGATGCTGCGGCCCGCGCACGGTCTTTATCCGGCGCAGCAAAGGCTTTGGACATCAGTCACCCGCAGCTCAGCCGGCGCTTGAAAGCATTCGAGGACCGCGTCGGAGCGCGGCTGTTTGACAGAACACCCTCTGGTCTCAAACCCACTGAAGCGGGCCAAAGGCTCATTCCACTTGCCGCGGATATGCGTCAACGTGCGGATGCAGCGGCGCGCATCATGCCAGATCTGGCAGGTGCTTCGCTCAGGGTTGTTCGCGTTGCCGTCGATGAGGTGCGCGCCCGTGTCCTGACGGACATGTATCCTCTTCTGGATGAACGGCTCAAGGACATTGAGCTTGAGCTGATCTCCAGCCACAACCATGTCGATCACCAAAGCCGCAGCATCGAATTGCAGATCAGAAACTGCTTGCCGGAGACCGATACACTGATTGCCCGGAAGATCGGAGATCTCGCTTACGGCGTCTATGCAAGCAAATCCTACGCGGCGGCCCACCCATCTGTTTTTGAAGAAGCCCGGTACACAGCGTGCAGTTGGCTTGGATTTACGCCAGACGACCTCTGGTATCCGGCTCATAATCGCTGGCTCGCAGAACGCCTGCCCGCGCCACCCAGGCTGCGCACCAACACCATGACCACCATGATGAACATGATCGCGAGCGGATCCGGCCTTGGATTGATTCCAGTCTTCATGGGTGACCGGCATCCAGACCTCGTACGGGTCATGGAACCCTTGCCGGAACTCACCAATCCGGAGCATATCATCGTTCACCGAGATGTCCGGCGTGAACCTGCCGTCCGTCTGGCAATCGACGCAATTTCCGATGTTTACCGGCACATGACCCCGCACCTTCTCGGTTTGCAGCCCCAAGTCAAGATGACAGCCGCCGAATAAAAAATGACCGGAAAACCCGGCCATCTAAATCGTTGTATTGGTGTGCCCTGGTCTATTGCCTGCGGACGAAGCAGTCGCCGCCAGCGCCTTGCAGCTGTTCACACAACCGGATGGCTTCGTCACGCGATCCCGTTGGAATCCGGGCCCGGTAAAAGACTCCCCGATCGCCGAGGTCGGCTGCCACAATCACGGCATTCACATTCCCGATAATCGACGGGTACCGACGTTGTAGCGATGAATAGGCATCGCTCGCAGCCGCCGCTGAGCGCTGAGACGTCACCTGAACGATATACGTTCCGGCCGGTATCGAACCGGTGCCAGCAGCCGCTGCGGCAGGTGCCGTAGTCGTAGCGGACGCTGGAGCCGACGCCGGTTGAGACAAGTTCAGTGGACCATTGTTCTGAGTTGCTGCCGCCGGATTTGTTGCAGCTGCAGGTGCTTGCGCAACTTGCACAGGGGCAGCGGGTTTCTTACGCGGCAGGACAGTCGGCACAGGTCCGGCAGGCTCTTCAACCGGCGCAGCAGGTTCTGCTGCAGCAACGATTGCAGGTGTTGTCGGTGCCGGTGTAGCGGGCTGAGGCGTTGCGGCAGCCGGTTCAGCCGGTGTCGGAGCCGCTGCAGGTTCTGGCGAAGGTGTCGCCGTAATCGGCTGAGTTGCAACAACACGGGGCTCAGCTGGTGCAGGCGCCGTGGGCTGTGCGGTGCCGGTCGCTGCTGGGGCCGCATCCTCGCCCGACACTATGGTTCCGTCCGGACGAACAACAACTGTCCGGACCCGCTTGGTTGCTCCAGGAACGAGTTCAGCACCGGATTGAACACCGGCAGGTGCTGGCGGCAAGGAGGCAGGTTCAGGTGTTTCCGGACGCGCGAGCTGCGTCGGCGCATTTTCGTTGCGTCCATCAACGCGATCGTAAATCAGCTTGGCAGACTGATTGTTGCCGGCGGACGGATCCTGCTCTTCCGGGAAAATTTTGAGTGGCTCTTGCAGGCCACTAATCACAGGCGGCGGGCCATCCGGGACTGCAATCGTGTCGGTGTCGAGGAAGAAGAAGCCGACTGCGCCAAGTGCAGCAACGCCCAAGACACCGGCAGCAACAAAGATACCCCGGCGGGAGCGCTCTTCGGCATGCGGAACCGCAGCCTGCTCTGCGCGGGAGTGCGGCGGCAAAACCCCACTGCCCTTCAAGGTTGGGTCACTCTCCTGCATCGCCCGTGCGACAGCGTCGAGATCATAACCTTCCGGCGGCGGCGGTGTGTCATCATCGCTAAGGTCGCGAACAGCGTCTGCAGCTGCCGGCCAGGCCATATCGTCGATGTCATCAGCTGTTTGCCGACCCGGAGCCTCGGCAGCATAACCGGCCACAGTGGCCTTCGTTTCTGCCGAAGCTTGTGCCGCGGCTGGCTCAGATGAATTCTCTGCCGAGCTTTGTTGACGCGCCCGGTCATCCCGTTCCGGAAAATCGAGATCTGCCAGAAGCGTATCGATCCCGGCGATTGATTTCTGATTGTCCTCGGAGGCCTGAGGCGCACTTTCAGAAGCCGCGCCACCTTGTGGCGTGGTTAGGGCAGCAAACAGATCATCTTCGTTGATTGCCGGCCGTTGCGATGCCAGAGCGGACGGCGAATAGCCCTCAGGCTGTATGTTCTGCGCCGGATGTTCAAAAGCCTGCGTATAAGGAGGCGTTTCCGAACCGAATACCGGACGCGGGTCGCTGGCGCGGCTTACGGAATCATCCGGCGTTACTGTGTCCGGATAGTTTTCGGATCGCGCCGGAGCCGGTGCTTGGCTGTAGCTTGCCGTCTGCGCTTGGTACCTGCCAGAATAGTAATTTGAAGTTGGCTGCTGGGTTTGCGGCGGAGCTTCTGGTTCTGGAGCTACCGGCGCGGACGCGGTACCCTGGCCGTAATCCTGTTCTTCGGGAGGGTCGATGGTCTGACGTAGGGCGCCCTTTAGCTCATCTTCAAGTTCAGCGGTCAAGTTCTGTTCAAGATCATTCGCAACAGAAGCTGCCAAACCTGTTCCAAAATCACGCCCGAAATTGACAGCCGGTCCGCGCGGTTGAGGCGGAGAAGATGGTTGGAAGGCTGGTTGCGCTGGCTCTGAGACTGACGGTGTAGGCGCAGATGCTGCCGGTCGGTTCATCGCATTTGCTGCGGTGGCTTCAATCGTATCGAGCTGCGGCACCTGAGGCCAGCCAGGCGCACTTCCCCCAGTAACCGGCTGCGATTGAAAGCCCGGAGCAGAGGCTTCGGAAGACTGCACACTGTCTACAGATGCATATGACCCGGCTTCAGGCGCGGGCTGCGGCGCATCAAACAGCGGCTGTTCGTTCAAACGCGTGTCGTCGGAGCGCGGAATTTCTGGTGATTGCCCGGCGCCGAATGCGCGGTCCTGGCGCGTTGGATATGGAGCTGCATCGGGTTTCGGTTCACTCGCGAAATCATCCAAGTCTGCGAAATAATCAGTGCTTCCAACCCGGCCGCTGCTCACCGGCGCCCCCAATTGCTTGTTATTATGGACAATGCGCGCCAATTCAATCAGCGGATCTTCACCAGACGGCCGGTTTCCCCCGGACGGTGCCGGGGTCTCTGCCGTATCTGGCCGCTTTTTGTCGTATTCGTCTGACATGAGCGCTCTAAAGAACCGGTTTCGTTACGCTACGTTTTATCAATATACCCTGATCACTCCTCACAAGGCATATCAGCGCATTTCCTCAGGAGCTTGTACACCGAGAATCGCCAAGCCTGACGAAAGTACCAAGGATACTGCACGAACCAAAGCAACACGCGCTACGGTTAATTTCGTGTTACTAGAATCAATAAAACGTAAATGAGGCAATTCCTTGCCTCTATTCCAGTGACCGTGCAGTGAACTTGCAAGTTCATGCAGGTAAAACGCGATTCTATGCGGCTCATGAGTATCGGCAGCTGCCTCGACAACTTTTGGCCACTCAGCCATTTTGCCGATCAATTCAAGCTCACCGATGTCATCAAGCAGGGAATAGTCGGCACTCGCGAGTACAGAATCACTCAAATCTTGCCTGGACAGTTCTTCTGCGGCCTGCCGCAAGACAGAACAGCAGCGCGCATGACCATACTGAACGTAAAAGACCGGATTGTCCTTGGACTGCTCCGTCACCTTCTTGAAATCAAAGTCGAGTGGTGCATCGTTTTTCCGGAACAACATCATGAACCGGACAGGATCGGATCCCACTTCGTCGACCACTTCGCGCAAGGTGATAAAATCACCCGACCGCTTTGACATCTTCACCGGCGCGCCGTCGCGCATGAGTTTCACAAGCTGGCAGAAACGGACAATAACTTCGGTATCGCCGCCGGAAACAGCCTTGCCGACCGCTTGCAAACGTTTGGCGTAACCGCCATGGTCCGCACCAAGCACGTAGATCGCTTCCTTGAAACCGCGCTGGAACTTATCCTCGAAATACGCAACATCGGCAGCAAAATACGTGTAGGAGCCATCTGACTTTTTCAGCGCCCGATCGGTATCGTCCCCAAAATCGCTTGCCCGGAACAGTGTCTGTTCGCGGTCTTCCCAGTCTTCCGGGACCTGGCCCTTGGGCGGCGGAAGCGTACCTTCATACACAAGGTCTTTAGCCCGCAGACCATCGAGCATGTGATCAATCTTTGACCCGTTGCTGCCACTACGTTCATGCAGAGATCGTTCGGAGAAAAAGACCTCGTGCTCAACACCGAGCGCGGCGAGATCCGAGCGGATCAAATCCAGCATCGCAGCAATTGCCCGTTCCTTGACCTTCGGGAGCCAATCGGCTTCGTCCTGATCGAGCAAATCACTGCCGAATTCGTCCTTCAGCGCAACACCAACCGGGATGAGGTAATCTCCGGGATAAAGGCCTGCCGGGATCTCGCCGATATCTTCGCCGAGTGCCTCGCGGTAGCGAAGAAAAGCACTGCGAGCGAGTGTGTCGATCTGAGAGCCGGCATCGTTGATGTAGTATTCTTTGACCACTTCATTGCCGGCAAATGCCAGCAAATTGGCAAGCGCATCGCCAACCACGGCACCGCGAATATGTCCGACATGCATCGGGCCGGTCGGGTTCGCGGAGACATATTCAACATTCACCTTGGAAGGATCAGCGGTCTTCCTGCCGCCATAACCAAGGCCTTCAGCAAGAATACTCCCAAGTATCTTTCGCCAGACACTCGGGTCGACCCGCAGATTGATAAACCCGGGCCCTGCGACCGTGGTTTCGGTAATTTCCGGGTCTTTTGAAAGTTCGGCAACCAAACGCTCTGCCAAATCACGCGGCTTCATGCCAAGCGGCTTTGCAAGAACCATTGCCGCGTTGGTCGCAAAGTCCCCATGAGCCGGATCCCGAGGTGCCTCGACGACAACGCGGGACAGATCTGGCGCATTGCCGTCCGGTCCTTCTAATTCAAGCGCTTCGAGACATTTTTTCACGCGTCGCGTGAACTCGGCAAAGATGTTCATTCAGGCACCGGTCAGGGTTGAAGCTTCAAACACAACGACCCTGCACGCGCCAGCGAGAAGCCCTTTGGCGCGGCGGGGATCCGATTTTGACCCTGCGCCTACCCCAAATCTGGTGTGTCGTCAAACAGTCTGCGGTGTTCTTCGATCGCATAACGATCAGTCATGCCAGCAACATAATCACATACGCGCCGGGCCCTGCTGGTCTCGTCAAGGTTCTCCAAGCCCTTGTCCCAAGGGGCCGGCATCAGGTCCGGCTCGGCAAGAAGACGCGCAAATAGATCTCTGACGACACGGGCAACAAGACGGCGGACCGACAAAACATCCTCATGGCGGTAGACTCGTGCGAACAAGAACCGTTTCACTTCCTTTTCGGCCGCGATCATGGAAGGTGAAAACCCGACAAGGCATTTTCCGGCCGAACGCACGTCTTCGACGCTTTGCGGATCTAACTCGCTGATATTGCGCACGCCCTCCTGAATAACGTCTTCCACCATCCGGGTGATGCTGCGGCGGACGATCTCGTGGATCCGCCGCGTTTCTTCAAGGCCTGGATACTTGTGATCCACTTCTGCAAGAATATCTGCGAGAAACGGAACTTCCCGCATGTCGTCGATCGCGAACAGGCCAGCCCGAAGTCCATCGTCAAGATCATGCGCGTCGTAGGCGATGTCATCTGCAATCGCAGCAGCTTGTGCCTCAGCACTCGGCCATGTTCCAAGCATCAGATCCTGCTGTCTTTGATACTCCCGGATCGCGAAAGGCAATTCACCGTCTTTGAATTTGCCAAGCGGTGCACCGGCATCATCGACGAGTGGACCGTTGTGCTTCACAAGGCCTTCCAGGGTTTCCCAGGCGAGATTCAGCCCGTCAAACTCTGCATATCGGTGTTCCAGATGGGTCACGACCCGCAAGGACTGGGCGTTGTGATCAAAACCTCCAAACGGCGCCATGCATTCATGCATGACATCCTCGCCCTCATGGCCGAAAGGCGTGTGTCCAAGATCATGTGCAAGTGCAAGACACTCTGCGAGATCCTCATCCAGCCGCAGTGCCCGGGCGAGCGAGCGTGCGATCTGCGAGACCTCAATCGTGTGCGTCAAACGCGTGCGGAAGTGATCTCCCTCATGATACACAAACACCTGTGTCTTATGCTTGAGACGCCGAAAGGCGGAAGAATGGATGATCCGGTCCCGATCTCGCTGAAAAGGTGTCCGGGTCGGACTTTCCGCCTCTGGAAAGAGACGGCCCCTGCTTTTGAAAGGGTTTTGAGCATAGACTGCAAGGGATTGCGCCCCATACCCGATGTCTGCCTGGATTTTCTTCCAATTGTCGTTCACTGCCCGTCCCCTTGAATAACGCACCGGTACTGGCCCAGTTATTGACGCTTGTGCTTTGAGATCTTAACTATCGGGTTAATTCAATTTTGTCGCGCCGCTATTGGGCGCCGACACAGCGAGTCAGTAGAACATGACCGAAACGCTTGAAAATCGAGTAACAGTCAGTGATCGCGCTGCCAAGCGCATTGCCAAGATTTTGTCAGGGGAAGCTTCCGGCAGCATGCTGCGCGTCAGCGTTGAGGGCGGCGGATGCTCGGGTCTGCAATACAAATATGACGTCGTCGGCGCACAGGAAGACGATGATCTGGTGATCGAGAAACTCGGCGCGACTGTGCTGATCGATTCTATTTCCTTGCAATATATGGGCGGATCAGAGATCGACTTCGTCGACGATCTGATCGGTCAGGCCTTCCAGATCAACAATCCGCATGCTGTTGCCGGTTGCGGCTGCGGCACGAGCTTCACGATCTAAGAACCAGCCTTCACCAAGCTGTTGGTTCAACGACAGAGCCGGTCGGATACTAATGGCTGGGCATATGTTCAGAACATGGGCGACAAACGATCTCCTTCGCATATGATGCGGCGCAGAGAGCGGCGGAGACTAGTAATGAAAATTGCCACCTGGAACATCAACGGCGTTAAGGCACGGCTGGAAACGGTGCAGGAGTGGCTGAAAGAAGCCTCGCCCGACGTTGCGTGTTTGCAGGAGATCAAGTCGGTCGACGAAAACTTTCCGCGCCAACCATTTGAAGATCTCGGCTACAACGTCGAAACCCATGGGCAAAAAGGCTTCAACGGTGTCGCTATCCTCTCAAAAACGCCTCTGGAAGACGTTGAACGGCGGCTTCCAGGAAATGACGACGACGAACAGGCGCGTTATATCGAAGCAACGGTAACGCTCGGAGACGGCGTTGTCCGCTTTGGTTGCCTCTATCTGCCTAACGGCAACCCGCTAGGGACCGAAAAATTTCACTACAAACTTGGCAGGATGGAAAGGTTGTTGGTCCATGCGGAAAAACGGCTTGCGGAAGAAGTGCCATTCATTCTCCTGGGCGACTACAATGTCATCCCGGATCCGATCGATGCGAAAAATCCGGAAAACTGGACGGACGATGCTCTGTTTCAGCCCGAAAGCCGGCAGAAATTCCGCGCCCTTACGCATCTTGGCATGACCGAAGCCATCCGCGCCTGCTCCGAAGCTCCGGAAACGTTCACCTTTTGGGACTATCAGGCCGGAGCCTGGCAGAAAAACAACGGCATCCGCATTGATCACATTTTGATGTCGCCGCAGGCGAACGACAAAATGCTCGGCTGCGGGATCGACAAACATGTTCGCGGCTGGGAAAAGCCGTCCGACCATGTTCCCGTGTGGGTTAAACTCGCCGCCTGAATGCCGATGCCCCGGTGCCTTTATATCCACTGCATTGAAGACATTGGCTGGTCTATGCCGTTTGCGATCCTTCGCCGGCATGCTATGTTTTCATTAATGGGATAAAGGACCAAGGCCACTGGCCCGCACCGGCGAAAAGCGGGTTTTTCTCCTGGCGCAGCTTCAAGCTGCGCTCCGCAAACTTTTTTGCCGCTTTGAATGTGGCACTCCTGTCGAGCGGTTCTCTATTTGTTTCTACCGAATCTCAAGCCCAAGAGACGGCCAAACCGAACGTGCCCTGCACGTGCCGATATCAGGGTGAGGACTACAGCATCGGCGACTCCATCTGCTTATCCAGCGGCTCCAGCCCAAAAATGGCGACATGTTCGATGGTTCTGAACAACACGTCCTGGAAGATGAGCAACGCCCCCTGCCCGCAAGCTCTGGAGATTCCCGAGGTATCGCCCATTCAACATGCGTCACCGGACGATTTGGCGGATACACCGATCCTTTGATTGACTTTGGTTGGGCATCGCCTGCACAAAGCATGCGTTCTTAACTTCACGATGTGTGTTTGGAGGGATTCCTGCAGTCAAAACCGCATTATGCAAATTACTGCGTTGGAACCTGCTGTGCCGTCAGCATATCCGGACGGTTGTTTTCAAGCCACGTATCGGCCAAGGACCGTGCTTCTGCACGAACCGGTTCCGGCGCGACGGCAAAATACTGTTCATGCAGGTTGTTGATCCAGGTTGTATCCTTGCCGGTTGCTTGTTTGCGGGCAACAGTCAACCACATCAAACCACGCGCTTTTTTCTTGTCGGAAGATCCAAGAGAGTAAAGCGTTTCGCCGAGTTTGGCCTGAGCACCGACATGGCCTTTGAGCGCAGCAAGATTATACCAGCGCACCGCCATGCGGCTGTTGGTCTCCCGGTACATTTCACCAAGATGAAACTGGGCGGCTGCATCGCCGTAATAAGAGGCTGCGTGCGTGAAGATCCTGCGGGCTTGTCCTTCATCTTTTATGACGGCGCCATCAATCCCGCTCAGGTAATAGGAGCCAAGTGCCACAAAGGCGCTGGAGACAAAAGGTGCGTCCGGCGAATCCGGGCTGTCATTGCCGTGATCCCGAACAATCTGGCTGTAATACTGAAAAGCCTTGTAGTCGTCTTCCTGAACACCGTCGCCCTTGGCGTACATATCGCCAAGTTTCCAGGCAGCCATGGTCTGCCCGTTTTCTGCGGCATATTTCAAAGACGAGATCGCCGCTGTTTTATCGCCAGAATAGTATTGGCGGGCACCAGTGCGCAGAGCTTCATTAGGCGACATGGTAGACGGATTGATCGGTCCGGGCGCGGCCGGTTGGCCGTCAAACGCCTCTGACGGCACTGTTGCCATCATCAAGGCGAGCACGCCGACAACGGCCGCGCTGACGCTTAAGTGCTGACGATGTGTCTTCTTGCTGTACATCCCGTTCACACTATTTTCCCGCGAACGATATTCATCGTCACGGGCACAAATCCCATTCATCTGTTACACCAAGCTGATGCTTGAATGTTTGACACCTCACCATGCGTCTTGAAACGATTGCGTGATGTCCCAAATGTGAGCGATCAATCTGGCCTTAGTTGGGCTGCGCGCCCTGCCCCAGCAAAACCGCCGTAACGCATTGAACCATCGCGCAACCTGGCAGCCATTTTTGTGCCGAGCGCTACGTGTTGATCCACTCGTGTACCGCAATCATGGCCGAACATGGGCATCAAGCGGTTCCATGAAGGCACCGCAATACTTTGCCGCCAAGTGTTGCTGAATAGGCACAATTTGCCGCCCCTCCTCAGCCCCAATCGAAACACACGCAGGTTGACGATCGGTTTCCATATCTTCAAAAGGCCTCGAGTGATGCCAATTCGCGTCAACGCTGGGGAAAACGGGGGCTTTTGGCCAATTTCCTTGGCTGTTCTATGTTTGTACTTCAAACTGAACCATGATTCGGTGTAGGACCGGCGTGATCAGATGCGCGGTCAGCGCAGTTTAATAAAACCAAGTACCCATCAGGCGATACGCAATGAGCGGAAAAGACGATCTTTTTGCAGGCAATGCAGCTGTTTCCAATTCAGTTGGATCGGAACCAGCACCGGCACCCAAACCTGCACCGACGCCTGTTGCGGATCTCTCTGAGGCACGAAAGAAGTCACAAGCTGCTGCCGAAAACAGCGATTATTCAGCTGCCGATATCGAAGTTCTGGAGGGACTGGAACCCGTTCGCAGACGTCCGGGTATGTATATTGGCGGCACGGACGAAAAGGCCCTTCACCACCTTTTTGCCGAAGTCATCGACAACTCAATGGATGAGGCCGTTGCCGGACACGCCACATGGATCGATGTCTCCCTTGGTGCGGACGGCTATTAGACCATCACGGACAACGGCCGCGGCATACCGGACGATACGCATCCAAAGTTCAAGGA
Source organism: uncultured Labrenzia sp. (assembly GCA_937911395.1). GTDB lineage: Bacteria > Pseudomonadota > Alphaproteobacteria > Rhizobiales > Stappiaceae > Roseibium. Next base: position 13,302 of record CALDSI010000437.1, read on the forward strand.
CAAGTCGGCACTGGAAGTCATCATGACCACCTTGCACGCCGGCGGTAAGTTCGACAGCAAGGTCTACGAGACTTCGGGCGGTTTGCACGGCGTTGGTGTGTCTGTCGTTAATGCCCTGTCGGACGAACTGGTTGTCGAAGTGGCCCGAAGCCGCAAGCTTTATCGTCAGATTTTCCGCCGCGGTCATCCGCAAGGCCCGCTAGAGCATATCGGCGACACTCAAAACCGCCGCGGCACGATGGTCCGCTTTAAGCCGGACGAGACGATTTTCGGCAAGGGCGCGAAATTCCAGCCGGCGCGCTTGCTCAAGATGGCGCGCTCGAAAGCCTATCTGTTTGGCGGCGTCGAAATTCGCTGGCACTGCGCTCCAGAATTGATTTCAGAGAAGGACGAAACCCCGGCAGAGGCCGTCTTCCACTTCCCCGGCGGCCTGCGGGACTTTCTGGAAGAGCGCCTCGGCAAGGAACGCCGGGTTGTCGAGGAAGTCTTTTCGGGCCGGACTGACAAGACCGGCAAACATGGATCTGTTGAATGGGCCGTCAGCTGGTTTGCAGGCGACGGGTTCATTAATTCGTACTGTAACACCGTCCCGACCCCGGAGGGCGGCACGCACGAAGCCGGTTTCCGTTACGCGCTCCTACGAGGCCTGAAAGCCTACGGCGAACTGGTCAACAACAAGAAGGCCTCAATCATTACCGGCGATGACGTCATGACATCTGCGGGCGGGATGCTCTCGGTCTTCATCCGGGAACCCGAATTTGTTGGTCAGACCAAAGATAAACTGGCCACCAACGAAGCGACACGCGTTGCCGAGACCGCGGTTCGCGATGCCTTTGATCACTGGCTGACCGCCTCGCCCAATCAAGCCAACAAGCTTTTGGAATGGGTAATCGACCGTGCCGAAGAACGCCTTCGGCGGCGCCAGGAAAAAGACGTCGCCCGCAAGACGGCCGTGCGCAAACTTCGTCTCCCAGGAAAGCTGGCAGATTGCTCGATCAGCCAGTCGGAAGGAACGGAACTCTTCATCGTTGAGGGCGACTCGGCGGGCGGATCGGCAAAACAGGCTCGAAACCGTGCCAACCAGGCCGTCTTGCCGCTGCGCGGTAAGATCCTCAACGTCGCCAATGCTGGCCGCGACAAGCTGGTCGCCAATCAGCAGCTTGCGGACCTCATTCAAGCGCTCGGCTGCGGGACCCGCTCCAGCTACGCCGAAAAGGATCTGCGCTATGAAAAAATCGTCATCATGACCGATGCGGACGTGGATGGCGCGCACATCGCCTCGCTGTTGATCACGTTTTTCTATCGTGAAATGCCGGAACTGATCCGCGGTGGTCATCTTTATCTTGCGGTGCCACCACTCTACCGTTTGAGCCAAGGCGGAAAGACCCTCTACGCACGCGACGACATGCACAAGGACGAGCTCTTGGCGAGCGCCTTCAAGGGCAAATCGAAGGTTGAAATCGGCCGCTTCAAGGGTCTCGGCGAGATGCTGCCCGCTCAGCTGAAGGAAACCACCATGGATCCATCCAAACGGTCCCTTTTAAAAGTCAGCGTGGACGAGTTCGCCATAGCAGATACCAATGACACAGTTGAACGGCTCATGGGCAACAAACCGGAGGCCCGTTTCCGGTTCATCCAGGATAATGCTGAATTTGCCGACGACCTTGATATCTAAGGTGCATACGGCCAGAGCCCAATTTATTCAAAGCGTTATGGGAAAACAGGCATTCAGGTCGCATTTAACATAAATACCGACGAAATCATGCAATGTAAAAGTTTTATGCGTATGATCACTCATACACCTAGTTTTATTGCGCATGATTTCGGACCAACCATTAACTGAGTTGGCAAAACGACAAGAGAAATACTGAACATTTCTGATATTTAACCTCACCAATGCATTGACTCACCAGCGAACAAATGTAGGGTGTGGCCAAATCGGCGAAGGGCAGTTCAAGACGAACTGCTGCCATTAAATCACAACATTCGGGCAAAGCGCTCCATGTCATTTAATACTCTCGGTCTGAGCGAGAAGGTCCTCGCTGCAGTTGATGCGGCAGGTTATAAAGATCCAACAGCCATCCAGGCAGGTGCCATACCTCAAGTCCTGGAACGGCGCGATGTCCTCGGCATCGCACAGACCGGGACCGGCAAGACCGCCAGCTTTACTTTGCCGATGCTGCCCCTTCTTGAAAAAGGCCGTGCCCGCGCCCGTATGCCGCGCACGTTGATCTTGGAACCGACGCGCGAACTGGCCGCTCAGGTCCAGGAAAACTTCGAAAAATACGGCACGAACCACAAATTGAATGTTGCCCTTTTGATTGGCGGCGTTTCCTTTGCCGAGCAGGACAAGAAACTCGATCGCGGTACCGACGTGCTGATCGCAACGCCTGGCCGCCTGCTGGATCACTTCGAGCGCGGCAAGCTGCTGCTTCAGGGCGTCGAGATCCTTGTGATCGATGAAGCTGACCGTATGCTCGACATGGGATTCATTCCGGACATTGAGCGGATCTGCAAGCTTATCCCGTTCACACGGCAGACCCTGTTCTTCTCGGCAACGATGCCGCCGGAAATACAGCGGTTGACCGAAACGTTCTTGCAAAATCCTGCGCGCATCGAAGTGGCTCCGACCTCTTCAACGTCCGAAAACGTAACGCAGCAACTGAAGGCTGCTGGCGGCAAGGACTACGACAAACGCGCCGCCTTGCGCGAGCTTCTAGAAGGTGCCGAAGACCTTCAGAACGCGATTGTCTTCTGTAACCGCAAGCGCGATATCTCGACGCTGTTCCGGTCGCTCGAGCGCCACGAATATAATGTCGGCGCCCTGCACGGCGACATGGACCAGCGCACCCGCATGATGATGCTGGAAAACTTCCGGAAAGGCGCGATCAAACTGCTCGTTGCAAGTGATGTGGCGGCCCGTGGCCTGGACATCCCGGAGGTCAGCCACGTCTTCAACTACGATGTCCCGATCAATGCGGAAGACTACGTGCACCGGATCGGCCGAACGGGACGCGCTGGCCGCAGCGGCACCGCGTATACGCTCGTAACGGAAAGCGATCAGAAGTATTTGCGCGCAATCGAAGAGCTGACAAACCAGTCGATCGAATGGATCGGCGAATCGATTGACTTTGAGGCTGCCGCAGCGGAACGTAAAGCCAAGCGCCGGTCGCCAAAATCGGCCAAGGCGGATTCAAGCAACGACAACGACGCAAGCCAGAGCAAATCAGCACCGAAAAAGCGTGGTCAGTCACGCCGAAAAAGTGAAGAGCCAGCCGCTGAAATGCAGGTTGAAGAAACGCGCTCAAGCAACAGGGTTCAAAAGATTTCTCAAAAATCCGGCAGCAAGCCACAAAAGCAAGACAACAGCGCACCGGCTTTCAGCGAGGGCGTTCATATTCCAGCATTCCTTCTGCGCGAGCCACGGGCAAAAAAAGCGTCGTAATCCCCAACTAGAGGGGACTCGACGAATATATTTAACTGGTCCTTAAACGTTACGTCAGATTTTGGATGTCAAGAATTCGGGCCGTGTGGGGTGGCCACCGAAGAAGACTTGACTGAGAGAAAACTGATGTCGGATAAGGACGATCATATCAGGACCATCGGATACGGTGAGTCCGCGATCGGGTACATAAGGAAAAACACCTTACCCGCTTATCCGCGATCTTATGAACTCTGGTACACCTATTCCGCCGGATACAACCAGGGCCTAAACCGCGCAATCAATGAAGCTGTAAAAGAAAACGGAAGGATAAGCACCGATGAGATGCTGTCCCTTTACGGCCGTTTCTTGTCCCCGACCCGTCTGGGTGACCGCCTCGATGATGTCGGTTCAAAAGTCTCCCGCGAAGTTGAAGAGATTGTCGAGACACTGAAGCTGAGCGCAGATGCGACATCCGACTACGGCGCCGCTCTCGAGCAGGCTGGCCTTAAGATCTCCGGGATCACAGATCCAGACAAACTGAAGCTTTATGTGACGCATCTGGTCAAATCCACGCAGAATGCAGTTGCTTCCAACAGAAAGCTGGAAAGCCAGCTTTTGGAATCAAAGAAACACATTGAGAATTTGCAGTCATCACTTGAAGCGATCCGGTACGAATCCCTGATCGATGAGCTGACAACCCTTAACAATCGCAAGCACTTCGACAATTCACTCGAGAAGGTTATCCGGAACTCCATAGAGAGTGGCCGTGGGTTTGCGTTGTTGATGACGGACATCGATCATTTCAAGAAGTTCAACGATACCTACGGGCACCAGACGGGCGATCAGGTATTGCGTCTTGTGGCGCTGTCAGTGAAACAAAACATTTCTAGCCAAGACATTGCTTGCAGATACGGCGGCGAGGAGTTTGCGATTATACTGCCGCATGCCGGGATGGAAGAAGCTGTTGAAGTTGCAGAAAAAATCCGGGCAGCTGTCATGGCCAAGGAACTTGTAAAGCGCTCGACGGGTGAAAACCTCGGGCGCATAACAATATCTGCAGGTGTGGCCGCCTATAAGCCGGACGACAACGAGCATACCATTGTCTCGCGTGCCGATGATGCAATGTATGCGGCCAAAAACGCCGGCCGCAACCTCGTAAAAACCGAAAACGATCTTGAAGTGAAAGAAAATCAGGAAAATGTTGCCTAATAGCTCACGGCAAATTCCTGAACCTATCTCCCGGACCTAGTCAGCAGCGTCCAATCCCATCTGCCAGAAACCAGCTTCCAATCGGCTTGCCTTTTCGAACAAGGACAAAAGCCGCGGATACCGTGCTTCGGTCAGGTAGACGTCCCCAGTCTCATCAATCCAGTTGGCAAAACCCTTGGCCAGATCCTGATAGGCATCACTGCAATATTCCTGGATCCAGCGGCTGTAAGGATTGCTTTCGGTGGCTGCGCCCGTATTCATCAACGCTGACCCAATTTCGGCATAGCCGATCACACATGGGGCGAGTGCCGCTTGCAGGTCGAGGAGATCACCGGACATGCCGGCATCCAGAACAAAGCGCGTGTATGCCATTGTAGGCGTATCTTCTGGGGCACTTTCAATATCTTCGCGTGCCATTCCCCAGGAGCCACAAAGCTCCAGATGTAGGTCCAGTTCGACATCCAGGATGGCCTTAACCCCGTCCAGTGACTGACGCATGTCCCCAACTGTCGGGCTCTTGTAAATCCCGAGTGCATAAGCACGCGCAAACTGAATCAGAAACAGATAATCCTGGACCAGATAGTGTTTGAATGCGTTGAGCGGGAGCTCCCCTTTGCCAAGCTCGCGAACGAACTCGTGGTCAACATAAGACGCCCACTGCGGGGCAGCATCGGCCTTGAGCCGCTCAAACAACTTCACGCTATCACCTGAAATATTGGAGTTTGATCAATTAGTTCCGCGCATGTGCGCTTAGGTCCGCTGCCTGAAGAGACACAGATTCACCGCAGCCACACGCAGACACTTCGTTGGGGTTCTTGAAAACAAAGCCCGACCGGAACTTGGTCACTTCAAAGTCCATCTCCGTTCCGAGCAGGAACAGCACGGCGGACGGGTCGACAAAGATCTTCGCACCCTTGTCTTCGATCACATCATCGCCGGGGCTCGCCTCTTCGACGAGATCCATGGCGTATTCCATGCCGGCGCAGCCGCCTTTTTTGATGCCGACGCGCAGACCCAATGCCGGCTTGTCAGCATTATCGACAAGCTCGCAGACCCGTTCCGCGGCAGCATCGGTCAATGTCATGACCTGGAATTTTGAGGCAGAAGCCATCTCGTCCTCTCAAGCACTCTCAGGAGTTTAACCTGATATAAGACCTCAGCTTAAGGATACAAAGGGGAGAACTCAATACCAGTTGAGCGCAACCTTGGCCTCATCGGACATCCGATCCGGTGTCCAAGGCGGGTCAAAAACCATGTCGACAGTTACCGGCCCAACGCCAGCAACAGAGGCAACCGCGTTCTCAACCCAACCCGGCATTTCTCCTGCCACCGGACATCCCGGTGCGGTGAGGGTCATGTCGATATTGATCGACCGGTCATCCTCGATATCGACCTTGTATATCAGTCCAAGCTCATAGATATCACAAGGGATTTCGGGATCGTAGACAGATTTGAGAGCACCTATGATGTCTGTCGTCAGTCGCTCGAGTTCGGCCGGAGAAATAGCGCGTTCGGTGCTTGCACCCGCTTGCGGCTCTTCACCAGCTGAATTCGTGTCGATCGTGGTCGCGTTATCCATGTCCATCGGTCCTTACCCGAAGAAGCTCTGCGCCTTTACGAGCGCTTCATACAGCGCGTCAACTTCATCGCGCGTATTGTACATCCCAAAACTTGCCCGGCATGTAGAGGTTACACCATATTTTGCCAAGAGGGGCTGAGCACAATGTGTGCCCGCACGGACCGCTACGCCAGACCGGTCTATGATCGTCGAGACATCATGGGCGTGGGCCCCCTCGATCTCAAATGAAATGATGGCCCCCTTCCCCGGTGCATCGCCGAAAATCCGGAGCGAGTTAATCTGGCGCAGTTTTTCATGTGCGTAGATTTTTAGATCTTCCTCATGGCGTGCAATGTTCTCGCGGCCGATTGAATCCATGTAATCCAGCGCAGCACCAAGGCCAATTGCCTGAACGATCGGCGGGGTGCCGGCTTCGAAGCGGTGTGGCGGTGCGTTGTACGTGACATCTTCCTCAGTCACGTCGAGGATCATTTCGCCGCCGCCCTGGAACGGACGCAGCGCCTCCAAGCGTTCGGGCTTGCCGTAGAGCACGCCAATGCCAGACGGGCCGTACACCTTGTGACCTGTGAAAACGTAGTAGTCGCAGCCAATGTCCTTAACATCGACAGGCATATGCACGGCAGCCTGACTGCCGTCCACGAGGACCTGAATGCCGCGCTCATGAGCGATTTCACAGATCTCCTTGACCGGAACAACGGTGCCAAGGACGTTGGACATATGCGTGATCGCGACGAGCTTGGTCCGCTCGCTCAATGCGTCCTTGAACGCGTCCAGATCAAACGAGCCATCTTCACGGACATAGACCCACTTCAGCTTTGCTCCGTGACGCTCCCGGTGGAAGTGCCAAGGCACGATGTTGGAGTGCTGCTCCATAATCGACAGAACGATCTCATCGCCCTCTGAGAAAAACTTCCCGCCAAGCCCGTAAGCAACAAGATTGATCGCTTCCGTCGTCGATTTGGTGAAAACGATGCTATCGACAGTGCCGGCGTTCAAAAACCGGCGAACCTTTTCCCGTGCCGCTTCGAAGCTGTCAGTCGCCGTATTGGACAGGTAATGCAGGCCCCGGTGAACGTTGGCGTATTCATGGCTGTACGCCTTGGTCACAGCATCGATCACCGCCTGTGGTTTTTGCGCCGAAGCGCCATTGTCGAGATAAACCAGCGGCTTTCCATAGACCTCGCGCGCAAGGATCGGGAAATCCTTGCGGATCGCCTCAACATCGTATGCCGTTGTTATCGTGGTCTCTTGTGCGGTTGCGACCGTCATGCGGCGCTGCTCCTTATTCCATAGATCCTTTTCCGCAGAAATGCTTCATCACCTTACGGAAAACAAGAGTGTGCGCGGATTTGCCCAACCCGCGCCACCACATCGTCAGTGACCGGCCAGCCAGTCGCGGACCCGCTGTTCCAGGCCTTCGGTCACGTCATCTTCGCCATACTCTTCAATGGCTTCGGAAAGGAAAGCCAGAACGAGAAGCGTGGTTGCCTCGTCTTCGGGTATACCGCGGGCACGGAGGTAGAATAGAAGATCTTCATCGATCTGACCGCTGGTCGCACCATGGGCGCATAAAACGTCGTCAGCGAAGATTTCCAGCTCCGGCTTGTTCGCCATTTCCGCTGTTTCTGACAACAGCAGCGCCTGGGTCATCATTTCACCGTCGGTCTTCTGGGCATGCGGAGCAACGTTGATCCGGCCCTGATAAACACCGCGGGCTTCACCATCGAGCACGGTCTTGAAGAACTCACGGCTGTTACAATGCGGTACTGCGTGATCGACAATCAGCGTCTGATCGGCCAGATCGCGGCCACCAGCCATCGAAACACCGTAGATCTTGGCTTCGGAATTTTCGCCGGTGAAGTTGATGAACTGCTGGTTCCGGACGAATTGCGGGCCGGCGATGAAACCGAGCGATTTAAATTCGGCCTCAGCTCCCAGCGTCGCGATTGTCGTCAGGAGCCGCGCAGATTCGGTCTTCCCCGTAATCAAACGCGTTGCTGCGACATGTGCATTATCCGCAACGTCATAGTCAAAAACGGTATTGATCTCGCCATAACCGGTGTCGCCTGAAAAGCTTTCCAGAACACGCAGCTTGGCGCTCTTGCCAACCGTGATCTTGTTGCGGACGACCTGTGCTCCGGTTGCGGTTGCCAGCTGAACCAGCTCAAGCGGCTTGGAGACTTCCGCGCCGTCCGCGACTGTCACAACCACTCCGCCCTGGACAAAGGCCGTGTTGAGCGCAACCAAACCGTCATTCGGTCCGGTTTTGGGCGACTTCAGCAGCTGTGCACCTTCGTCACCGGATAGTGCATCCGCGAGATTGGAGACTGAGACACCTTCTGCAGCAAGCGCATCAATGTCCGACAGTTCTGCAACAAAACTGCCGTTGGCGACAACGATCTTGAAACGATCCAGATCTCCGAACGTCTCAGAGGCCTCTAGAACGCCTTTGACGGCAGCACTGTCCGCAGCGGTTGCCAGTGGTGCAGCAGACTTCATGAAGGCGCGCAGATCGGAGTATTTGTACTCCTCAACGCGGCGGTGCGGCAGGCCCTTGTCCTTGATCTGTCCAAGCGCGCTGTCGCGCAAGGCTGACACGGCAACGGAACCTGCGAGCGCACTCTTGGCCGCGTCGTACCGGTCGATCAGGTCGCTTTCGGCCTGGGTGTTCCTGATGGGTGCATTTGCGTTCATGTCGCGGCTCCTATCAAGCGGCTGCGTTGATGATGTCAGCGTAACCGTTTTTCTCCAGTTCAAGCGCCAGGTCCTTGTCGCCAGTCTTCACGATCTTGCCCTTGGACAAGACGTGGACAACATCGGGGACAATGTGATCCAGCAGACGCTGGTAGTGCGTGATCACAACCATTGCCCGATCTGGACCGCGCAGCTTGTTGACGCCGTCGGAGACGATCCGAAGTGCGTCGATGTCGAGGCCGGAATCGGTCTCGTCGAGCACGCAGAGCTTCGGCTCCAAAAGAGACATCTGAAGGATTTCGGCACGCTTCTTCTCACCGCCTGAAAATCCGACGTTCAGCGGGCGCTTCAGCATGTCCATGGAGACGTTCAGGTGAGCCGCTGCTTCCTTAACACGCTTCATGAAATCCGGAATGGACAGGGTGTCTTCGCCGCGCGCCTTGCGCTGCGCATTCATTGCAGTCTTAAGGAATTCCATGGTCGCAACACCCGGGATTTCGATCGGGTACTGGAACGCCAGGAACATGCCGGCAGCCGCCCGCTCGTCCGGCTCCATGTCGAGCATGTTTTCGCCGTTGAAAAGGATCTCACCTTCGGTGACTTCATAGTCGTCCTTGCCGGCCAGGATGTAGGACAGCGTGGACTTGCCGGAGCCGTTTGGGCCCATGATGGCGTGCACTTCGCCAGCGTTGACGGTGAGGTCAATGCCGCGCAGGATTTCTGTTTCATCTTCCGCGATGCGAGCGTGCAAGTTTTTGATCTCAAGCATTCGTGTCTCCGGTTTAACTATTCCACTCCGCCTCGACGGAGTTTCCGCAGGGCATCCGGATCTGCTTCGATGCCTGCGCTGAGTGTTGGTGAATAGTGCGAGAGGATTTCCTCCCGGTTTTTGAAAAGGTCGATGCCACCATCATTGAACATCACGCCATCAGGGTATTCCTGCCGCCAGTGGTCCACGACCGTTTGCTTTTCAGTCAAATAGTCGTTTTGTGCCTGGTCGTTGCGGAACTTTACGCCACGGACCAGGGTGATGTGGAACGGATTGCCATAATCTCCGCACGGACATGAAAGAACGGAACTGAACAAACCAAACAACTGACCGGCCACGCTGCCCGGATCATAGTCCAGCAACAACTCCAGCTCGTTGGCCGGGGTCAAGTTGATTTTCTTTGGTTTCAGCATAACCGGTGCGAAGCGAATGGCTTTCAAAACGGCATCGACCATGGAGAAGGAAATACCCCCCTCTGCTTCATTGTCGGGGCCGAACCGCCAGATTTCAGCATGCGCTGTGTCGGGGCGGTTCAACTTGGTTTGATCGCCACCAGCAATCAACCAACCATCATCGCTCGTTTCGCAAAGGTATTTGTACGCCCGATCAGTCATGAGATCCAGATCGATCGGGCTCCCTGCTTCCGCTCGGCAATCAACGCCGATATTGGCCAATCGGTTGCGCAAACAAGCAGGATGTCCGTGGCCGGACGGAGTGGCATGGTCATAAGCGGCCATGAACTCCGGCGTAATTCGCGGAATTGCAAAACTGTTCATGCCATGCCTCCTTTCTGTTTGTTGTCACGTTGAACCGTTCGATATGTGACGTTAGCCGACAGATCCTTCCAGGCTGATCGAGATCAGCTTTTGTGCCTCGACGGCAAATTCCATCGGCAGTTGCTGAATGACGTCCTTGACGAAGCCGTTGACAATGAGCGCCACAGCCTCTTCCTCGTTCATCCCGCGTTGCAGACAGTAGAACATCTGGTCGTCCGAGATCTTCGAGGTGGTCGCCTCGTGTTCGAACTGTGCCGTTGCGTTCTTGCTTTCAATGTAAGGCACTGTATGCGCGCCACATTCCTGCCCGATCAGCAAGCTGT
>CALDSI010000438.1 GCA_937911395.1 uncultured Labrenzia sp.
AACGCTTGGAACGATGCCGGACACGTTCTGGCCTACGCCTACACAGACTGGGAGCTGACCGACCCAGAACAAACCTATCGGTTTGCTGCGTTCGATGATGCGGAATGGGAGACCGACTTTCCAGGATTTGGCCGCACGTTCCCCCATCCGTTCGGAGCATGGGACAGCAAATACTATACGACGTTTTTGACGCTCAGTCCGGCGGGCGATGAGTTGACAGCGTCGTTTGCAAAAACACTGATCGACAAGGAAGATATCGGTGCAGACAATGTTACCGATTATCTCTCCGTCAGCTTGTCATCGACCGATTATGTTGGCCACATTTTCGGCCCATCCAGCTTGGAAGCCGAGGACAATCTGCGCCGTCTTGATAAAACCATTGGCCAACTGCTGGACCATGTGGATCAAAAGATCGGTTTGGAACACACCTTGGTCGTTCTGTCCGCAGACCACGGCGGCGCGGAAGTCCCGGGCTACCTGGAGTATCTTGGTATTCCGGCCGGCTATTTCACTTTCGATGACATAGACAAGGAACCTGCCGCAAAAGCTCTGATTGCTGAATTTGGGGTCGCTCAGGAGCTTATTTCCTCTTTTTCCCAGCCCTACGTCTATCTCAACGAACAACTGATTTCAGACAAAGGACTAGAAAAAGCGGACGTTGCCAGAGCTCTTGCCAGAGAACTGCAAAAGATGCCGGCGATTGCCTACGCAATATCCAGCGAGGATCTCGCAAGTGCTGCGATTGCCAAGACGAGTGTCAGCGATGCAGTGCTGGCGAATTTTCATGCCTCACGGTCCGGCGACGTGTATGTCGTATTTGAACCGCACTGGTTTGTAGGTGATTTTGACGGACTTCATGTTGCCTCTCACCATGGATCCCCCTGGACCTACGATACGCATGTCCCGATCATCTTTTCCCGGCCGGGAATGAAAGCAAGCCGCATCCCGGCGCGGGTTGAAACAGTCGACCTCGCGCCGACCGTTGCCGCCTACTTGAGGATCAAGGCGCCCAGTGGCAGTCGTGGTAAAATCTTGGATGAGGTCGTCCACTCTCAGTAATTATTGATCAAACGCGGACCACTCGATGACAACATCACTGCTACGTATCCGAGACGTAAAGACTTACAAGCGGCAGTCGATCATCGGCCAAAATAGATGTGGTTTGGTTGCCAGTGTTTCCATGGGAGCTAGACAACTGAAAAAACGCAGTAATTTGAGGCTGGTGATTTGCAGTTTCCTCGGACTGACCGCTCTTACTCTGGGAATTAGCTCGGCTTCTCAGGCAAACGGTGATTTTGTTTTGTTGGACGGTGGAACATTCACGATGGGCTCGAATGAGCACTACCGTGAGGAGGCGATTGAGCGGCAAGTCACGGTCAGTCCCTTCCAAATCAAGAAAACCGAAGTCACCAACGCTGAGTTCCGCGCCTTTGTCGAGGCGACCGGCTATGTCACCACTGCAGAGCGGGATCTGGATCCCTCGGAAAACCCCAGCCTTCCAAAGGACTTGCTGCGCGCCGGGTCGATGGTTTTTGCCCAGCCACCCGGCAAGGTGGACCTGACAGACTTCCGCGTTTGGTGGCGCTATGTCCCAGGCGCAGACTGGCAACACCCCGAAGGCCCCGACAGCTCAATTGAGAACATGGACGACCACCCGGTGGTTCAGATCTCACCGGAAGACGCCCGCGCCTACGCCAAGTGGGCCGGCGGCCGGTTGCCGACAGAGGCGGAATGGGAATTTGCAGCTCGGGGCGGTATCGAGGGCGCGGAGTACACTTGGGGTGACGGCTATGATCCTGGGCAAGGCTGGAAGGCCAACACATGGCAAGGCCTCTTTCCAAGTGTCGACACCAAGGAAGACGGCCATCACGGAACAGCCCCCGTCGGCTCCTTTCCGCCAAATGCCTACGGCCTTTACGACATGGCCGGAAACGTTTGGGAGCATGTCTCTGACTGGTGGGTTCCCGGACATCCTGAAATTGCCACAACCGACCCGGACGGACCGCCAGAGATTCTTGCAGCCAGCTTCTCTCATCCGAGCGTCGGCGCAATGAACGTGGTCAAAGGCGGATCCTGGCTCTGCGCTCCGTCCTATTGCCTGAGATATCGACCCGCCGCCCGCCAGCATGCTGAACGGAGCCTTGGGACAAACCACATCGGATTCCGCATGGTCAAAGATGCGCTATCTCGATAGCTCGGCGGTTTCAATCTCTAAAGATAGCCGAAGATCACCAGCCTTGAATACACAGGTTACCTGAACCGGTTCATATCGATCAGCATCTCAAGCCTATCGGACAAGAAATCCATTCGTTCTTCGAAACGGCGCACGGCAACTTCCTCCGGAGTATCTCCGTCATCGAGTTCCTCGAACGCGATCGTTTTGAAGTTGCTGATGGCTTTTCCGTCAAGTGTCCATTGATATTTCACACGTTTCGGCGGAACGAGGTGAGGTGTTTTCACACGCACCTTGACGGTCCCGTTTTTCTCCACCTCATGTTCGCTGATATCTGACTTACCACCAGTTTCACTGAGGGAGTAGCCCGCCTTCGGATCATCTGGCTTGACGCCATCAACACCAATGACTTCAACAGAAGTAATCCCCCATACTATATGCAGATCATTCGCCTTTTTTCCACTTTCGTTCTTGAATTCGTAGTTCTTGAAAGAACGCGCCATGGCCTCCCCCATCTAACTGAAATTTGGATACAGCACGGAGATTTGAACCTCTCTTTTGGTTGTTTTGCATACTATTATTTACCCTACGCAATGTCCAATTGAATTGTATTTTCTTATTTATACTACCTTTTGGGGAAGTTGGGTTGTACGGAGATTTGATGATCAGCACAACTATGCCAGTATAGGTAAATGAAGATCTCGGCGTGGGCAGAAAACACGTCCGATGCCATATCGTCCAAATTTCGAACATCCTTGCGAAGGGGCTACCCACTTGAGTGAGGCGTTGACCAAGAAAAGACTGCTCCAAAATGGGGCAGGTTGCTGCGCAGTGTTGACCTATTCGTTTGTTGCTGCGGTGTCGCTGGCCACTCCAAGCGGTGCTGCTGATCTGCCTTCGCCCCCACCTGCGACAAACACACCAGAACTTCGCGTTGAACGCAGCTGGGAGTTCGTGATTGCGCCTTATCTGCTTGCGCCGACCATTCAGGGCGACACGACGATTGGCCGCTTGCCGAATACATCGCTTGACGTGTCGCCTGGAACCATCTTTGAGAACTTGCAGTTCGGCGCGATGGGGCATTTCGAAGCGCTGTATGACGGCCGGTTCGGTGCAACCCTTGACGTTGCGTATATGGATCTCGGGTCTGGCCGAACATTCCCGCGCGTTGGAGGCACTGTCAGTGCCGGGGTCAAGCAGCTGGTGAGCGAGGCCTTTTTCGGCTACCGATTCTGGAAACAGGATTCAAGCTGGCTGGAGGCCTATGCGGGCGGACGCTGGTGGTATAATCAGATTGATGTCACCGCGACCGTGCCGCGCAATTCCTTTTCCAGGACGATCACCGAACAATGGATCGATCCGGTCATCGGTCTGCGCGGGCAGCATTTCCTGAACGACAAATGGTCGCTATTCGGCAGTGCCAACGTTGGCGGGTTCGGGTTGGTGTCCGATTTCACATGGGGGGCGCAGGCCGGCGTCGGCTATCACTTCAACGAGCGTTGGGCGATGCATCTGCATTACAAGGCGACCGGCGTGGACTATGACAACGGAAAGTCCGGCACAGAGGCGTTTTCCTATGACACCGTCACGCACGGACCGATGGCCGGCGTCGCCTTCCGTTTCTAGACAAACGCTGCAGAGTTTTGTCGGCCGACTGCACGCAGTCGATCGCTGCCAGTCGACTTACAAACGAATGACATATTCCTTGGTGGTGGTTTCCAGAACTTCCCAGCTGCCGGAAAACCCTGGCCGCAGGATAAAACTGTCTCCAGCTTTCACGTGATGCTCCTGCCCATCAGAGCCTGTCACAACAGAGTGGCCATCGAGGATGCGGCAGTATTCCCATTCGTCATACTGAACCCGCCATTTTCCCGGCGTGGACCGCCATATGCCGCAATATAGACCATCGCGCTCTTCGACGTTCCAAGTGGTGAATACAGGTGATCCTGATATCAGCCGGTCCGGAGCCGGGGCATCGGTTTCCGGAGCGGGGGCATCTTGAGACACGCGGCAGAAAGTGTGAGTCACGGGAGATTTCCTTCAAACATACTCCCGTACTTCATACACCGACCAGTAATAGTGCGCCCGAAATTCTTCATCCAAGCCGTCACTCTTCGGCGGATGCGCATCGAGGTTCTGTTCGGCAGAGTTTAAGCCGCCGAGAATGGGACCAGCCTTTTGGTGTCTTCATCCCATAGCGCCAGATGCGCGCTTTTCAGGCTTTCCCAAATGGTGAGCTTATTGATGGAGGCCAGCTCCGGCTTCCCAGCCATGCATTCCTGCAAACGGTAGTTCGGAATGTGACTGCAAAGATGGTGAATGTGATGCAGGCCAATGTTGCCTGTGAACCAATTGAGGATCGCTGGCAGCTCATAATAAGACGAGCCGAGGATTGCCGCGGTTTTGCGGTCCCAAACGCCATCGCGCGACCAATGTGTCTCTTCAAACTGGTGCTGGATGTAGAAGAGCCAGACGCCGGCTGCAGCTGACAGCACCACGATCGGTGCAAAAACGAGCACGAAATGCATCCACCCCATGAAGAACGCAAGCGTGCCGTAGACTGCGATGATCGCGACATCCAACAAGAGCACGCTGGCCGTCATCTTCCAGGACGGGCGCTGAACGGTGAACGGGAGCCGCTGGATAACCAAAAAGTGCAGAACACCGCCGACGAACGTCATGAAAAACGGATTTCTATAAATCCGGTACCAGACGCGTTTGTGCAGTGGCAGCGCACGGAACTCCTCGACCGTCAGCGTGTCAATGTCACCAAAGCCGCGCCGGTCGAGATTTGAGGATGTAGCGTGGTGAAGCGCATGCGCCCGCTGCCAATACGCATAAGGTGTCAGCGTCAGGATGCTCATCAGCCGCCCGGTCGTATCATTGGCCGTTTTGGACGAGAAGAATGATCCATGGCCGCAGTCGTGCTGAATGATGAACAACCGAACAATCAGCCCGGCGGTCGGAACCGACAACGCCAGCGTGATCCAATAGCTGATGTCCACCGCAGCATACATGGCGGCAACCAGAGCAACGAACAACGGCACAGTCGTGAACACCTGGAAAAGAGCAGTTTGGTTGTTCGGCGTGCGATATTGCTCGCAGTGTTCGACAAGGTCCTGAATCTGGCTTGGATGCACTGGGATATCCCGTTTTCTTCTTTTCGGGAGTATCCCCTTACGAGCGTGGTGACAGACTGAGCGTTCCGGGTCAATGCAGACGGCAACTAATGCGTCTTTTTGCTCAGTAATTGGTTTTCAATTTCCTGTTTCTTCGCCGATAGGTTCACTGTGGAAGATAGAACAACCCTATCCGCATGTCCGTCTGAGGCAAGCCGCGAATCTCCTTCAAAAATTGGAAGTTCGGCAAGTGACCCTGAGGGGTCGAAAGCAATCGGGATAAAACTATATGAAGATCTTAGACATTGACCGACCGGACCCCGCCGCCATGACCACACAGCCACCTGCCTTTCAGTTCGACAACACATACGCCCGGGAACTTCCCGGGTTCTACGTCGAGTGGCAGGGCGCGGCCGTACCGGACCCAAAACTGGTCCTTTTAAATACCCCGCTTGCAGGCGAACTCGGTCTTGATCCCAAGGCTATGGCAGCTCCAGAAATGGCTACTGTCTTTGCCGGCTCCGCAAGTCCTCAAGGGGCTTCCCCCCTCGCCCAGGTCTATGCCGGTCACCAGTTCGGCGGGTTTTCGCCGCAGCTCGGCGATGGCCGAGCCCTCTTGATTGGCGAGGTGATCGATCAGGAAGGCCATCGCCGCGACATTCAACTTAAAGGCTCCGGCCGGACACCATTCTCACGCGGGGGCGACGGCAAGGCAGTAATTGGCCCGGTCCTGAGGGAATACATTCTCGGCGAGGCCATGCACGCGCTCGGTGTTCCAACGACCCGTGCGCTTGCTGCCGTGACAACCGGCGAAATGATCCAACGTGAAGGCCTGAAACCTGGCGCTGTCCTTACCCGCGTAGCATCCAGCCATTTGCGAGTCGGGACCTTCCAATTCTTTGCGGCCCGAAGCGATACAGACAAGGTGCGTCAGCTGGCAGACTACGCCATCGCGCGGCATGACCCGGATCTCCTGGACGCAGACGGTCGTTACTTGCGGTTCCTTGCCCGCGTTGTGGACCGCCAGGCGCAACTGGTTTCCAAATGGATGCTGATCGGCTTTGTCCATGGTGTGATGAACACAGACAACACCACGATTTCGGGTGAGACGATCGACTATGGCCCCTGCGCGTTTTTGGACGGTTATGATCCGGCCGCTGTTTTCAGCTCGATTGACCACGGTGGACGCTATGCCTACGGCCGTCAGCCCACAATCATGCAGTGGAATCTGGCACGTTTGGCCGAGGCCCTGCTCCCCTTGTTTGATCCGGCGGACCTCGACAGAGCCGTGGA
The DNA here is from genome assembly GCA_937911395.1 of uncultured Labrenzia sp. Taxonomy (GTDB): domain Bacteria; phylum Pseudomonadota; class Alphaproteobacteria; order Rhizobiales; family Stappiaceae; genus Roseibium. The sequence continues at coordinate 6,586 of CALDSI010000438.1, forward strand.
ACTTGCAACTCGGGAACTCAACAAATTTCCGGATCTCTATCGTTCCGCCTGGCTCAATGGCATGTCCAAAAAGCTTGGCCTGCCGGACGCACAAGATAGTGACGTCACCCTCTTTGAAGACCTCCTCAGTGCAATGGCGGTCTCCGGGGCTGATTACACGCTTGCTTTCCGAAGCATGGCCGACGCTGGCTCTGTAAATCTCGCACCACTTTTTGACCTCTTCGAAGATGAAGCTGGCATATCGGCCTGGGTAAGTCGCTGGGAGCAACGGCTCTCCGCAGAAGGACGTCCTGCCGAAGAAATCAGCCGCGAGATGAACCGATTAAACCCGGTCTACATTCCGCGCAATC
>CALDSI010000439.1 GCA_937911395.1 uncultured Labrenzia sp.
GCACCGATGTCGTTATTGCAGCAAGATGTTGATCGCAGGCCTCATCCGCTCAAACGCAATAACGCGCAGCTTATGCCTCGCGTTTTGGATGGCTGTTGCGAGTGGCTGCCTTCAGATGACGTGCACCCTTGTCCCAACACCAACGCGTTCGTAAAGATCAATGACGTCTTCATTGCGCATGCGGATGCAGCCGGAGGAGACGGCGTGCCCGATTGTCCAAGGCTGATTGGAGCCGTGGATCCGGTAGAGTGTCGAGCCAAGATAAAGGGCACGCGCGCCAAGCGGGTTGTCCGGTCCGCCTGCCATGAAGACCGGTAGTTCCGGGCGGCGTTTGCGCATGGCCGCCGGCGGGCGCCAGTCCGGCCACTCGGCCTTTCGAGTGACTTTGTGCGTTCCCGCCCATTCAAAGCCAGGCTTTCCAACACCAACGCCATACCTGCGAGCGGTCCCATCGTTCTGGATGAGGTAGAGATACCGGGCATTTGTATCGATCACGATCGTTCCCGGCTTGTACTTGCTGTCGTAGCTGACGATTGTCGGCAAAAACTGCGGAGCGACCTGACGGGTCTGAGCACGCTGTTGCTGCTGCTGCCGAACGGGCTGTTGACGCGGCGACCACCAATTGGCCCGCTGAACACGGTGTTGCTGGACCTGGCGTTGAACCCGAGGCTGCTGAACTTGCCGCCGCGTGGGAGCAGCAGTGCGCCGCTGTACACGCGGTTGAAGCTGCAGCATCCACGGTTCGGTGAGATTTGGGCTCAAGACGAGCGGCGGTGGTGATACTTGGCCGGCTGAGGCAGGGCCGGACGCAAACCCGCTGGCCACAAAGGCGAGACCAGCAGCAATAACCGCGGCAGGCAAGGATTTGGACAAAGAGAACATGGCACAACTCGTTACTTATGGATAACCACGTTCAGCGGAACTTTCGCCCCGCCGGTTAACGGATTGGCAACGATGATAGGCGCGTGGGCTGTGCCAAAGATGAATCAACGGCGTCTGGCGCCGACATTCGGTAGTTATGGTTAGTTCTTGGTTTAGGAACGAGATGAATCGAAACTTAAGACGAAAGGGGCGCTTCTCGGAGCGAGTGTTTTGCCATTGAGAACACTGCGGTTTTGATCAAACGTTGGTTAACGTACGCGTCTGCGGGCGTCGCGCGCGATTTGAAGCAGAAAGTCTTGTGTTTGCTTCACGGACATGCCCGGTTTGATCCGCGGGTCGTAAAGCATGTTCAAAATGATCTGATCAAAGACCGTAAAACGATTGTGACGCGAGGAATCGTTAAAGACCGAATGCACCAGTTTGTGATTGTCATTCATGGGACCAAGTCCCTGCAGCACTTCTTCAACAAGGCAGCGCTGAAACAGGAACTCGCCTTCATCAGAAACGATAACCGCTGCGGATCGCTTTATGCCATTCCGGCCTGAAATGACACGGACCAGGCATCGCCCGGGAACCTTGGCTTTCGGGTTTTTATAAATGTCGGTCCGCACCACTGGTTTGTATTGTTTGCGATCAACAACATAGATCTCGAAATTCGCGTCTGTTGGCCGCCTGACGACCGTGGCAGACAAACCGCTCACTCTCCGGTCGATCTCCTTTACAAAGCGGCGGACTGTGGCCGTTCGGTCCCTCCGTGCAAGGTTATGGATATAAAAGCGGACCGGTGTCGTAAATTTTTTAACCAGGTAAGGCCGCCATCCCCAACTGCGATGTTCAAGGCCGAAGACAGTCTGTTCAAATCCGAACATGATGTCTTCGGTCGAAAAGGCTTCACTCGACGCCCGGGCTGGCATGCTTGCCGACAAAGCCAACATTGCCATGAAAATCAGGATCTTGCGCATCATGTTCGCTGCAATGGACTTCACTCCGATCTAAGCCGAATTCAGATCACGACCCCGGCAACTTGTCCAGCCCAATACCAGGATGTGATCTTCAACCGGCAACAGTCTGTCTCTGTTCTAAGCAGTGTTGGCAAGGTGTAAAAAAATGACCCTATAACCCTAGCGGGAAACCATTGGCCGATGTTGTTAGTATCGAAAAAACAATTCCTTAAGCTTCCGTCGGTATAAGGTCCAAAGCGTTATGAGAACAAGCCTGCAGGGGCCAGGGACGGGAGTAGGTATGACCGCTGTGAAACGATCCTTCCGAGCGGAAACCTTAATACGTATGGAATCCGTATCGAACACGGACCCTGCGTTTGCCGAAGAGCGTCGGCATCAGGAAGTTTTAGCAGAACTCTCGACCTTGAAGGCGATGATTCAATCGGGCGAAGGTCAGCAGCAACAAGCTGCGCTCGACCCGGAAGCCATGAGCCAGAAGTTCATGTCCGAGTTCCGCAAAGAGCTTTCGGAAGCGGCCAAGCTCAAGGTGGAACTGGACGCGATCTATGAAGCGATCGCCCAGACCAAGAAGGAAATCGCTACACTGCATCAGAAGACCGGTTCTGAAGGCGAGGATATGACTCGCGTGACGAATGAGCTTGATGCGGTCGTGGTCGGCACTGAAGGCGCGACAGAAAGCATTCTGTCAGCAGCCGAGTTCATTGATGAAACTGCGAACACTCTGTCCGCGCGGCTTAAAGGTCAGGACTCAGAGCTTGCCGGTGATATCCAGGACCGCGTTGTCCAGATTTTTGAGGCCTGTAACTTCCAGGATTTGACCGGTCAGCGGATCACGAAAGTGGTCGGTACACTTCGGTTCGTCGAAGATCGCATTATGCAGATGATGGACATCTGGGGCGGCATTGAGAGCTTCAAAGACATTGAAGTCGAAGAAGTTAAAGCTGCGGAAGGCGACGCTGCGCTGCTCAATGGCCCGGCACTGGAATCCGATATCGATGTTGCAACCCAGGACGACATCGACGCGCTCTTCGCGTAAAAACTTTCCTCAAGATCTATAAGACCCGGCCATCTCGAGCCGGGTTTTTTGTTGACTGCACACAGAAGTCACAGATTGCGCCTCTGCGCCATCTCGTGTAGCACATGAAATGGAACAAAACGTGAATAAATGAGAGGCGCAATGGTCGAGGCAGGACAAACCATCAAGGCAGAGCGGGATCCGGAGACGGGTCTGCTGCTTGGGGCCGACGGCAAACAGCGCTGCTGGTGGCATGGCAATTTGCCGGACTATTTGCATTACCATGACACGGAGTGGGGCTGGCCCGTGGACGATGACCGGCGTCTCTTTGAAAAAATCTGCCTGGAAGGGTTTCAGTCTGGTTTGTCCTGGCTGACGATCCTTCGAAAACGCCAAGGGTTTCGGACAGCCTTTGCCAACTTTGAATTTGAAGAAGTTGCAAATTTCACGGAAGCAGATGTTGAACGATGCCTAGGCGATGCAGGGATTGTCCGTCACCGCAAAAAAATCGAGTCCACGATCAACAATGCCAAACGCGCGATCGAGTTGAAAAAGGAATACGGATCTCTGGCGGCTTATTTCTGGTCTTACGAGCCAAAGCCGGAAAACCGGCCATCAGAAATCACCTTCGCGGTCGCCAAGACACTTGGAAAAACGGAAGAAAGCACAGCGCTTTCAAAAGACCTCAAAAAACGGGGCTGGAGCTTCGTTGGCCCAACCACCGTTTACGCCTTCATGCAATCCATGGGCATGGTCAACGACCACTTGGAAGGGTGCTGTTGCCGGGAGCCCGTTGAAGAGGCGCGCAGAGCATTCAGGCGGCCGAGCTAGTCCGTATTGAGGCTTGCTGTTATCCGCAAACCTTCTCCTTCAGCGGCGCAAACAGCGGGTTGTCTTTCGAAAAGACGTAATCGAGCGTCTCCACCGTCACGGTGTCTGCGCCCTCTTCGATCAGCAACTTGGCGCAGGCTGCGACAGCGTCCTTTGGGCACAACACGCTCACATATCCGGTCGAGCCGGATTCTGAAAACCGCTGGATCGCGCCGACATTGCTTACCGCCCGAAGCGCCTGTGTCCGGTCATCGACCGCAGCCTTGACCAGTTTCACATTGCGCGCGGCGTCTTCAGCTGCGACCCGGTCGAGGATTTCCCGCGCCCCGCTGAGGGCCGTTTCCGACCAGTCAGCATTGAGGGAGGCCACCAGATTGGCCTGGCTCATCAGCATCACGCCATCGGACAAGACCTTCAGGTTGTTGGCTTGAAGGGTTGAGCCGGTGGAGGTTATGTCGACGATCAGTTCTGCAGAGCCAGCCGCAGGAGCGCCTTCGGTGGCACCGGCGCTTTCCACGATCCGGTAATCGGCGATGCCATGTTTTGCAAAGAAAGTACGGGTCAGGTTGACGTATTTGGTGGCGACCCGCAGGCGGCGGCCGTGGCGGTTTCGGAAGTCGGACGCAACATCGCCGAGATCCGCCATGCTTTCCACATCGATCCAGGATTTTGGGACAGCAATCACAACATCAGCGTGGCCGAACCCGAGCGGTGTCACGATGTGGACGGCACTCGCCGGATCGGCAATGTTTTCATCGACCAGATCCAGTCCGGTGATCCCAAAATGGACAGCACCGTCCGCCAGTGCACGGGCGATTTCAGATGCGGACAGGAAGGCGATCTCCACCGACTGCAGGCCTTTGATGGCACCACGATAATTCCTGGCCCCGCCCGGTTGCGTTACCTTCAAACCGGCACGGCCGAAAAAGGCATGTGTGTTTTCCTGAAGCCGGCCCTTGGAGGGAACCGCGATCACAAGTTTGCTCATGGGTTAGCCTCCGATCCGAGCTGCAATCCGGTCCAGCCACATGGAAAATCCAATCGCCGGAACATCCGTTTTTGCCCCAAGCAGGGTGACCAGCTTGTCGTAACGGCCACCGCCGACGAGCGGGCCGTCTTGAGATCCTGTGTCGCCATGGATTTCGAAAACGAAACCAGAGTAGTAGTCGAGCCGCCGTCCGAAGTCGGCCGCGAACGCCAGCCGAGCCGGATCAATGCCCTTGTTCGCCAACGCACCCAAGCGCTGTTCGAATGCTGCAATCGATTGTTTCAAGTCCAGGTCGTACTTCGCCGCAAAGACGTTGAGTGCCGACACCGCGTTGGCACCATCTGTGTTGATCGCGAGATAGCTCTTGAGAGCATCCGCTGCCTTCCCGTGTCCTGCGGTTCCGCGGGTCAAAGCGGCTTGCTCCAGAAAACGGTCGGCGATTTCAGCAGGTGTCCGCCCGCCAACGGCTGAAATTCCGGCAATCGACAAGAGATCCTCGACCACCGCATGTGCTGCCTTCGGATCAGCGCCCTCAAGCGCTGCCAGAAAGCCGAGCCGCACATCGCGTGTCTCGTCGTCGCTCGCCGCACCGCCGGCCATCCGCTCGACAGCTGCTGCCAGTTTGTCAGTTTCGCCAAAAAGATCGCGCAGACGTCGCTGCCATACGACTGGGAGACCGAGTCCTGCGAGTACAGCTGCGAAAATCGTCTCATCGCCAATCCGGATGGCGACATCCTGAATACCGAAGGTGCTCAGAGCCTCAATCGCCAGGGCCAACAGATCCGCGTCGGCTTCGGCTACATCAGTACGGCCAAGGCTTTCTGCTCCCATCTGCGGGATTTCGCCAAGTCCGTCCGGACGCTGGCGGAACACCGGGCCATGGTAGCAGTAGCCCGTAGGAAGGGTGTTGTCGCCATGCGCAACGTGATGGCGGCAGACGGGAATGGTGAAGTCGGGCCGCAGGCACAAATCCGCGCCATCTGCCCCTTGGGTCAGGTAGAGGCGCCGGCGAATGTCCTCACCAATCAGATCAAGCAGAACATTTGCCGGCTGAAGCACAGGCGGCGACACTTGGGCGTGTCCGGCTGCCTGAAACAAATCCAGGACCGCATCAATTTTTGCTGGATCGAGAGCCGGTGTGTTGCCCGCGGTTGCCATATCAATCCCCGTTTGCCTGTCTGCGGTCTTCGGCCTGCGCAGCCAAAATTCCGCGAACGGTCTCGATTAGATCCGCCTCGTTGGCCGTGACCTGAGCCGGACGGCTTTCCCGCCATGTGACATTGTCGACGTCTGTTGATTCAGAGGCCAGCCGGGCGCCTTCGATCAGGTCCTTTATCTGGATTTCACCAGCCTCACGCTCGTCCGAGCCCTGAATGATGGCGATCGGGCAGCCGCGGCGGTCAGCGTATTTCAGCTGGTTGCCGAATTTCTTCCAGTTGCCCTGATACATCTCGGCTCGGATACCTGCCTGGCGCAGGTCCTGAACCATTTTCTGATAGCGGCCGAGCGCTTCGGTGTCACCGTCCATAACGGTTACCAGCACCGGTGCCACGACATCAGCTGTTTGCAGTTTGCCGAGGTTCTTTAATGCCGTCATCAGGCGCGAGACGCCGATGGAAAAGCCGGTTGCAGGCACGTCGCGGCCAGTAAAGCGCTTGACCAGTCCGTCATAACGGCCACCTCCGCCGACAGACCCAAACTGAACAACTTCACCTTTTTCGTTGATGACGTCGAACAAGAGCTCAGCCTCATAGACCGGGCCAGTGTAGTATTCCAGGCCACGAACCACGGATGGGTCGACTGAGATCCGGTCGGATTGGTACCCGGCGGAAGTCACAAGAACCGAGATCAGTTTCAATTCGCGAAAGCCAGCCTCGAAACTCTCGTTGATCGCAAACTTGGACAGCGCGGCCGTCTTGAAGGTCAGATCGTTTGTATAATCGATCAGATCGTCGATCGCAGAAGCTTCCAGAATTTCTACAATGGCATCGATCGCCGGAGCTGACAGTTTTGCGCCGTCGGTATAGTCGCCGCTTTCGTCTTTGCGTCCTTCGCCCAAGAGAAGCCGAACGCCCTCGGTGCCAAACTTGTCGAACTTATCCATGGCCCGTAGGACAGTCAGACGGCGTTCCGCATCGTCCTCACCGCCGAGACCAACGGCTTCCAGCACACCGTCCAGAACCTTGCGGTTGTTCACGCGGATGACGTACTGGCCGCGGGGAATGCCAAGGGCTTCCATGGCGTCCGCCATCATCATGCACATTTCAGCGTCGGCTTGGACACCTGGTGCACCAACGGTGTCGGCGTCGAACTGCATGAACTGGCGGAACCGGCCTGGCCCCGGCTTTTCATTCCGGAACACCCAGCCATTGCGATAGGTGCGGTAGGGCAGCTGTATTTCGTTGATGTTTTCCGAGACATGACGGGCGAGCGGTGCTGTCAGATCGTATCGCAGGCTCATCCATTGCTCGTCATCATCTTGCACAGAGAAGACGCCGGCGTTCGGCCGGTCGGTATCGGGCAGGAATTTGCCAAGACAGTCGGTGTATTCGAAGGCCGGTGTTTCAACCGGGTCAAACCCGTAGCTTTCGTATACCTGACGGATCTTGGACAGCATCTCGTCTGTGGCACGGATATCGGCGGCAGAGCGGTCAACGAAGCCACGCGGCAAGCGCGCCCTCAGTTTGTTTGGTTTTTTGGCCATGAGATCTTTGTGTCCTGGCGGGTTTTCCGCGCATGCACCCTTTGGCGAACGCATCTGGAAAAGTCTTGTGATGTTGTCGGTTGTCCTAGACGAAAGCAGTTCTGAGAGCAAGCGCGGGAGCAGATCGCGATGACCGGCAAAATACTGTCATCTTAACCGAGATAAAAAAAGGCCGCGACATGCCTTGTTTGCATCACAGTCCCGGCTAAAAGGACGGCAACGGATCGCAGTCCCGGTCGCCACTGTTTGAGACAGGGCGGCCGGTGCGTTCTTTCTTGTATTTAATCTGCGCCGGGCTATGGTCCGCGCGAGTGAGACCCGGCGCTTTGAAAGTTGGTGGCTGGATCTGTCAGGCCTGGAATTGGAACAACTATGGACGGCGTCGTGAACCTGGTGAATGATCAGGGCGGAGAGACCAGCGCACCGCGTTCTTCGAAACGCGATGCACTTCCCGCTGAGCTGAGCATCATTTTGCCAAGCTTCAACGAGGCCGAGAACATTCCAATTCTCATTGGTTTGTTGGACAAAGCGCTTGCCGGGACTGCCTGGGAGGCAATCGTCGTTGACGACAATTCCCCGGATGGCACCACAGAAGTTGCCCGGAAGCTGGCTTTGACCGACCCGCGCGTGCGTGTGATCCGGCGTATCGGCCGGCGCGGACTGTCCGGGGCCTGTATTGAGGGGATCCTTGCCTCTTCCGCGCCTTTTGTCGCTGTGATGGATGCCGACCTGCAACATGACGAGACGTTGCTGCCCAAGATGCTTTCCGAGATCAAGACCGGTGACATCGACCTTGTGGTGGCAAGCCGGAAAGTGGAAGGCGGAACCGTCGGCGAAGGACTGTCCAAGGTTCGGGCTTGGGGCTCCAACATCGCTAATGGGCTTGCGCAGAAGCTTTTAAATGTAACGCTCAGCGATCCCATGAGTGGGTTCTTCATGGTGCGCCGGGAAAAGGCTGAAGAGCTGGCCCCGAAATTGTCGCCGCAAGGCTTCAAGATCTTGCTCGATCTAGTGTCTTCATCTGCTGGCACATTGAAGATCAAGGAACTGCCGTTCACGTTCCGTGAGCGCCAGCACGGTGAAAGCAAGCTCGACACTCTGGTCACGCTGGATTACTTCGGCCTTCTGCTCGCCAAGTATTTCGGCGACATTGTCTCTGTCCGCTTCCTTATGTTCGGCCTTGTTGGTGCCAGCGGCCTTGTGGTTCACCTCGCGGCCTTGAGAGTGTTTCTGCTGTCTGACATGAGTTTCAACATGTCACAGACCGCCGCATCCTTTGTGGCTATGACGTCGAACTTTTTCCTGAACAACCAGCTGACCTATCGGGACCGGCGTCTGCGGGGTGTCGGAGCGCTGATCGGTCTCTTGACTTTCTATGTGGTGTGTTCTGTCGGCGTTCTGGCAAATGTCGGTGTTGCCAACCTCATTTATGCCGATCCGGCGTACTGGTGGTTTGCGGGCGCAGCTGGTGCGATCATGGGCGCTGTCTGGAACTATGCAGCAAGTTCCGCACTGACCTGGCGGAAAAGCTGAGGCATTCGTGACAAACGCACACAGCTCTGAAGACTTGCCCTTTTTCCTTCGGCCAGCCGGACTTGTGCTGGTTGTGGTGGCGCTCACGGCTCTCAAGGTTGTTGCAGCAAGCCAAGCGCATTTTGTCGAGGACGAAGCCTACTACCGGATTTGGGGGCTTTATCCGGCGCTCAGCTACTATGATCACCCGCCGATGATCGGCTGGTGGATTGCAGCGGGGCAATCCGTTTTTGGAGACACCGTGTTTGCGGTGCGGGCATTGGTTATCTTTTCCGGCCTGATCGGATCGCTGGCACTTTGGCGGACGGCCTCTATCCTGTTTGATGCCCGGGTTGCCGGTTGGGCCGTCCTGTTCTTGAACACCAGCTTGCTGGTCGGTATCGGCGGGATCCTTGCAACACCGGATGCCCCGTCGGTTCTGTTCTGGGGCTTGAGTTTCTGGGCGCTGGCCGAACTCATCACGTCCAAAAATGCGAACTGGTGGCTGGTTGTCGGTTTGATGGCCGGATGCGGGCTGCTGTCGAAATACTCGGTTCTGTTTCTCGGGGCCGGGATCGTGCTGTGGCTCTTGTGGGTTCCGGGTGCCCGCCGCTGGTTGTTGACCTGGCAGCTTTGGGCCGGTGGATTGATTGCGGTCTTGACGTTCGCGCCTGTGCTTTACTGGAACCATCTGCACGACTGGGTCAGCTTTTATAAACAGTTCGGGCGGGCCGGCAGTGATGGGTATACCGCCAAATACATCTTTGAGTTTGTCGGCGCGTTTGTCGGCCTGCTCAATCCGTTGATCGCGCTTTTGGCAGCGTTTGGCGCCGCCCGTTTGTTCGGCCGCTTTTTGAAACAGGATGTGGTCGCCTCCTTGATCATCCTGACCGTGCTGCCGTTCCTGATTTATCTTGCCTATCACTCGCTGCACTCGCGCGTGCAAGCCAACTGGCCAGCGCCGCTGTTTCCGGTGATTGCATTGATGGCAGCGGTCTTTGTAGGCGATCTTCAAGAGCGCTCAAGAAACTGGATTAAGCTCGCAACGACTGGTGTCTGCCTTGGTCTTGTGATCGCGTTTGCCGTTCAGCTCCATGCTGTCTCGGCCTTTACAGGGCAGTTCGCGCGAAAAGACCCGACCCATCAGCTGCGCGGATGGCCGGAAATCGGCTCGGCTCTGAAAGACGTGGTCGGTAAGACGGACGCAGCCTTTGTTCTGACCTCCGGCTATGGCCTTAACGGTCAAATCGACTTTCTCATGAAAGACACGGTGCCGGTTCACCAGTTTACCCAGCGGATCCGCTACATCATGGCGCCAGAGCCGCAAGAGGCTGATTTTGACGGTGCTGGGCTTTATGTCGCTGAAAGCCGCCGTGACCAAGCGGATGTTCTCAAGGCCCGGTTTGACACCGTTGAGCAGGTCGCGGTTTTGGGGAGGTTGGTGAAGGGTGTGCCGTTGGAAGAACTGGTGGTGTACAAGCTCTCAGGCCGAAAAACGGACGCTCTCGATCCGCTGGAGACCAAGTAACGCCGACTGCATAAGAGGCGGATGTCACGATAAGACTTGCAAAACCCTACGAAATTTTGCAGGGAGGAGCGTGTCGTTTCTTATGTATCTTTACCGCGCTGCATGAAAAGAATTACGCTTGGAGCCTTGGACTACGGTCTTGCATTCGGGGTTGACCGCGCGCTGCGTGATCTCGCCGAGCAAGGGCGTATCAGTGCGCTCGGCGCGCTTGTTGCGACAGATCTGTGGCCCCGGGAGTTCCGGCCGCTGATCGAAACCGTCAAGGCCTCAAGTTCACGCACACTCTTCGGGATCACGCTGGCCTTTACCGGCGACAGGGTATCGCCCGTCAGCAGCCGGATGCATCAAACCTACGGCGACCGGATGTTTTCCCGTTCGAAGATGAACCGCCTGGCGCTCTTGCGGCTTCTGCCAGATGAGCTTCTTTTGGAAGAAACGCTGGCGCAACTGGGCCGGTACACGGTTCTGATGAAGCGGCAGCCGGACTTCGTTGCCGTCAGAGACGGGATGCTGGCCCGCAGCAGTGTGGCCCGAACAGTTTTCAAGGCAATTGGACACGCGGGGTTTGATACGCCGCCGCTTATCATTACTCCTGTGCGGTCGGGCCTTAAAACTCTTCGTCTTCAGCGCTTGGCGAAGCAATACGATTTGAAGTTCTTGCCCAAGGCAGATCCGCTGCCGGAGGTCAGTGACAGGGAAGAGCTGCAGCGGCTGCTGCACAATCACTTTGACGGAATGGCGGACATGAGTTTCGTGACGGCTATTCCGGGCAGAGCCGATGACCGGTTGCGCCGGGAGGAGCCAAAGGCCAAGATCGCAATCCGGGAGTGTCAGTATGACGTCCTGGCGAGTGACCGTTTCTTTCACACGCTGGAAAAAAAGGATGTTTTCCTGAACTGAGGGCTTGGACAGCAAGCCAAACGAAAAAACGGCTCTGGGGGGAACAGAGCCGTTTTTCGTGGAGGTCCGGAAGTGGGGGAGGGGCAACCCCGCTTCCATGTTTTTCAATATAGGGGTAGTTTGCGCATGGGCACGTGATGCACATCACAACAATGCGCGTATTTCGAAATTGGCCGGTTTGACGGCAATGTCTGCAGGGGGCAGGTGTGGCAAAGATCGATGATTTTCTGAAAAACAGCTTTTCGTTACAAGGGCTTGATTCGGAATTGGCGCTTGGGCTGTCAAAACTTGCCCGCCCGATAAAAATGGCGGCCAATGCCACTCTTTTCGAAAACGGCGATCCCGGTAACGGGTGTTATGCTGTTCTGGAGGGCTCTTTGAAGGTGTCGATCCTGTCAGTTGATGGGGATGAGCAGTTGCTTGCGGTTCTCGGACCAGGCGATCTGGTCGGTGAGCTTGCCCTGCTGGATGGCCGTCCACGGTCTGCAACGGTAAGCGTTTTGAAGGAAGCGCAGCTGGCATTCATTGAAAAGTCCGCCTTTGAGCGGTTCGCCGATGAAAACCCCGCCGTATAC
>CALDSI010000440.1 GCA_937911395.1 uncultured Labrenzia sp.
ACCTGACAGAGCTGACCGAGCAAATGCGCATTCATTGCGCAGAAACCTTGGCGAGCGACCCGGACGCGGAATTTTAGGTTTTCCGCAGTCAACGCCCGGTCATCCACAGGCGGGGCAATTGCCCTAAAGCGGCGAATAAGACATGGTGCGATGAGTTCAGGAGAATCATTCGCACATGTCCGCTTCACCTGCGCCCGCCGCAGAGGAACCCAACACGATTCATGCCACGCTCGCGCCGCCGGTGACCGGCGAGGCGCGCCCTTTGGCCGTGCTGCAGAAAATCTTCGGCTTCAGTGATTTCCGGGGTAAGCAACAGGCAGTTATCCAGTCGCTTGTCGATGGCCGGGACGCGGTTGTCCTATTTCCGACAGGAGCCGGCAAATCGCTGTGCTATCAAATCCCGGCGCTTTGCCGCCGCGGTGTCGGGATCGTTGTCTCCCCGCTGATTGCGCTGATGAAGGACCAGGTTGGTGCGTTGACAGCCGCCGGTGTTAACGCGGCAGCCTTGAATTCCACGCTCACGCCTGGCGAGCAAGCTGATTTGCGGCTGGAATTGCAACGCGGACAAATTGATCTCCTTTACGTCACGCCGGAACGGCTCAGCAATGAGAGCTTTCGCAAGCTCCTCGATACGCTCGACATTGCGCTCTTTGCCATTGACGAGGCGCATTGCGTAAGCCAATGGGGCCACGATTTCCGCCCGGAGTATTTAAGCCTGTCCACGCTGGCGGAACGCTATCCGGGCGTCCCCCGTGTGGCCCTCACAGCGACAGCCGATCCGCACACCCAGAAAGACATTCAGGCACGGCTTAAGCTGGATGAGGCGGAAGTGTTTTCGACCAGCTTCGACCGGCCCAACATTCGGTATGAGATCGTTGAACGGACCAACCAGCGCCAGCAACTTCTGGATTTCCTAAAGAAGCACAAGGGCGAGTGCGGCATCGTCTATTGCCTCTCCCGGGCGAAGGTCGAGGACATCGCCGAGTGGCTAAATGCCAAAGGCATTCGCGCACTGCCCTATCATGCGGGTTTGCCTGCTGAGCAGCGGGCCGCCAATCAGGACGCTTTTTTGCTGGAAGAGGATCTTTGCCTGGTAGCCACGGTGGCCTTCGGCATGGGGATCGACAAGCCGGATGTGCGCTACGTGGCCCACTTGGACCTGCCCTCATCTGTTGAGGCCTATTATCAGGAAACAGGCCGGGCCGGGCGGGATGGTGCCCCGTCAGAAGCCTTCATGTCGTATGGTATGGCGGATCTCGTGCAACGCCGGCGAATGATTGCGGAGGGCGATGCCCCGGACGAGGTCAAACGCGCGGAAAATGCCAAGCTCAACGCACTCCTCGGGATTTGCGAAACGGCGGGCTGCCGGCGCCAGGCCTTGCTCGCCCATTTCGGCGAGACCTATCCGGAACCTTGCGGAAACTGCGACACCTGTCTGTCGCCCGTGGAAACATGGGATGGCACGGAACCTGCGCAGAAACTCATGTCGGCGATCTACCGGACCGGCCAGCGCTTTGGCACCGGTCATGTGATCGATGTTCTTCTCGGCAAGACGAGCGAGAAGTCCACCCGCTTCGGCCACGACAGTCTCTCCGTCTTCGGTATCGGCCAGGATCACTCTCTCAAAACATGGCAGTCAATCACACGGCAGATCGTTGCTGCCGGATATGTCGACGTTGACCACGCGCAATATGGCGCATTGGTCTTGACCGAAAAGGCGCGGCCGGTTCTGCGGGGTGAAGAGAGGATTCGTCTGCGCAAGGACCGCAGCGCCTCGGGCCTCAAAAACACTCGGACATCTCGGGCTGCCTCTCTGGCGGATGAGCTGGACCAGGAAGACCGGTTGCTGTTTGATCGGCTCCGCCGGTTGCGCACCCAAATTGCCCGGGATCAGAGCGTGCCGCCTTATGTGGTGTTTCCGGACGCCACTCTGGCCGGGATTGCCGCAGCCCGTCCGGTTACACCCGACAGCCTTCTGTCGGTTTCCGGCATTGGCCAATCAAAACTGGACAAGTATGGTGAAGCCGTTCTGGATCTGGTGGAGGCCTTCGAGGCCGGAGTTTAAACCAGCCTCAAGGCTTGAGTAGATCGCAGCTTGATCAGGACCCGGCTTGTGGAAGTCCCTTGAAGGCTTCAGCACCCCAGACTTGTTTTACCCGGGCGTCCCGGCCACAGGCCTTTCGGTAACCTTTGTAAGCATCTGCGCGGGTCACATAGCCGAACCGGGTCAAGGTGCGTTGATTGCTCTTGTAATAGCCCTGATGATAATCCTCAGCCGGCCAGAAGACTGCAGCGTCTTCAATCGGGGTCACCACTTTGCGGCCCAGCGCCTTTTCCGCTTTCGCCACTTCCCGCTTCGCCGCTTTTTCCTGCGCTGCGTTCAAAGGATGGATCGCAGTGGAATACCCAAAACCCCGGTCACAGAATTGCCCGCCGCTGTCAGTCACATCGACCGTTCTCAGGAAAATCCCCAAGAGCTCGCCATAGCTAATCTTGTTCTCATCAAAATCGACCTGAACGACTTCGCGGTGACCACCACGTTCGTAGTTCTTGTAGGTCGGGTTTTGCGTGGTTCCGCCAGCATAACCGGACACCACATCGCGAACGCCCGGAAGCCGTTCCAGATCGGATTCCACACACCAGAAACAGCCGCCGGCAAACACCGCCGTTTCGGCGTTTGCCGGAATCGTATAGGCGGCACCAGTCATCAAAGTTGCAAGGGCGAGCGGGGCAAGGCGCTTCATGAGAAATCCTCCGTATGTTGGAACCAGAGCTAACGCATCTGCAGCTGGAGGCAACTCAACTCCGTTGCCATTCCCGCACAAGCCCGTGAGGGATGTGTGACTAACGTTGTTTCTAACGTAAGAAATGCCCCTGCCAGGTGGATCGACACTCTACCTGACGGGCACCGCTTTTTTCTTATTAGCCAGTCTGATGGCGAGCTTCCGGGCGCGATGGATCTAAACCTGACCAGTCGATCTTTTGCGTGACGAACATGGTCACGGCAAGAGCTGCAAATGCGATCACAGATCCGATCAGCAAGGCGTAGTCCTGCTCCCGCATCAAAGCGTAAAGGGTCGCAAAGATGCCGGTTAGGACAGCTGCGATCACAAGTCCTGCAATTCGGCTTTTAAGTGAAGTCCCAACGTATATGGCGTTTAACAGCGTCGCCGAACTTGCAGCGACCAGGTAGGCGCGCCCGTAACCAATATGCTCAGCAAAGGCCAACAGCATCACGTAGAAGATGATCAGCGCACAGCCAACCAACCCATATTGCATCCAGTGAAATTGCCAACCCGATCGCATCTCCAAAACGAAAACCGCAAGAAAGGTCAGGCTGATGAAACCAATGGCATATTTCAGTGATCTTGAAATCGTCTGATAGAAGTTGACCGGCTCGACAAACTTCACACCCATCAGTTTGCCGGACAGCGGCAAACTGTCGACCTCCATGGTTTTGGGAATGCCACGGGCGAGATAAGGGATGGTCCAGGTGGCGGTAAACCCGCTGTCCGTGATTGAACGCTGTTCAGGCAGGAAAGCTCCTGTAAAACCTGGATGCGGCCAATCGGACTGGAGAGTGACCAGTGTCGTCTGCCCGGCCGGTGCTGCAAAAAGGGCTGATGAGCCGTTCAG
This sequence comes from uncultured Labrenzia sp., assembly GCA_937911395.1. Classification (GTDB taxonomy): domain Bacteria; phylum Pseudomonadota; class Alphaproteobacteria; order Rhizobiales; family Stappiaceae; genus Roseibium. Next base: position 3,637 of record CALDSI010000440.1, read on the forward strand.
ATGCATGGCAAGATCAAAGGAAAAGCCTTTTTGCCAGATATCAGCTGCGACTGATGCGTTGATACCGGAACCGCCGTGCTTGGCCAGGACACAAAGGAAAGGCACAAACAGCACCCACAATGCCAAGTCGAGACGGATCGAGACATAGCTGCGTAGCGCGCGGACCTCCGCTATGCCAACGACAACCATGGCTTTGTCCATTGCGATCTTGATCGTGCCGCCGTCTTTCGGCTCGAAGATGCCGGAGGGCGGCGCAGCAAACCGGCCCTCCATGGACATCTGACCACTGTAGACCGGCAATGAGTAGATGGACTTGCGGCGTTCTTCGACGCCTATGTCTCCTTTCAATTCCAAACGTTCCGGAAACAAAACCACCGTTCGATGATGGACGGTCTGTTGTCGCTTCTCGCCTTCTCCGGAGACAACGGTCTCCGTGAATGGAACGGCAAGATAAGGACCATTGATCGACTGCATCCCACCCCAAGACCGTGCGATATCCGCCGCCACGCCCTTGGCGCGGTCGGCACGCTCTTCCACGAGCAACCAAACAAACGTCGTTGGTATGAGAAGAAGAACGGTCAGGAAGCCGATCAGGAAAACCTTGACGGCGGGCGATTTCAAAACTGCTGGTAGTTTCGGTGACTGTCGGTTCTGGGGAGATCCGTTTTCGTCGTCTGCGGTTGGTGCCGATGTTGCGTTCGCCATTTTCTGCAATCCTCTGCCAAAGGGTTGCCCACAAGCACTATCAAATCGGAACAATCAGCACATTGTTCGAACACCCGATGATTTTTCGACGGAGGAAATGTGGCTTGAATATGCCGGTGGCTCGTGAATTTAGGCAGTTTGGGCCAAGGCAAGTCCGCCGAGCGGCATAGTTTGCCGGCTAAACAGACTTTGGCAATTCTCTGCGTGCTGCATATTTGCCCTTGTAAATATTACATAAAACTTGAATACTTTTGAACTGTTTCGGAATTCACGCCCCGGATTGGCAATCAATCCTCACTAGATCTGTTGTGAGCAAGCTGTGGCCCAATTGTTGGCAACGGAACGAACTCAACTGAGAATTCGAACGGGTTTTCAGTGTACTAGCCAGGGTATCAACTCAGAGTAATCGAGTTACCACAAAAGCGGGTTAACCATGAATCCGGTTTATACCAAGATTTTTGGCAACCCCTGCTTGTCTTCTGCTGCATGGCCAGTTCTTAATAATTCGTTAACAAAGGACACTTTGTGAATGACACCGTTAAACAACATGGCTCTTGGCGCCAGCGCTGATTATGTGCGCCGGGCGAATTATCTTCCGGCATTGGTCGAACGCCTAGACCTGTGCCAGGCAGAAACGCATCGCTTCATGCTGGTTGCACATCTGTTCGACGACACCATGCGGATGATTGATGCATTGGCTGGGATTATGGATTTCGATGCCATCATTGGTATTCCATATTCTTCCGGCAGCGACGCGACACGCACGAAATGGCAATCGTGTTATGGCTCTATCGTGCATTGCCCGAAGACCGAGGACGATTTCAAGGAAACACTTGCAGCCGCCATTCAGAAAAGCTTTCTGCAGTGCCGCTCATCTGGTCAGAAACTGGTGATCCAGGAAGTTGGCGGCTATGTCGTTGAACTGCTTCATGAACGTTTTGCCGATCAGTTGGACCTCGTTGAGGGCGTCGTCGAGATCACCAAACAAGGTGTGTGGCGGGCCGAACAGCTCAACTTGAAAGTACCGGTGCTGCATTGCGCTGACAGCGAACTGAAGCGGCTGGAAGCCAAACGATGTGGTGAAACCATCGTGCGCTGCCTGGACGGCCTGTCCAGAGATCTCGGCAATTCTCTTGCGGGACGGCACGCGGCCGTTTTTGGAGCGGGATGGATCGGCTCCGGTGTTGCCCATGCGTTCCGCCGCCTTGATGTCATTCCGATGGTCATCGACACCGACCCGCTCAAGGTGGCAGAAGCGCGCCTCTCCGGCCTTCAGGCGCACATGTCACCAAGGGAGTTGGACAAGTGCGATCTGATCGTCGGCGCCGCTGGCAGATTGTCGATCACGGAACAGGTGCTGCGCCAATTGCGCAGCGGCTGCATGGTTGCAAGCGCCAGCTCCCGGCGCATCGAGATTGATGTCGACTATCTGGAAACCGCGCCAAGCGCAGATGTTCTTCCATCGATCCGGGCCTTCCATTTCCAGAACGACACTGGCCGCGGCGAGCGTCAGATTTGCCTCGTCAACGACGGCTATCCTGCAAACTTCATTCCGGGATCTGGCAGCGTCGCCGATGAGATCGTCGAACTCATTCTGGGCGAACTGATCGTCCTGATGTCGGACATCACCTTTTATCCGTACGAGCCGGGAATTCATCGCATCACGCCAGCCAGCGAGGCGTTGTGTACACAGCTGTGGATTGAGCAGAGGGACCAGCTATGACCGATACCACCAACGAGTTGACAGTACACTCACAGTATCTTGTGAAGAAGCTGTCGAACTCAAAGCAAAATCTTTACGGGACCGTGAAATTCGATACGGTTTCGCGGAAAATCAAATCCTGGTCCAAAGGCCGCACGGACACACCAAAGATCCTGGATATCGGCTGCTCGACTTCGATCTCCAAGGAATATCTGGCCGCAACCGGGCTGGAATTTGAATATTGCGGCGCCGACTACGAAGCTGCTTTCCAGCCGGACATTGTCCTCGACGCCACAAAGCTGTCCGAGCACAAGGAAGACCTGCCCTGGCGCCCGGATGTCATTACCCTGCTGGATGTTCTAGAGCATCTGCCGGGCAAGGCCGAGGCGATTGAATCCACCATGCGCCAATGCTGCGAAGTGGTCGCACCGGGTGGTCTGGTACTTGCGGTCGTGCCGCAGCTCTACCGGCTCGACCGGTTGAAATTCAGCCACCTGCACTATCCAGAGCACCATGTCCGCTTCACACTCAAGGAATGGATGAACATCGTTGAAAAGGCCGCCGACATCGAGGAGGTGCATGGCATCGGTTACCTCAGCGTCCTGCCGTACACGCCCATGTTCAGCCCCTGGTACAAGGAACACAACCGGCATGGTAAACTCTTCCATCACCTGCGTTCCAAGACATTCGAGTGGGGTCCACTGAAACCGGCGGAAATCGGATTGACCCGGACCCTTGGCCGCTTGCCGGGCCTGCGCGGCTGGTGCAACAGCACCCTGCTGGTCTGCAAGGCCAAAGGCTGACCCAGGCCACCCCCCAACCGAGAAATTCCTCTGCTCAATAAAGCGCCCCGGGAAGCTGTCCTGGGCGTTTTGTTTTTTCGCATCAATAGAATCTTCAGCGACTCCCATCGAATGGCACACTTGTGACGCGAGTCACAGGACAGCATGCACTGCAAAGGGTAGGCATTGCACATGATCTGAGTTCTGTGGTCGTATGGGGCATTCATCACACGCCTGTATTCACAGGGAGGTTTCCAGTGGCATTGCATCAATCCAAACCCGGCCGACGGGACGACGTTTTTGACCTTTATGCCCGCGACTTGTCCGAACAACCCTTGCCGAAGTTCCGGATGCCGGAGAACTCTTCGCTCCCCGATACGGTTTACAATCTGATCCACGACGAATTGCTGCTTGATGGCAACTCTCGCCAAAACCTTGCGACCTTCTGCACAACCTATGTGCCCCCACAAGCCCAGCAACTCATGCAGGACTGCGTCGACAAGAATATGATCGACCAGGACGAGTACCCGCAGACGGCCGAGATCGAGCACCGCTGCGTCCACATTCTTGCCGATCTTTGGAATGCACCGGATGCAAAAACGACGCTTGGATGTTCAACAACCGGGTCCTCAGAAGCGGCTATGCTCGGCGGCCTCGCTCTCAAGTGGAAATGGCGCAAGCGCCAGGAAGCCGCCGGCAAACCGGCCGATAAACCCAACTTGATCTGTGGGCCAGTACAAATCTGCTGGCACAAATTTGCGCGTTACTTCGATGTCGAATTGCGGGAACTCCCTATCCTTGACGGCGAGCTTTGCATGACCGCTGCACAAGTGGCTGAGGCAGTTGATGAAAACACCATCGGCGTTGTGCCAACGCTGGGCGTGACCTTTACCGGCGTTTATGAGCCCGTCGAAAAAATCTCGAAAGAACTCGACCGGATCGAAGCTGAACGCGGCCTTGATATCCCGATCCATGTAGATGCAGCCTCTGGCGGGTTCATTGCGC
>CALDSI010000441.1 GCA_937911395.1 uncultured Labrenzia sp.
GCAATTGATCGATCATTCCGTCTACCTGAGAGCGGACAACGGTTTTCTCAAGTTCCACTTGCGCCTGCTTTAGCGCCGCCTCGGCACTGGCCCGCTGAGCCGGGATAACCTCTTCAAGCTGAAGGTTGGCCTCATCAAGCATCGCCTGCGCCTGGGAAACCTTGGCTTGAGCCGCGTCCCTGTCAGCAACGGCCGCTTCATAACGGGTCGCCGTATAAGCAGCAGACTGGCGGACCCGCAGCTCCTCCTGGTCTTCAAAAACCTCGACGGCCTGCTGCAACACCGCTTCTTCGCGATCCAGAGAAGCCTGTGCGGACCGAACCTGCGCTTGCGCAAGAGCAAAAGCCTTGTCGATTTCGGCCAACTTCAGCTCGGCAGTCCGAACCGCAGCCTGTTCCGTTTCGTCACTCACGGTAAAGAGGACCTGTCCCGGCTCCACCCTGGTTCCGTTGTCGACGGCAATCTGGGTCACGGTACCACCGTTCTCACTGACAACCGGTACGGTACGAAACGGAACAAACCCCGTGTAGGACTTCGGATAATAATAAAAGACGGTGAAAAACACTGCGAAAGCCAATGCCAGCCAGGCAAAGAGCGCAAGGTGAACATTGTAGAGTGTGATCGGAATGCCGCGCCAGCGCAGATAAAGGATCCGCAGAACGAACGGGATTGAGGTAACGGTCAACTCAATCATTGCCAGTTCCTCCTTTGGATTTGTCTGAAGGTGTTACCGGTGATGGGGGCGGCGTATCTGGCCGTTCCGGTTCAAGATCATCAGACTCTGCTGTCACCGTTTGGCCGGAGGCTTGTTTGGGTGCGGTTCGGACCCGTTTTCCGTCCCGGTCGTGCTCACCAAGATGCTCATGCTGCAGCTCTTCGAGCATGATACCCTCAAGCTCTCCCTTCAGCGTGTGTTCTTTCATCGGCTCAAACCAGAGCATCAGATCGCGTGCGAGAGCCGTCGCAATCAAAGACAGCGGCAGGAGAATGCTGAAATGGCTTAAAGGCGGGAAAATCTCGTACGCAAACGCGATCATCAGGAGGGTCGGAATTGTGGTCTGAAGGGGTGTTCCCTCATTGTGCTTCTCCGCGAACCGATCGAACCGGGCGTACATATGGAAGACAGCAAACAACAAGAGAAACAGAAGCACGAGCGCAGAAAATGCCGTGGTGTCCGTTTCGCCGGGGCTTGACCACCAGGGGACTGTCTGACCTGCGACATCGGTCGATGATGCCCTGGCCGGAATTGACAGAAGTGAAATAAAAAGTAGCAAAAGAGTCCTGCAAATCAGTTGGCTCGGTTTCATGTATTGCCACCCCATTCAGATAATGATTTTCAGTATGAAATCGGCGAACCTCGTCCTTTAGGCCTTTCTAGTCAAAGACTCTGAGAGTTTGAAAATCAAGTTCAGCCTTCATCACTTTTGAGGATCTACCACCCGAACATCGGCCACATGTGCGGGCAGAAACCCGTCAGGGCTCCATTGACCTCAAAAAACGGTGTTATCCGATGATCGAGGTGCGGCGCCGTAACACTACTTGTTTAACGGAAGCCCCTGGAGACTTTCCCTAAACCGCCCGCACCCAAACGGCTGTGTCGTGATAGGCTGCGCCGCCATAAGGAGCGACCGGGTCGGCGCCGGTGAGCGTGTTGATGCCGCGGCCATCCTCAAACGCCTCGTTCGGCCAGATTCCTTCTGAAATCACCGTACCCGATGCGACCGTCTCAACACACCGCGCGTGCAGTGTAACCACGCCGCGCGCATTGCCCATTTTCACCTTAGCTCCATCGGCAATCCCGAACTTTTCGGCATCCTGCGGGCGCAGCCAGACTTCCGGCCGGCCTTCCTTTTTGCGCGATCCATCGGTTTCGTTGAAGCTGGAATTCAAGAACGAGCGCGCGGGCGCCGTCACCAGCCGCAGCGGGCATTCTTCGTTTGCCGCCTCAATTGCATCCCACTGATCCGGAAACTCGGGCATCTCCCGCCACGGACCGAAGGGATCTCCATTTGGCTTGTTGGGGGCAGCGGAGCGACCCCAATCCGGTTTGAAATGAAACTTTCCGTCAGCGTGGCCGAAGCCGTTGAGGTAATGCGCCTCGTCAAAACCGGGTTGCAGATCAATCCATTTGTTTGCTTCCAGATCTTCCAAGGTGCCATAGCCGGAATTTTCCAGCATCCAGGCGATATGGTCGCGCGCACTCTTCCCAAACCCTGCATGAGGTTTTGAATCAACGCGAGCTGCGATCTCATTCAAAACAAACAGATTTTCCTTTGGCCCTTCAGGCGACTCAACCACTTTCGGCCCAAGCAGCAGATACTGGTGGCCACCGCCCTTGTAAATGTCGTCGTGCTCGAGGAATTGCGTTGCCGGCAGGACGATATCCGCCATTTCGGCGGTTTCCGTCATGAATTGCTCGTGGACGACGGTGAAGAGATCCTCACGCGCAAAGCCCTTGCGGACCAGCTCCTGTTCAGGGGCAACCGACAACGGATTGGTGTTCTGGATCAGCATGGCCTTGACCGGAGGACCGCCGAGCAGCGCCTCCTGATCGCCCGTCAGGATGCGGCCAATGAGGCTTTGATCCAGCGTCCGTACAGATGGATCGATCAGGCTGTTTGCCTCGATCATCTCCTTGTTCAGCTGGTAGATCGCGCCGTTGTTGTGAAACGCACCGCCGCCGTCTACTTGCCTAGCGCCGGTGACCGCTGCGATTGAGGACGCCGCGTGCAAGGCCACCGCACCGATGCGTGCGAGGGTGAACCCGTAGCCGAGACCGAAGAATGTCCTCTTGACCTCGCCGATCATCCGGGCAACCTCTTCAATTTGAGCCACCTCAAGACCGGTGATCGCGGCTGCCCAATCCGGTGTCCGCGTTTGAAGATGTGATTCCAGTTCCTTCGGGAAGTCTGTGTATTTGCTCAGATAATCCCAATCGGCAAAACCATCCCGGAAGAGCACATGCATGATCGCGCAGGCAAGTGCGGCATCAGTCCCAGGCTTCAAAATCAGGCCGACGTCCGCCTGTTTCATGGTCTCGGTCTTGTAGACATCGATGACAATGATCTTCGCCCCACGTGCCTTCCGGGCCGCGATCGCGTGGGTCATGACGTTGACCTGCGTTGCGACCGCATTGGTACCCCAGATCACGATTTGGTCTGAGACGGCCATTTCTCGCGGGTCAGGCCCGGCCAGTTTGCCGGTACCTGCGACATACCCTGTCCAGGCCATATTGGTGCAAAAGCTGTCAAACTGGCGTGAGTAGCCCTTGGCGTGGCGCAGGCGGTGAATGCTGTCGCGCTGCACGAGCCCCATGGTCCCGGCGTAGTGATACGGCCAGACGCTCTCTGCGCCAAAGTCGACTTCTGCTTCCTGGAATTTTTTGGCAATCAGGTCCAGCGCGGTGTCCCAAGAGATTTCCTCAAACCGCCCCTCACCTTTCTTGCCAACCCGCCGCAAGGGGTTCAACAAGCGCTCGGGGTGATAAAGCCGCTCGGCGTAGCGGGCAACCTTGGCGCAGATAACACCGGCGGTATACGCGTTGTCCTTGGCGCCATTCAGACGCTTCACATCGCCATTTGGATCAAAATGAACGTCCAGCGCGCAGGTAGAGGGGCAATCATGCGGACAAGCGGAAAAAGCGGATTTCGGCGGCTGCTGCGTCATGGATCATTCCGGTCTTTGAACACGAGCGATCCTTATCCCTTTTCGCGCGCGCAACCGTCAAGCACAGCTTTGTCCGGGTGACATTTGCCGGAGGGCAGTCCCGGACGTTTTAGCGCAACTTGATGCGCGCATCGCGGTCGTGCCACTTGACCTGAAATTCCTCGGCACTGACCGCACCATCCTTGTTCTCGTCCATCAGGTCGACCCAGGTGCCGGAATTTGACATAAATTCACCGGCTGACACTTTGCCATCGCCGTCCACATCGTTCAGATTGAGTCCCATCAACATGGACGTATCTTCGGACCCGGAAGCAGCCCCCGTTTCGGCGCTGACGGTAAACTCGTCACGGTCCAGAAAGCCATCGTTGTTGGCATCGAGCTTTGCAAACAGAGCTTGCCTGCGTTTTTCGGCCTCTTTGAGGGAAACGACACCGTCGTTGTTTATGTCCCATCGTTCAAGAAAACTGGCCCCGGCCTCATCACCCGCCTGAACATGCGTTGCGGCCAACACGCCGGCAAAGAGTGCCGGCAAAAAAATTGATTTCATAAAAGCCCCCAGAATCGACCAGTGGGCAGAACACACTGTCCAAAGATGACAAGGGTGCGCATGCCCACGCACCCTTGTCTCCTTATTCAGCTGCCACTGCAAGGGCCGCGGCCACCTTGTCCGCGTTGACCATGGCGCGGTCCGGCGCCTGGAGGTGGCGGGCGGTGACCGCCTTGCAGAAACCTTGGCCGGTGCCCGCCCTGGGCTTGTATCAGCGTCAGGGCCGTTTCGCTGTTATCCGCCATTGCCGTGAAATCGATTGTCGGTCCGGTGTTTGCGGTATCATCTGCGAGCGCTGCGAACCTGGTTTCCACTTCATCACCTCCGGCATCAGCACGACGTTTCAAGCGCTTGAAACTGCTGTCTGCAGATCCCATCCAGCAACGCGGGATGTGAGGAAAACTGTCGGTCAATACATAATGGTAAGTGCCGTTCGGATATTCCGGTGTGACGGCGAACCGGCCGTTGCATTGGTCCAGATCTCCCGCGCCGGCCACATAAGTCCAATCCTGCGTGAACTTGCCATTGTAGCGCCCGCCGGGCCCGCTCTGCCGGGTTCCGCTCTTGATCCGTTAGCTGCTTTTCAACGTCTTCATGGCCGATTTCTGCGCGGGGTTGGAGTAGCCGTAGGGTCCATAGATCGGAAACCCGTCCGCAGCCCAACCGATCAACGCGGGAACCGAATTGCCGCCCTCTGAGGCCAGAACGCCGGTCGGAATGCCATGATAGTGGTACGTCCCGTCCGGTTGCACATGCGCATTGTATTTGTCGAGCCCGAGCTTGCAGGCCCCACCCATCGCTTCGTAATTCCACCCCGACCGACGGTCGTTTTGCCAAAATTCCGCAGTGCCCGGCTCCATGACCACACCGTTGATCGCAATGCCGAACACGGCCCCTTGAGCGTTTGACACACGTCCCGATTTCCGGGGCTTAAGGGGGACCTTGAGATTGTAGTTCTTTTTGGAAATTGAATGCGGATTGTTCCGGTTTGGAAAGGTGCCTGGCTTTTTGATCGGATAGCCATTGGCGCGAATCCGCCGTGTGTTGCCGTCAACGGTGATATCCGCCGAGGCCTCGGCACCAGGAACCAGAAGCTCCAGAAGTTCATCGCCCAGATGACGATGCTCCAGCGCTTCTTCACCCGTCAAAGGTGCCGAACTGTCGTGCGCTGCGGCTGGTGTGACAGCCAGTGCACACATGAGAAATGCCGTTTTTCGCATTTCAATGTCTCCCGTGTCGCGGGGTCTGTAGACATTTGGGATTTGGCCTTGGTTTGGCTCCGGACGCGGTGAATTCCGGCCTCGCGGGCGTCGAAAAGTCCTTGTGGTGTGCGGGCACCACCGCAGACTTTCCTTCTGCTCGAGGGCCGGAATTCAACACGCGCCAAGACCGAAACCCAAATGTCTACAGACCCAAAGCCCAAGACACGTTCAATATGACTGCATCGTCAAGCAGATGCTGTCCTAAACCGGTATGAAAATGTAACGGAATGTAACGGCAACGCTTTACCCCCCTTCGCTGTCCCGGCCCTCGCGCCGGGACCTGACACCAGCGTCAGGGTCTGGCCCCGGATCACGTCCGGCGCGGCGCGGAAGGAATGGCAACAGGTTTCCCAAACACAAAAAGGGCCGGCCACGATTCGCGGCCAGCCCTTTCAAATTCAATCAGCTAAAGAGAAATTAGCCGACCAGCTCGGTGCCGGAGAACCAGAAAGCGATTTCTTCTGCTGCTGTTTCCGGAGCATCGGAGCCGTGAACGGAGTTTTCGCCGATGGACAGAGCGAATTCCTTGCGGATGGTGCCTTCGTCAGCATCTGCCGGGTTGGTTGCGCCCATGACTTCACGGTTCTTCGCGATGGCGTTTTCGCCTTCCAGAACCTGAACAACGGTCGGGCCGGAAGACATGAATTCAGTCAGTTCGCCGAAGAACGGACGCTCTTTGTGAACAGCGTAGAACGCTTCTGCTTCACGGATGGACATCCAAACGCGCTTGGAGGCAACAACGCGCAGGCCTGCGTCTTCGAACTTCTTGATGATGGCACCGGTCAGGTTGCGCTTGGTTGCGTCCGGTTTGATCATGGAAAACGTGCGTTCAATCGCCATAGTCTTGTCTTTCTCGATTTTGAGGAAAGGACCGGCAACACCGCCGTATCCTGCATCTTTTTTTGAAATTTCGCGGCCTTAATAACGGGGCCTTGCCCCGCCTGCAAGGGGGGCATGGCATGACATTTTCATGTCGATGACCGATTGCCTGCGCCTTTTGCCCGCTGGCCATCAGTTGGATTGCCGCCTAATCTCGTGAAAGCTCAATAGTGTCTGCCCAAACAAGGTTCGCTGAATGCGCCAGTTTCTGCCCCGTTTCCGTCCTTTGCTTTGGGCGTGCCGCGCAACAGCGGGATTGGTTTTGCTTGGCGGGATTACAGCTGCCGCGCCAACCACTGGGGTCCACGCCAACAGCTTCGCCACCCAGGACGCCCGGCTGGCAGAATTGTCTTCAGAAGATCTGGAAGACCTCTTGGTGTTTGTCGGCGGCAATGCGCTCTTTGCGGCCTATCACGAGGCCGGGCATATGCTGGTTTCCGAACTCAACATACCGGTCCTTGGCCAGGAAGAAGACGCCGTCGACAATCTCGCGACCTTGTCCATGCTGGCCGCAGACAACGAAGATACAGATCTTTTGCTCATTAATGCGATGATCGGCTGGTTTCTGGTCGCCTCGCTCGGCAGCGACGACCTTGTCTTTTACGGCGAACATGATCTCGATGAACAACGCGGCTACCGGATCTTGTGCCTGATGGTCGGCGCAGATGAAGAAGCATTCCTGGATCTTGCCCGCGATCTTGATCTCCCGGAGGAACGCATCGAGACTTGCGCCTTCGATTATGAGCAAACGGCTGCCTCCTGGGAGGCCGTTACCGATCCGTATCTCCGCGATGGCGACACCCCTGCGGGCCAGATCACGGTGGTGCATGAACCGGCTCCGATGGGCCTGCAAAGCGTGGCCTTGTTCTTGAGGGAAGCGGAAATTCTTGAACAAGTCGCCGATGAACTCGACACATTTTATGATCTGCCGGAGCGTGTCACTTTCCGTGCGGCGAGCTGCGGGGTCGAAAATGCCTTTTGGGACCCAGGCACACGAGAAGTCATCTTGTGCCATGAGTTTTTGGGCGGGCTGGCTGAGCTCTATCTCACCGATCTGAAGTACGACAATTAGCCGGTCTCTCGCATTTTTTTCCGGTAGTCGCCCGGCGGCATTCCATAGTGTTTTTGAAACTCCCTGTAAAAATTGGAACGTGTCAAAAACCCGGCTTTTTCCATGACTTGAGTTGCCGGATCATCGGTCGAGGTCAACAAACGCGCTGCCTCTTCCACGCGCAGATGATTGACGAACTGACTAACGCTCTGTCCCTTGCCTGCGTTGATGGCCCGGGACAAATCCCGGTCTGGCACTCCTACCCGCCGTGCGAGCCGGGTTGCTGTTAGCCCGGTGTCGCGAAACAGCCCCTGCTCCACCAACACCCTGTTCGCCTGCGCGATGATCTTCTCGTTTGCCCCAGTGAAATCTGGCTTTGGCGCTGCGTGCAAACCGGTTCTGGAGCCGAGGCTCAACCAGATCAGCAACGCTGCCAGCACAAATATGAGGCCAAGCGTTGCCAATGAAACAAGCCAAGCTGCTGCACGAGCCTCGGAATGGGCAAGGAGAACTGCAATCCCGCTGTCAACGATCAGCGTTGCAATCACAGTCGCGAGAACAACCGCTTCGATGCGGTGCCAACGGCCGGTCACTTGCACAGGGATCTGACTGAGTTCATCTGGACCACGGAGCCAATGGCGGGCGAGCAGAAGGGCGTAGGTGAAAAAACTGAACCCTATGACGGCATCCGTCAGGTCCATTTCAGTGAACGGCAAAAACACAAGGCCAGACGCCGCGCTCGCAATACAGAACAGGATCGCTCCCGGAGCCTTCAGGCCTGCCGAGGGTTCGCTCAACGCCAGGAAACTTAGATAGGCGAGCGGGGCTATCCAGATCGGCAGGATGCGCTGCAACGGAAGAAAATCAAATACGCCGAACGCAAAGCGCACGCCGACCAGCACAGCTTCCAGACACAAAAACCCCAACAGAATGGCAAAACAAATCCGCGGCACAGCTGGCACACCGCGCCAAAACGGCACCGATGACAACAAGCCTAAAAACACTGCTGCAAGGAGAAACGATACGGGAACGCTGATCATGCCGGTCCGGCCGAACGAAAAAGACTATGATTCACCTGTCCTTTATCACGTTTGAGGACAGAGCACAGGCCATCAGGCAATTGCCAATCTGTTGGTCGCCGGGCCATCTCAGTGACAGTCCTATTCTGTTATCTGGAGTTGTCATGCCCTCGTTCTTTTCTGTTTCGGCCGTTCTTCGCGTTGCTTCGGTTGCTGCGATATCGGCAACGCTAATGACAAATCCGCTGTCTGCGACGGCAGACACATCACGTAAGCTGGCCGCCTTTGCTTTCGGGCCGGGTGTACAGGAAGTCACCGTCCAAGACGGGCGGGAAGACCGTCCACTTTCCGGGCATATCTGGTACCCAACACCAACGCCGGAACACGCGCCAAAATCGGATAGAAGCCAAGTGTGGGAGATGGCACCAGCAGATCCCGGTGCCGAAATTGCCGATGGGACATACCCGCTTCTCGTGGTTTCGCACGGCATGTTCGGCAATGCGTTCAATCAGGCCTGGCTCGGCTCGGAACTTGCCAGGCGCGGCTATGTCGTTGCGATGGTCAATCACCCCGGGACAAGTTCTTTTCTGCGTGATCCTGTGCAGGCCCAACAGCTCTGGGAACGGCCAAAGGATCTTACCCGCCTGATCACCTACCTGACCGAACGCAGCACATGGCAGGATTACATCGATCAGAGCCGGATCTCTGCGGCCGGTCATTCACTCGGCGGTTTTACGGTTTTGCTGGCAAGCGGTGCCCGATTTGATGGTGATCTCTATGATGCGGGGTGTTTTGGCGACACACGCCTTCCTGTCGTCTGTGACATTTTCCAAGGTTGGTCCGTTGCCGAGACACCCGCAGACAGAGCCGCGATGACCCAATCGCTTAGTGATCCAAGAATTGGCAAAATCATCAGTCTGGACCTTGGCGGAACACCTCTTCTTTCGAAAAAGAGCCTCTCGGAGTTTGATATTCCAGTGCTGGTTGTCGGATCTGGCCGCGCCGATCTGCTCGACCAGGACCTGGAATCCCGCGCCCTTGCGAATGCACTCCCCAAGGAATTGGTTCAACATTTAGAGCTGAAAGATGCCGGCCATTTCGATTTCATTGGCGTTTGTAAACCCGGCGGCCGTCAAATCCTTGCCCAAGAAGAGCCCGGCGAAGAAATTCTCTGCGTTCAGGGCGGCCTAGAGCGCAAGGTTCAGCACCAAAGGATCTTGGAAGAGATCACGGCATTTTTGGCGAGCTGATCCGCCCTCGCCCGTTACATGCTCTTGCAGCTTTGCCACAGGTTGCAGCCTGCAGACGCGCATTGTCCGCTTTCCGCTTGCATCCGTTGCGCTGCTCGGCCATTGATCCGGCCCATGTTGCAAATATCGGATCTCACCTACCGGATCGGGGACCGCCTCCTGATCGATAAAGCCAGCGTGACCCTGCCCGCCAAGGCCAAGACCGGCCTTGTCGGCCGGAACGGGGCTGGCAAATCGACGCTCTTCAAGATCATCACCGGGGATCTTTCGTCGGAAACAGGCTCGGTCCAGATCCCGAAACGCGCACGTATTGGCCAGGTGGCCCAGGAAGCCCCGGGCACGGAACACACCTTGATGGAAGTGGTGCTCGCCGCCGACACGGAACGCACCAAACTGTTAGCCGAAGCAGAGACTGAGACAGATCCGGACCGGATCGCAGAGATCCATACCCGGCTTGCCGACATTGGTGCGCATACGGCCGAAGCGCGGGCCGGAGCCATTTTGTCCGGTCTCGGCTTTGACGCCGCCGCCCAACAGCGGCCCTGCTCGGCCTTTTCCGGCGGCTGGCGCATGCGGGTGGCGCTCGCGGCGGTCCTGTTCTCCGAGCCGGATCTGTTGCTGCTTGACGAGCCGACCAACTATCTCGATCTGGAGGGCACTCTCTGGCTGGAAAACTATGTCGCCCGCTATCCGCACCAGGTTCTGCTGATCTCTCACGACCGGGATCTCCTGAACAAGGCCGTGGACAGCATCGTCCATCTCGATCGCGGCAAGATGACCTATTACTCCGGCGGCTATGACAGCTTCGACCGGCAACGCCGCGAGGCGATGATCCTGGCTGAAAAAGCCAAGGAGAAACAGGACGCCCAGCGCAAGCACATGCAGGCATTTGTTGACCGCTTTCGTTACAAAGCCTCCAAAGCCCGCCAGGCACAGGCCCGGCTGAAAATGCTGGAAAGGATGGAGCCGATTGCGGCGCTGACGGAAGAAAGCTCCAAGCCGATTCATTTCCCGGATCCGGACGGCCGTCTCGCTCCGCCGATCATCAAGCTGGAAGGTGTCTCAACCGGCTATGGCGACACCAAGATCCTGTCCCGCCTGACGCTGAACATCGACACTGATGACCGGATCGCCCTGCTGGGTGCTAATGGCAACGGCAAGTCGACCTTCGCCAAGCTGATTTCCAACCGGCTTGTCGCCATGGACGGGGAAATCACCAAGGCAACCAAGCTGAAGATTGCGTTTTTCGCCCAGCATCAGCTCGATGAACTGCGCCCGGAAGAAAGCGCGGTGGCCCATGTGCGCGCCCTGATGCCGGACGCACCGGAAGCCAAGGTCCGCGCGCGCGTTGCCCGCTTTGGCCTGCCGACCGACCGCCAGGAAACACCGGCAAAGGACCTCTCGGGGGGGGAAAAGGCCCGGCTTCTGCTTGGCCTTGCGACCTTCGACGGCCCGCATCTTCTCATTCTCGATGAGCCGACCAACCACCTCGACATCGACAGCCGCGAAGCGCTCGTCATGGCCTTGAACGAGTATCAGGGCGCGGTCGTTCTCATCAGCCACGACCGCCATCTGGTCGAAGCGTGCGCCGACCGGTTGTGGCTGGTGGCGGGCGGCAAGGTCGAGCCCTATGACGGCGACATGGAGGATTACAAGCGGTTGATCCTGCAAGGCCCGGAAGCGGCACAAAAGGCCCGCGACAAGGCGGTGGCGGCCGAGGCCGAAGCGGCCAGTGCCCAGGAAAAACGCCGGGAAGCGGCCCAAAAACGCAGCCAGTTGAAACCGCTGAAACAAAAGATCGATGCGGCTGAAAAGGAAATGGCCCGCCTGCAAGAAAAGATCGCCAAGATCGACGACATGCTGGCCGATCCGGAGTTTTTCCAGACCGACCCGGACCGCGCCGCCAAGTTCGCCAAGGAACGCGCCTTTTGCGAAAAGAAGCTGGTCAAAACGGAAGAAGACTGGCTGGAACTGTCAGCGGAGTTTGAAGAGGCTGGGTGAGGTTCTCCGCTGCTTTCGTTCGAGCGGTGAATGATGTTCCGGTACCGCTTTCCTCGTCATGCCCGGACTTGATCCGGGCATCCATGCCGTGAGTTCTGCCTTAAGCACGGCTTACCGGGCGGATAAGAAACGGCATGGATCCCCGGATCGAGGTCCGGGGATGACTGAGTGCGAAGCGAGAGGCCTTGGCAT
>CALDSI010000442.1 GCA_937911395.1 uncultured Labrenzia sp.
GGCCCCAAACCAATTCCTGGCTCTCACTGTTAGAAAAGGCCCCCAAACCTTCCACGATTACAACTAACAGATTGGGTTGCTCCGAAGATGTTACGACAACTTCCAGATCGGCATAGGTTGTTGCGGTGTCGTCGACAGCGGAAAACGGATCGACAGCCACACTTATGACTTCCTGCATCTTCTGGGGCGAAGTGTTTGCCAGTGCATCAGCGAAGACCATGAGCATTACACAAATGGCAAAGGGATAAAGGCTCATTTCACTACGGCGTCGCTTTGCTCTCTGAACAACGACATTTGTCGCAAAGAAGCACATGATGACTGCACCAAATATCATGATGTACATCACTGAGTGCTGTACTCGCAGCGTCGACACAAACTTAGTGGCGTCGAAAAACATGGTTACAGGCATCTGAAAGTAGGATGACGCGACTAATAACGCATCCAATAACATCGCAAAAAGCATGACCAAATAGAAGGACCGTCTGCCTATGATAGTTCCGAGAAGAACCAACATAGCCAGTAGGCCGATTTGAAAACTCCTTATCGGACAAAAGTAAATCATCATTACAAGATAAAGGGCGTTGGGAATTAAAACCGAAAGCACCGCAAATTCCCAGGAAGCGGCACTCCAATGGCGGTTTTCCGGCAAAGAAGCACGAACGCTGAATCTCATTAAACAACCTATAGATGCAAACTCAATACCACTGACATAAGGAGTGAGTCTTAATAGCTCCTTACACAAGGTTGTGTATTTGCAATCTACTGACTGGTTTTAATCACAATGTGTAACTTACGCATCACGTCCTAGTAGCACTCCGTGACGGGAAGTCTGTGCAGCAAAAATCAGCTTTATCCGTGCAGAGCTCTGACGCTAGGGATAAACGCGCGTCAGAACGGGAACATCTAATCACGCGGTATCGGCGTACGACCTATCAATCTAAAACAAAAAAGGCGGATCGGGGTGGCGCTAAACACGCCACAGTCAATGGTTCACTCGCTAAGCTTCACCACACCGTCCTGATCGGGGCAGGTTGTCAGGGCATCTGCGGCTGTCTGACCGTCCGCCAGGGGCGCATCCGGCCAGATTTCAGCAAGCGGGATCAGAACAAAGGCGCGATCCCCCATACGAGGGTGCGGCAACTCCAGATCGGGCTCGTTTACTGTCCGCGTTCCGTAGATCAGGACATCAATATCAATGATCCGAGGTCCCCAGCGAACATCCCGGACCCGGCCCAGCTCGGTTTCAATGGCAAGACACCGCGCCAACAGGTCCTGAGGCGACAAGGTGGTATCGACGACGGCACAAATGTTCCGGTAATCGTCCTGAGGAACCGGCCCCCAGGGCGGTGTGCGGTAATCGGACGATCTGGCGACAACCGTAATTCCCTCACTGGCGTCCAGATGCTCCAGCGCTTTTTTCAAATGCGCGGCCGTGTCGCCGATGTTCGACCCGAGCCCGAGGGCACATCGGGTCGGTGCAGCCACTTCGGCTGTGGCGAGGTTTGTTTGGTGGAGGGTCATTTATACGGGGTTCCGTTCCAGTCGCGTTGCCTGCGATATACGCACACAATCTGCATGTGGACGTACGTCATGGACTCTTATTATTGAAGCACCCTTCATAACGGCTGTCATATGCACCGCGATGGAGCCAAAAAGCCGCTCATCGGTCTCGACGCCCAAAACCGCTCCAATCATGCGTTTCCGGGATGCGCCGGCAAGAATGGGCAGGCCGTGCTTCTGCAAAGTCTCCAGCCGGTTCAGAATGAGAAAATTCTGATCAATGGTTTTTCCAAAACCAAATCCCGGGTCGAGGAGCTGTTTTTCTTTCGCGATACCAGCCCGCTCGGCCAACGCCATGGACGTTTCAAAAAACCGGTCCATGTCAGCGAGAATGTCGATGTCGGCATCGGCATAATCACGGTTGTGCATCATCACGACCGGCACACCGAGCTCGGCAACCGTGTCGGCCATCGCCGGATCTTTTTGCAGGCCCCAGACATCGTTGACGAGCGCGGCACCAGCAGCGCCAGCCCGGCGCGCGATCTCCGCCTTGTAGGTGTCGATCGAGACCGGACACCCAAGCTCACAAACAGGCTCAAGAACAGGTGCCAGACGCGTCCATTCATCTTCCAGCCCAACGGGCTCAGATCCGGGCCGTGTGCTTTCCGCGCCAATGTCCAGAATGTCGGCCCCTTCGGCGATCATGGACCGGGCATGATCGAGGGCCTTGTCCGCCGCATCGAACCGGCCGCCATCGGAAAAGGAATCCGGTGTCACGTTCAAAATGCCCATCACATGGGCGCGGCTCTCCGGCAAGGTGTAGGCAGCAGCTTTGGCCATCGGTCGTCCTTCATCGTCCATCAATTGGACCAGAAGTCTCGTCTGATGCCCCGCTCTTAACGGCAGGTCAAGCAAATGAATCCCGCAATGCGCGGGATAATCATGATGTGGTTATTCGGCTGCGGCGTGCTGGGTGTCCTGGCCGCGGAGCAACAGGTAACAGACAACGCCCACCACCGGCATTGCCGGAAGCACAAAAGCAAGCCCGAGAACAGGATCACCGACAACGGCCACGATCAGGCTCGCAGCCACACCGCCGCCAAACTGTAGGAAGCCAAGCATGGACGACGCTGCGCCTGCAATGTGCGGGAACGGGGCCATGGAATCTGTAAAACTTGCCGGAAGAACAAACGCCAAGGCGAATACAAACAAGCCAACGGGCGCCATGACGGACGCCACGGAGGGCGCTTGTGTCAGGGTCATACCGCACATGAGCACAGAGGCAACAACCAGCATGCCCAATCCGAAAGGCACCAGCTTGTGCGCGTCAGTCACCTTCAAGAGCTGACCGGTTACCACGGTGCCGAGGATAAATGACCCGGACTGCAGAATCATGGTGAGGCCAAAGACAGAGGGCGACAGGCCGACTTCGGAGATCAGCACATAGGGCAGCACGGGTGCGAGCGCAGAGATGTTGCCCAGGCCACAGCCGATCAGGATTGCAGGTGCGAGAAACCGCGGGTCCTTCAAAAGTGTGGTGTAATTGATGGCGAGCTGACGCGGGTTCAGGTGATGTTTGCCCGGCGATGGGTTCGTTTCCACCTGAAACACGGTCACGGCCGCCATCAGCGCCACGCCGTAGATCACCATGCACCAGAAGACTTCCCGCCAACCGAAGAGCTCAAGCACGAACCCGCCGATTGTCGGCGAAAGCGCGGGCCCAAGCGCAAGCATCATGGCAATGGTGTTCATGATACGGGCGGACGCCTGGCCGGTGAACTGATCCCGCACGATTGCCCGGGACACGGAAATTCCGATCGCTGCGCCAACCCCTTGAAGGGCGCGGGCTGCCACCATGAACTCCACCGTCGGGCTGAATGTCGCCAGCACGCTTGAGATGAGATAAATGCCGAGAAACAGAATTGTGATCGGCTTGCGGCCGAAAGCGTCGGTCAACGGACCGCACACCAGCTGTGTGGCGGCAAATCCGGCAAAATAGGACGTCAGAGTCAGTTTCACCGCGCCATCAGTCGTGCCGAAAAACGCAACCAGCGCCGGCATGGCCGGCGTATATAGCGCCATGGAAATGGGCCCGACGGCCACAAGACCGGCGCCGAGCAGTGCCGTTCTGCGGGCACTCATCAAAGTGGCGGGTGCTGCTGTCATTTGCCCTTCCCGTTCGGCGAAAGCAGCAAAAGGCTATCCTTCATGTTTTGAAGAAGGGTTTCCAGCACCCTGCGGTCGTCCCCCATCACACCTTCCAGCGCGCGCGCCCGGACGCCCTCCAGAGCGACGCTGATGCGCTCCAGCAACGGGTCCGCGTCTTCGGTCAGCTGCACCAGTTTGGCGCGCTTGTCGGACGGATCGGGTTGGCGCTTGATAAGGCCAGACTTTTCGAGCGAGTCGAGATAGCCCACCAGGGTCATCGGTTCCACGTACATCGCATCGGCCAAAACCGCCTGCCGTTGACCCGGCATCCGCCAGACGTAAAACAGTGTCCGCGCCTCACCAACGGTCAGTCCTGTCTCGACATCGGCAAGGGCCGCCTCGAACTGACGGCGCAGCATGCGCGCCAGGTCGACAATCAGCATCGTCACTCCGATATTGGGTGGAGGTAGTGTCATGAACAGCTCAAATTAATAAGGATACCTTACTAGTTAGGGCGCAGGTTCATTTCTGTCAATGCGCAGAACTACCACTGCATTGCACAATTCAAGGACTGCGCGTATAAAGGCGCCAAATTCGGCCCGGCAGAACCAGACTGCAGCCGATCCCGGAAATTCATATCCAGACGTGCTGCGGGTTCCAATGGGGCCCGCTTCATGTCTTTTGGAGCCCAACTCATGAAACTGCGTAACATTGCCATCATCGCGCACGTCGACCATGGCAAAACCACTTTGATCGACGTCCTCCTGAAGCAATCCGGTGCGTTTCGCGACAACCAGCGCACCGAAGAACGCATGATGGACTCAAACGACATCGAGCGCGAGCGCGGCATCACCATTCTCGCGAAAGTCACCTCGCTGGAGTGGAAAGACACCCGCATCAACATCGTCGACACCCCGGGCCACGCCGACTTCGGCGGCGAGGTGGAGCGCATCCTGCACATGGTCGACGGCGTGATCCTTCTGGTCGACGCTGCCGAAGGCCCGATGCCGCAAACGAAATTCGTTCTTGGCAAGGCGTTGAAACTCGGCCTGAAGCCGATCGTTGCCATCAACAAGATCGACAAGCCGGAACAGCGCGCAGACGAAGTTCTGGACGAGGTATTCGACCTGTTCGCTTCCCTCGATGCCAACGAAGACCAGCTCGACTTCCCGGTCCTTTACGGGTCCGCCAAGCAGGAATGGATGGCGCTGGAGCCGGATGGACCGCAGGACAACATGGATCCGCTGTTCGACATGGTTCTCGACAAGGTCGCCGAGCCGGAAGCCGAAGACGGCGAATTCAAGCTGCTGGCGACGACGATCGAATCCGATCCGTTCCTTGGCCGCATCCTGACCGGTCGCGTTGTTTCCGGCACGGCCACTCCGAACATGGCCATCAAGGCCCTATCGCGCGACGGCAAGCAGATTGAGACCGGCCGCGTTTCCAAAATCCTCGCCTTCCGCGGCCTGGAGCGTCAGCCGATTGAAAAAGGTGAAGCCGGCGACATCGTCGCCATCGCGGGCCTCGCCAAGGCGACCGTTGCCGATACGCTCTGCGCGCCGGGTGTAGACGAGCCGATCCAGGCCCAGCCGATCGACCCGCCGACGCTCTCCATGACCTTCCGCGTCAACGACAGCCCGCTTGCCGGCACCGAAGGTTCCAAGGTTCAGTCCCGCGTCATCCGCGAACGCCTGATGAAGGAGGCCGAAGGCAACGTCGCGCTGAAGGTTGAAGACACCGACGAGCCGGACGCCTTCATCGTTTCCGGCCGCGGCGAACTCCTCTTGGCGATCCTGATTGAAAACATGCGCCGCGAGGGCTTTGAGCTCGGCGTTGGCCGTCCGCGCGTCGTTTATCAATTCGATGATTCCGGCAATCGTCTGGAGCCGATCGAGGAAGTCATCATTGACGTTGATGAAGAATTCTCCGGCGCCGTCGTACAAAAACTTCAGGAACGCAAAGCCGATCTTCTGGAAATGAAGCCATCCGGCGGCGGCCGCACCCGTCTGGTGTTCCACGCCCCGACCCGCGGTCTCATCGGCTACCAGGCCGAACTGATGTCCGACACGCGCGGCTCTGCGATCTTCAACCGCCTGTTCCACGCCTACGAGGCCTACAAGGGCCCGATCACAGGCCGCCACACGGGCGTTCTTCTGTCCAACGGCACGGGCGAGGCAGTGGCATACGCGCTGTTCAACCTGGAAGACCGCGGCCCGATGATGATCGATCCGGGCACCAAGGTGTATCCGGGCATGATCGTGGGCGAGCACACCCGCGGCAACGATCTGGAAGTCAACGTCCTGAAAGGCAAGCAGCTGACCAACATCCGCTCGGCCGGCAAGGACGATGCGGTGAAACTCACCACCCCGATCCGCCTGACGCTGGAAGCTGCGCTCTCCTACATCGCGGATGACGA
>CALDSI010000443.1 GCA_937911395.1 uncultured Labrenzia sp.
GTCAGTAGAAACAATTTCATAGCTTCTTGCGCGCCATTGAGTGTCGCTTCGGTTGCCTCAACCCTCAGACCGTCAACAACGGTCTTCAACCTGTCGACATCACCAACAAGAATGGTGTGAAGTTGCGTCGCGTCATTCATGAAGATGCTTGCCGTCGCGACATCCAGGGTTGCCATGTCGGCTGTTCCAAGGGCGGATTCTGAGTACTCTTTGGCGTGCTTGATCGCCCCTTCTTGGAGCTCTGCCAGATCGGCGTTGTTAAGCTTGGACAAATCCAAAGCTTCAAAGTCTGCAACGATCGCCTTGAGTTGTACCGTTGACTGCTCGAACTTGGAATTGATTTTGTCCATGTCCGATTCATTTTGCGCAGTTGTCATCAATTCATAGAGGGACAACTGAGCACTCGAGAGGTTTTCCTTTACGCGGTTCATGTCCGCAAAGGCTTTGATTTGAACATGGCTCAGATTTTCAACGGCAGCGCGTTGCTGATCGATCGCCATGAAGGAGATGACAGAAACAATTCCCAATCCCACCAACAGGATGACCGGTGTGACGAACATCTTTTTTGCTAAGGCAAGGTTGGCGAACCAGTTCATTTTTCCATCCAGTATTGCATTTTAAATTGAAGGCCGATGGCCGAAGCGGCCATCGGTAGCATTTGGTTGGCTAAGGCGTGCAGTGGCGGGCCTTACTTGTAGATGCCAACGCCGCAGATGTGATCGCCAGCGGACTTAACCACGGACGACTTTGGCTCGATTTTCTTCGAAACCGGGTTCGGCCAACGGTAGTCAACCCAGCCACCACCGGATTTGCCCGTGCTCACAAGTTCCATCACGAACTCTTTGCCATCAGCATCTTTTAGGCCCGACAGATCCCGGCCAATTAGTTTTGCGTTCGCCCCGTGTGCAACCGTTACACCCGCATCATCGAAGCAGAAAACGTAGAGATCCCGATCTTGCCAACCCTTATCGGTGGCGGAGAAGTCTGCGAGTGCCGTATCCGCCCCAGCAGACTGGTAATGCGCCACGGCTTTGTCGAGCATTGCCGTTGCTTCATCTGCCGTGCCGCGATCTGCTGCAAATGCAGTGGCGGACCCAGCCATCGAAAGTCCGGTAATCAGGAGTACCGCGATTTTTGATTTGATCATTCCCTTATCTCCTCCTGAGACGTCATCAAAGATGCTCTCAACAGAAGAGAGAAAACCTAACATTCGGATAATGGAATTAATTGGAGTTGATACCGATCAAGTAATCAATTTCTATTTTTGATTTAATCAAAATATATATACAATCCAAATTGAGAGGCGTATTTTGCACCGCACAATAAAATTCCTATTCCTGCCACCTCTGTACTTAATACTACCAATACACAACCTATGAATGCAAACGCATCTTTGTTCTGACCTGTCCCCACTCTTTTCGGCGACGTGTATTTTCTTCAAATTGCCATTGATTCTCTGAACGAAAAGCCCCTCAAAATCACCTTACGACACTTTCAAATCCCATTTATTTCAAGGGCATCCCTGACAGACACCCACCACGCGATACAACCAAAACCGAAGATTCAATCACAACTCGGTCTGCTGATATGGCTCGCCAAGTTCGCGGCAAACTAACGCTCAAAACCCGCTAACGGACGCACACAAAATATCCAGGTTCAGGCCTATATTTTTTTCTCAAAAAAATCAGTGCCACGTACCATGTTGCAACCTGGTTCCGCCATCCAACAGATTCGTTTGCCGTAAATCGGGAATGGCACTAGACAGTGACCGGAGATTGTTTGATGCGAAGAGACCGCTATGAGTGCCGAACTGAACAGTAGGCTCGAAAGACTTGAGATCGATCTTGCGCACGCCACGCACACAATCGATGAGCTGAATGGCGTTGTCGTTGAGCAAGGGAAACAGATTGACCGACTTACCCGAAAGCTCCACAATATGACCGATCAGGTCGAAGAGTTGATTGAAAACGTATTGCCTGGTCACCAGGTCGAAAAACCACCACACTATTGAGCTCTGACAGGGCGGTCCCGTATTGGCGATCTGGCCAAACCGCTTAGCTATCGAAAATCGTCTCAGAGCACGTACTGCCCCTTGCAACTAGCCTAATGGTTCGCTTACGTATAATGCGGTGTATATACACATTATAAGTTAAACCAAGGACACTGAGATGCATAATCTGCGCTTGACCCTGAAATCCCGTCCCGAAGGAAGACTTGGACCGGAACACTTCGACAGTGTCGAAGAAGACATGGGACCTCTGGCAGATGGCAAGGCGCGCGTCCGTGTCGTTTATGTCTCCCTGGATCCGGCCATGCGCGGCTGGGTGTCGCCGGACACAAAGAGCTATATTCCGCCAGTCCGATTGGGCGAGACGATGCGCTCGTTGGGTGTCGGCGTTGTCGAGGAAAGCAAGTCTGATGCCTACAAGGTCGGCGATTGGGTCTCCGGTACACCCGGCTGGACGAAATATGTCGACGTAGCACCCGGCGAAATCAGTATCGTACCGCAAATGGACCGGATTGAGCACTACATGGGTGTTCTTGGCCTGCCGGGGGTGACCGCCTATCAGGGCCTGGTTATTGAGGGTCAACCGAAGGAAGGCGAAACGCTCTGTGTGACCGGAGCTGCCGGGTCGGTTGGCTCTCTTGTCGGCCAGATTGGCAAGGCGCTCGGCCTGCGTGTGATCGGTATTGCGGGGACCCAGGAAAAGTGTGACTGGCTCACCAAGGACCTCGGCTTTGACGCAGCCCTCAACTACAAGACCGATGATCTGAGCAAAGGGCTTGCCGAGTTCGCTCCAGACGGCATCAATCTGCATTTCGAGAATGTCGGCGGCGCACCCTTCAAGGCAGCCTTCCGCAATATGGCGGCGCATGGCCGCATGATCTTCTGCGGTTTCATATCTGCTTACAACGGCGATGTCGATCCGGATCCGCTTGACATGACGACCATCATCCGGCGGCGTCTGATGCTCAAAGGCTTCACCATGCCCGATCACTATGCCTCTTACCCAATGCTGTTTTCAGAGCTTGGCAAACTCATGATACAGGGCAAGCTCAAGTACCGGCTCCACATTGAAGATGGCCTGGAGAATGCCCCCGTCGTCTTCAACAAACTGTTCGATGGCAGCAATACGGGCAAGCTGGTGGTCAAGGTTTCGGATCTCTGACCATCATTCCCTTTTGAGAATATCGCCGGTGGAGCAATCCGCCGGCTTTTTTGTTTCTGAGCATGTTCAAAAATGTCCTCTACAGTGAAAACTCGGCGGACTGGCTGTTACTGAGCAAAAGACCATAGGGATAACCGTTACGCACGACATGGATATTGCCGACTACATGCAGCAGCCATTCATCTGGTCGATGGAAAAACTGACTGTTACCGCAATCAATAACCGATGAAATCCTTCGGTTATTGGATGACTTGCCAAAAAACGGAACTCATGGCATAAGCCCGCCATCATCAAGAGAAGGGCTGGCGCCCTCGCCAACCTGCCGACCGGGCAAGGTGGTTTCCGCAACAGGGATGCGGCCGTCCAGACACTCAAAAGAGGCTGCGCGGCAACAAAGCGGTACTTTTCATGCGCCAGTCCTCCTCGGGCAACCGATGGAGGATTATTTGTTTCAAGATGCACTGGCCGGTCAAGCGGCCGAGTTGATCAGATACCAGGACGCCGAAGCAGTTGGCCAAACAGCGGCTGAGATCTGGCAATCCACGGCGGAAGATTGTGTGCTAGCCCGCATGCAGACCATCCGGGTTTATGGCGGATTGCCACGCCACAAACGCCGGTTGACCAAGCATGAGCGGGTCGACCGCTTGCAAGCATTGTTGCGCCTTTGGGCCAATGGATGCATTTGTGCGTTTGATGAGGAGCTGTTTGCGGACCTGCTGGCGCTCAGATCCTTGCGCGCCTGATTACTGCGGAGCCGGGGTGTCCTTGGGGACTGGACGTGGCTTGCCTTGGTCATCAACGGCGACCATCGTGAAAATCGCTTCGGTGACTTTTTCCCGCCCACCGAAACGGTGGCGTAGAGCCCAAGCTTCCAGTTTGATTTCCATGGAGCTTGTCCCGACGCGGCCGACGCTTGTGTAAACACACAAGACGTCTCCGACATGGACCGGGCGGATGAATTTCATCTTGTCGACTGCGATCGTGACGACGCGGCCCTGCGCTCTTTGCCCCGCGGCAATCCCACCGGCGAGATCCATCTGAGACAACACCCATCCTCCAAAGATATCGCCAGATGCATTGGTGTCGGCCGGCATTGCCATTGTCCGGAGGGTCAGTTCCCCTTGCGGTGTTTCTTCACTCAAAGCGGTCGCTCCAGTTTCGTGTTTTACCGAGCCTAGCTCAACCGCTTCAAAACACAACGCTATCAATCAGATGATCAGCATCAGAATGGCCATGATCCAGAGCGGCATTGGCGCTGCAATCCAGATTAAGAGGATGGGTAAGCCCCGATGTGCCCATTTTGAGCTGAACATTGGTATCTCCTGTAAACTCAGAACATAGGGATTTCGTAGTAAGTCAGTGCCGCCAATGCGGTCATTCCGACCGCAAAGGCGAGTTTGGCGTTGCCAATGAGCGTTCGCCCCGCCACGTCGAGACGCGGCAACGGCATGGATCTGGAGTCCAGGTACATCGACACCATCATCCCGATAAAGACCGTGAACCACAAAACAACCAGACCTTCGGCCACCAATACGATTGCCGGTAACATGAGCCCCTCCTATCAGGCTTGTTCAGTATAGAGTTCCGCCGGCGGTGTACTGCCGGCAAAACCGAACGTGGCGAGCCACAGGCTCTGAGCAATCCGTTCGGCAATGGCGATGATCTCTTCGGCAACATCCGGAACAAAAACCTCGCGTGCCACCGGCCGGAATACGTCAAGCCAGTCGCCATAATCGGAGCTGACCACTTCCTTTAGTTTAAGGTGTTCCGGAACCGGCTTGCCTTTGTAGGTCCCATTTTTCAGGAGAACGGACTGCCAAAAGCGTTCCATTTTCTCAAGATGCTCCGGCCACCGCCCTCCGAGGCGATTTTCAAAGATCTGACCGAGATGAGGTTGCTGGCGCAAAGTCCCATAAAATGAATGCACAAGGACCCGGATCGTCTCGGGAGTAACCTCGGCGTACTGCACCCCGCAGGCCTCGTCGGAGCGAAGGACAGCGCCAACGTTTTCCTGTGGTGTTTGTTTGATTTGCATCGCATCCTCATAACATTCATTTGAAATGCATCTTTTAAATTGCACAAGCTCGCGCTAAAATCAACATATAAAATGAATGTTTTGAAAGTACCGGAAATGCGCCTCAGTCAAGCCAGTGATTTTGCCTTAAGGCTCCTGATGGCAATCAGCCAATCAGATGCCCCGCAGACAGTGGACAAGTTGACCACGCAACTTGGCCTGGCGAAATCCCATGTCATGAAAATCGTAGCTCAGCTTGCCAAGGCCGGCTACCTGGAAACGACTCGGGGCCGCGGCGGCGGCATTCGCATTGCCAAAAAGGCAGATGACATCCGCATTGGCGATGTGGTGCGGCTGATTGAACCGGATCTCGGCGTTGTCGCGTGCCTCAAGGATGAACCGGCAAGCTGCCCGTTCTTGCCCCGGTGCGCGCTCAAAGGCGCGATGGCAAGGGCGGCTGAAGCGTTTCTCGACAGCCTGAATGAACAAACGCTCGGTTCGATCCTGGCCGGCACTCAGAAGATATGAATACTTGTTACATTGCCTACAGTGTTGAAGCTTGTTCCAGAAAATCCACCTGTTCCAGGCAGTAATAGCCGGAGATCCGGCTGATTGTTCCAGAGCGCTTCCAATCGTTCAGGACCCGGCTGACATTCTCTCGAGCGGCTCCCGCCATGTTGGCAATGTCCGCCTGACTGAGCTTGTAGTGGATCAAGACGCGGCCATCATCCAACGGCTTGCCAAACGTTTCGGCCAGCTGCAGCAATGTCTGTGCGACACGTCCCGGAAGCGGCAGGAAAGAGCGTGCTGCCAGAACGTCATTGGCATGGCGCAAACGTTTCCCGACGATCGACAGCATGTGGCGGTATACGGCCGGATTTT
>CALDSI010000444.1 GCA_937911395.1 uncultured Labrenzia sp.
AGTGTCGGGCTGCGGGTGGGTAGCAAGTGTTGCGCGGAGTTGCTTGCCCGTGGGCTGCGATCTGTGCGGGGAGGTGAAATGCAGGCTTCTGTTGCCAGGTGCCTCCGTACCCCGCCTCACCCGGCTAAGGGCGAGGGCTTAAATGAGGTAACCGCGCCGCATTACGCAGCGAGGCGAGCCTCAGCATAGTTGTCATTCGCAACTACAAAATAGGCCCGATATCGGCGGTACCATGCCGAGCGAAAGAGAAGCCTTTACACCCTCGTCGATCCTATTTCGCCCCCGCCAAAGCCCCGCGTTTTGCACAACATCCGCGGGGCTCAGGTGGAGGCGCCGGGTACCGCCCCCGGGTCCGATAGGTTTATTACGCAGACCATTTATTGCCATAGCTGGCGAACCAGCAATCCTGATATAGGCACTTTCGGTTTGAATTGAAATGGCTTTGCCAAAGGGCCGGTGCTGGGTTGGCTTAGGTCGTCCACAAATTGGCTGAGGTCCTGAGCTGATTTCCTTGTGGCCGGAGCTGGGGAAAGTCCGGGGCAGGGGGTGCGTTTTCGTCAGAATCTGCGAAGTTAGCGATATGTTTCCGGCAGTATGACGAAGGGCGCCCGCCGTGCAGCAATATCACGATCTCCTTTTAAAGATCCTCGACGACGGCGTCGACCGGGGCGACCGGACGGGAACCGGAACACGCTCGATCTTTGGTCATCAGATGCGGTTTGACCTGTCCGAGGGGTTTCCGCTGGTTACGACCAAGAAGCTGCATTTGCGCTCGATCATTCACGAGCTGCTTTGGTTCGTCGCGGGTGACACGAACATAGCTTACCTAAAGGAAAATGGCGTCAAGATCTGGGATGACTGGGCCGATGAAAACGGTGATCTTGGGCCGGTCTATGGTTACCAGTGGCGCTCCTGGCCGGCTCCTGATGGCCGGTCACTCGATCAGAATTCGAACGTTCTGGAGATGATCCGCAAAAGCCCGGAAAGCCGCCGTCTGATTGTCTCTGCCTGGAACCCGGCCTTGGTGGACGAAATGGCGCTACCACCATGCCACGCACTTTTCCAGTTTTATGTCGCTGACGGAAAGCTCTCCTGCCAGCTGTACCAGCGCTCGGCGGATGTGTTTCTCGGGGTGCCCTTCAACATCGCATCCTACGCCCTGCTGACGATGATGATCGCACAGGTCGCAGGGCTCAAGCCCGGCGACTTTGTTCACACACTTGGCGATGCGCACCTTTATTCCAACCATTTCGATCAGGCGCGCGAACAGCTCACGAGAACGCCGCGCGCACTGCCGGAGATGAAGATCAATCCTGCCATTACAGATCTCTTTGCATTCAAATACGAAGATTTTGAGCTGACCGGTTACGACCCGCATCCGCACATTGCCGCGCCGATTGCCGTCTGAGACCGACGGCCAGTACTTGATCTGGGCGCGTCAGATGCCGGATTGGCGAAAGCGCTTGTCTCTTCTTGGGCTCTACGTGCGTTTCATTCTGAATAGACTTGGTGGAGCCTGCTCATCTTGGTAGGCCCATCTGAGTTCGAAGGGGGCAGGAGGAGACATGAAGACGCGTGGGCACTGCTTTTGCAAGAAGACCAGCTGGGAATTCACCGGCGAAGTTACTTGGAGCTGCTATTGCCACTGTGATGATTGCCGCCGCAATTGCGCGGCGCCGGTGGTTGCCTGGCTCGGCGTGCCATCAAAAAACTTCAGGTGGACCGGCGCGACACCCAGAACCCTGGAAAGTTCAAAAGGTGTCTACAGACATTTTTGCGAAACGTGCGGCACGCCCATGGCCTTCGAGGCCGAACACTACAAAGGGGGCATGCATCTCTACGCAGCAACGCTCGAGCACCCTGAGAACTTCAAACCTGAATTTCATGTAAACTACAAAAGCAAGCTGCCGTGGCTCCAGATGACGGACGATCTGCCGAAATACGACACCACACTGCTGCATGCGCCTCAGGATCTGAGCGAGTACGATATTTGACGTTTGCGTCTGCTCATTTGCACTTTAGGCCACATCGCTTTTCAGCAAATCATGGGCTGTTGGTCGCAGCGGCGGGCGGGTCGCGTCGGCAATGGGCTGGGTGAGTTGCCCTTTCGCGTCGGTCAGGAACAGTGGTTCGAAATCCTTCGCGAATTTTGCGTCCATCCGGTGCACTGGCTGGTAGGCGACACTCAGCGGATCGGTCATTGCATTGAAGGTGCGTCTTGGTTCGCGCCATGTCTGGCGCATTTGCCGATGATCTCCAATGCGGACACCGCCCGCATATCGGACGATCGGGCCGAGCATGCTGATCAAGGTTTGCAGCGTGTCGAACGATTGTCTCCGCGACCACGAATGGCGCACCGCATGGCGGGAAAACGCGAGCTTCCGGCCTTTGAATTGCAGAAGGTTTGCAAGATACGGAACAACCTCTTCGAGCGGTTCCTTCGGCCACTCCACCAGTTTTTGACCATCCATATCGGCCAAACGCACATTTGGCATCAAACGCCCTTCATTGGCCGCAGTGTTAAAATGCGGCGTGCCGAGGATCGGAATGGTCAAGGACATCAGCGCCGGCAGCGGTGTTTCCGGACTGGCCAGCAATCCGTCGATCTGCCCGTCGATTTCTGCAATCGTCTGATGGGAAAAGTCCAGCATCATGCCGTAGTCGAACAGGATCCCGTACTCGGCGCAGAGCCGCGCGAGCGATCTCGGATCGGACGAGAGACTGTGCTTTTTGTTGTAGGCTTTTAGGATCGCCGGATCGAGCGATTCAACGCCTGAAAACAGGGCTTTACAGCCATTCGCGGCGATGATGGCGAGGTTTTCCGGATTTTTGAAAAAATCACCAGTGACCAAAGCGCCCCATCCGCGGTATCTGCCACGCCGCCAGTGGTCCCCGAGGAGCTCTGTCCGGCGCACGAAATCCGCGCGGTTGTTGCCGTAAAAATTGTTGTCCAGCACCATCAGCATGGAAGTCTTGCCGCCAGCCTCGAGCTGGCTGGTGATCTCGGCCGATGAATAAGACTGATAGGCGCGTCCTTCGCCCGTCAGGGAGCAAAAGGCGCATTTGAAATTGCAGTTCTTCGTCGTCTCGACAAATCCAAGGCCGTAGGACCAGCCCGCAAGATCAAAGCGGGGGGCGGGGTTTTCTGCCCGGCAATCCGCCCCGAGTGTCTCGTCAATCAATTCATCGACGGTCTCGACATCGCCCTGACAGACATGGTCAAAGACGTCGGCACACAGAGCGGGCAGTGCGCGGGCAATCGGACCGCCAATTGCGACAGCGACATCCGGCCGGGCATTTCTGAAATAAGCAGACAATTGCCGGGCGCGGTCGAAGGCGGCCGTCAACCCGGTCAGTATGACCATGTCCGGCCAGTCAAACAAACGGGGATTGAGCAGCGCCCCGTGATAGACCTCGTCGTAAACGCGCACCTCCGTGCGGGAGTGATCCAGCCTTCCAGCAAGGTAATAGGGTGCCATCGCGCGCGGAATGAACAGGCGCATTGGGGCCGCAGACCGCCACGGATCGACATAGGCGTTCACGATCAAAACCTTTGGCCGTTTTCCAGCCTTTACTGCGTTCTTGATCATGAAGAAGTCCGATTGCGGCTCATACCTGGTCCAGTCCAGCGAATATCCCCAAGATGAAGATCGCGTAAACACCGATGATGGCGTGAGAGATGATTGAAGGGACGACGCTGCCCGAGCGCATGAACAACCAGCCCCAAAGAAGCGACGGCGCTATCACGGCGAGCGACACAAGCGGGTATAGGTGGGCATGAAGAGCCGCGAGCAGTAGTGTCGACACCAGATTGGCCACCCCGCCCGCCGGGCCGATCACGCCGGTGAGAAAACTCTGGAGCGGTGCCTGGATGGCGCAGCGGATCGCAAATTGCTGAAACAGCACCGAAACCAGATAGATTGCCAGAGCGATGAGAAACAAACTGGGCTCCCGGACCCGGGTTCCATCGTCCAGAACCAGGAAACTGAAGAGTTCAGGTGGTGTGGCACCATCCGCACGGGCAAGTGTAATGAAGATCAGTTTTCCGAACGTCATCAGGACACAGAAACCCAGCGACCAGACAATACTCTCAACCACGAAGCGCCGTTCCGGGCGCAGATTGAGTTTCAGGGTCCGGCTTTCCGGAGAGGACCAACGGTCAAGGAAAAACGCGATGATGACAAGTGTCAGCAGCGCGATCACCGGACCAAGATCATAAAAATGAGCCCGCGCGAGTTTCTGGATCGGTTCCAGGAGCAGGGTGAACACGCTGAAAATCGTCAGGATGGCAACGATGAAACGTCCCGTGGCCGCGCGCTCGCGTTCGCGGTCGGCCGTTTGGGTCAAAAGCTCCACCCGTTCACTTTCATCGGCGAGCATCACCAGGACACCAATGCGTTCATCTGAGCCCTTCCGGTGAAGTAAGACCGTCCGGACACTAAGGTGGAGAACACCCTCCGGCCGTTCCAGGCTGATCGTTGCAACATGTTCCTTGTCCGGCTGCCGGACAGCCTCAAGCACACAGTCTGTGAAGGCGT
>CALDSI010000445.1 GCA_937911395.1 uncultured Labrenzia sp.
CAGCAAGAAACTGGCCGCCGCGACCCTTCTGGGCGATGGTCTGAAAGGCACCGTTGCGGGTCTGATTGCAGCCCGGTTTGGGCCGGATACGGCCGTGATTGCCGGTTTCGGTGCGTTTTTGGGGCATCTTTTCCCGGTCTGGCTGAAATTCAAGGGCGGAAAGGGTGTTGCCACCTATCTCGGCATCCTCTTAGGCCTTTATTGGCCGATGTTCCTGATCGCCGCCCTCACCTGGATCGGCATGGCTTTTGTTTTCCGCTATTCCTCTTTATCGGCCCTCACCGCCTCGGCTGTTACGCCCATTATTCTCTATTTCGGCTTCAGCCAGTTTCAGCTGGGCGAGATGTTTCTGGTGCTCACCCTCTTGCTCTGGGCCAAACATCACGAGAATATCGGCCGGCTTCTCAAGGGACAGGAAAGCAAGATCGGCAAGAAATCGAAACCGGCTAAGGCCCCGGCCTCCGAGCCGTCTCCGGGAGACGGGTGAGCCGGCCGGTCCACGATAAAAACCTTCGCCTCTCCGAGGCCCAGCGTCTTGCTTGGCTTCGTTTAATACGCTCTGAAAATGTCGGCCCGACCACGTTCCGCGACCTTCTGAACCACACCGGATCTGCCGAAAAGGCTCTGGAACGACTTCCCGAGCTCTCCAGGCGGGGCGGCAAGAAAAGCTACCGGCTTTGCACGCAAGACGATGCGGAAGCCGAGATTGAGGCCCACGCTCGCGCAGACGCCCGCCTTGTTGCCCTTGGCGAGCCGGACTATCCACCGCATCTGCGCCACATCGACGGCCCGCCACCGCTGTTGTCCGTAAAGGGGGGATCCGTCACTGCCCGGCCCAAGACGCTGGCGATCGTAGGGGCGCGTAACGCTTCGCTGTCTGGCCGGAAACTGGCGGCAATGTTTGCCCGGGATCTTGGAAACGCTGATTTCGTCATCGCCTCCGGACTTGCCCGCGGCATTGATGCCGCAGCTCACGAAGCAGCCCTTTCAACTGGGACCATCGCTGTCTTCGCCGGAGGGATCGATGTGCTTTACCCGAGTGATCATGACCGCCTCCTCGCGGCAATCCTTCAAACTGGCGGTGCGGTGATCAGCGAAATGCCGTTTGGCTGGAAGCCACGCGGGCGCGACTTCCCCCGTCGCAACCGGCTGATTTCCGGCGTTTCGCTCGGTGTCATCGTGATTGAAGCGGCCAAGAAATCCGGGTCACTTCACACGGCGCGGTTTGCGCTGGAGCAGAACCGGGACATCTTTGCAGTTCCCGGCTCTCCGCTTGATCCGCGCTCGGACGGGGCCAACAGACTTATCCGTCAGGGCGCGGCATTGGTGACAAATGCCAAAGACGTTCTAGAGGATCTCGGCGGCCGGATCGAACCGGTGCTGCCGTGTGATCAGGACTTGAATGAACCGGATAAGGACCTCTTTTCGGCAGTCCAGGAACCGGATGAAAGCTTGCGCGTCCGCATCATCTCCGCCCTCGGTCCAACACCAGTCGATCTTGATGAACTGATCCGGTTTGCAGACGTGCCACCCCGCATGGTGCACATCATTTTACTAGAACTTGAACTTGCCGGACGGCTGGAACGGCACCGCGGCAATAAAATATCGCTGCTTTTGTAAGGATATTTTCCCCATATATGTCAGTGGATAACCTCTCTGCAAAACGGACAGCTTGACCCCGCTCGCGCAAAGGTCCATTTGACACGCGGCGCATGATCCGTGATCGTCTGCGCCACAAAACCAGCTTCTCTCCCGGGCAAACTCCTCCGTCCCGGCACAAAAATTTTGGGTAAGAATGAACGTCGTCATTGTGGAATCGCCGGCGAAAGCCAAGACGATCAACAAGTATTTGGGCTCGGATTATACTGTTCTGGCCTCTTATGGTCATGTGCGGGATCTGCCCCCCAAAGACGGTTCGGTCAAACCCGACGAAGACTTTGCCATGAGCTGGCAGGTCGACAGCAAGTCCCAGAAGCGGCTGAGCGAAATCGCCAGCGCGGTCAAGGATGCCGACCGCCTCATTCTCGCAACCGACCCCGACCGCGAAGGGGAAGCGATTTCGTGGCACGTTCTGGAAGTTCTTCAGAAAAAGCGCGTTTTAAAGGACAAGCAGGTCGAGCGGGTGGTGTTCAACGCGATCACCAAGAAGGCAATCCTTGAGGCGATGGACAATCCGCGCCAGCTGGACACTCCGCTTGTCGACGCTTACCTCGCCCGCCGTGCGCTCGACTATCTGGTCGGCTTTACCCTGTCTCCTGTGTTGTGGCGCAAATTGCCGGGCGCCCGTTCTGCCGGCCGTGTGCAGTCTGTGGCGCTCCGTCTGATCTGCGACCGGGAAATGGAGATCGAGACCTTCAACCCGCAGGAATACTGGTCGATCTTCGCCGGAATGAAGACACCGGCTGGCGATGTGTTCCAGGCAGGTCTCACTGGCTTTGACGGCAAGAAGATTGGCCGCCTCGACATCAAAACCGGTGAAGAAGCCAGTGCCATCAAGACCATGCTGGAAAGCGCCAGCTTCAAGGTCGACAGCGTTGCCTCCAAGCCGGCCAAGCGCAATCCGGCGGCGCCCTTCACCACCTCGACCTTG
This sequence comes from uncultured Labrenzia sp., assembly GCA_937911395.1. GTDB lineage: Bacteria > Pseudomonadota > Alphaproteobacteria > Rhizobiales > Stappiaceae > Roseibium. The sequence continues at coordinate 2,591 of CALDSI010000445.1, forward strand.
CAGCAGGAAGCGTCCCGCAAGCTCGGCTTCTCCGCCTCGCGTACCATGCAGGTTGCCCAGAAGCTGTA
>CALDSI010000446.1 GCA_937911395.1 uncultured Labrenzia sp.
CGCGCTGCGAATGCTATGATCAAACAGCTTGCTCATTTCAAAGGCCCTTTTTGAAGCACCGGAAGGTCATGTCCAACTGGGTTTTGGTCTCTCCGGGTTCAGCATATCCAAGGGATTTATAAAAGCGCTCTGCGGTGAGCGTGCTGGAGAGACGAGCCTCATCCAGGCCGCGGTCGCGAAAAGTGTCTTCAATCGCCCGCATCAAGGTCTTGCTCACTCCGGTCAAGCGTGCCTCCGGGAGCACATACATCAAGGGGATTTGCCCATTGGGTGTCCCCATCGCAAAGCCGAGAATGCGTTTGTCCTGATCCTGAACGACAAATGCTGCCCCCGGACCGTCAATCCAGGTTTCCACGTTCGCGGCAGTTTTGTTTGTCAGCCAGGCTTTGTAGCGATCTGGATTGTCGCCGTGATCAAGCCCGCAAAGCTCCGTGATGGACGCGCGCAACAGCAGCGCGATCTCATGGGAATCCGCGCTGCTGGCGCGTTCAACTGTATACGGCATCGCCCGAGCTTAGAACTCGATGCCTTCTTGCGGCTTCACGCCGGACCTGAACGGATGTTTGACCTGCGTCATGTCGGTCACAAGGTCGGCAACGTCAAGCAGCTCGTCCTTGGCGTTCCGTCCGGTGATGATCACATGGACGTCTTCCGGCTTTTCATTCTTGAGGAAATCAACGACCTCGTTGATATCGAGATAGTCGTAGCGCAGCACGATGTTGAGTTCATCACACAGGATCAGCCGGAAATCACCGGAGCGGATCATGTCCTTGGCAGCGTCCCAGGCCTGTTGAGCCGCGTCGATATCCCGCTGCCGGTCCTGGGTTTCCCAGGTGAACCCTTCCCCCATCCGCTTGATGGTTACCAGATCATCGAACCGTTCCAGCGCCATGCGTTCACCGGTCTCGATCCGGCCTTTCACGAACTGGACAACGCCGACCTTGTGACCATGACCGAGCGAGCGGAAGACCATGCCGAACCCGGCCGTCGACTTGCCCTTGCCCTTGCCGGTGTGAACGATCACGAGGCCCTTTTCGATGGTCTTGGTCGCCATGATCTTGTCGCGCGCGGCCTTTTTCTTGCGCATTTTTTCCGCATGGCGCGCGTTGAGTTCATCTTCCGTAAGTTCGGGTTTATCCGTATCGGCGGTCATGGTGTGTCTCCCGATTATTGTGTTTTGTTCAAATCATTCAGTGCAGCATGGGTCGAATTGCGGCGCGGTGTCCAGAGGCCGCGATCCAGCGCCTCCTGAAACCGTGCCAGCATTTCCTGATAGCCTGCCGGATTCGCGTCTTGAAGAAAATCGCGCACGACTTCATCGTCCAGATAGGCTTCATAGAGCTGATCAAAGTGATGATCGCCGACAGCCCTGGTCGTTGCGGCAAACGCAAACAGATAGTCGAGCGTTGCCACCATCTCGAACGCACCCTTGTAGCCGTGACGCATCACGCCCTTGATCCATTTCGGATTGGCCGCCCGGCCGCGCACGACGCGGCCGATCTCCTCAGACAAGGACCGCACCACCGGGCGCTCGGGGCGTGAGTGGTCGTTGTGATAGACTTTTGGCGCATCGCCTTTCAGATGCTCCACCGTTGCCGCAAGACCGCCTTCGAACTGATAATAATCATCGCTGTCGAGAAGATCGTGCTCGCGGTTGTCCTGATTGTGCAGAACCGCATCAACCGACGCCAAGCGGCCTTCCAGCTCGCCGCGGGCCTGATCACCACTCGCACCACCGCCATAGGCATAGCCACCCCAGGTCAGGAAAGCTTCGGCAAAATCACCGCGCTCATCCCAGATCCCTTCGTCGATCAACGCTTGCAGACCGGCCCCATAGGCTCCGGGCTTCGAACCAAACACCCGGAACCCTGCCCGGCGCCGGGCCTCATCTGGCGACAGGCCAGTGGCGGCCAACTTGGCAGTTTCCCGTTTCATGCGCGCGGCAACGGGATTGGCAACCTCCGGCTCTTCCAGATGACCAACGGCCCGCACAGCACTGTCAAAAAGGTCAATCTGATGCGGAAAAGCATCCCGGAAAAAGCCGGACACACGCAAGGTCACATCGATCCGTGGACGTCCGAGCTCCGACAATTTCAGGATTTCAAAGCCTGTGACGCGCCCAGAGGCTGTCTCCCAAACCGGTTTGGCACCAATCAGCGCCAACGCCTGCGCTATATCATCGCCGCCTGTGCGCATATTGGCCGTGCCCCAGCAGGTCAAAACCAGCGATGCCGGCCACTCGCCTTCTTCCTGAAAATACCGCTCTGCCACCAGCGAGGCCGATTGCTGGCCAAGACGCCAGGCTGTTTCTGTTGGAACGGCCCGCACATCGACAGAATAGAAATTCTTGCCGGTCGGCAGGACATCCGGACGGCCACGAGACGGTGCACCGGAAGGCCCTGGTTTAACGAACCCGCCATTCAGCGCGGTCAAGACTGCGTCCAGCTCCGACTGCCCGGAACCGGTCACCGATGGGAGGATCCGTTCTTCGACCTCAGCAAGCACCGCCTGCACCGCCGGCCACTCTAAAGGCGCGACTACATCGCCCGCGATAACTCCTTGCGCGAGTAGTTCTAGCCGTTCAACCGTATCGCCATTTGAGCGCCATGGCGCATCAGAAGTACTGGCCAGAACGTCCGGCTGCGCTCCGGTCCAAGGTGCCGCAAAATCACAATTGAGTGGGTCGAACAAAACATGTTGATTTGTCATCCCGGACGGAGCGCAAGCGGAGATCCGGGATCGGTGCGCCCCGACATTATCGTCACTTGATGCCTCTCCGATCCCGGCTCGCACGTCGTTTGGCCGGGATGACGAAGTCGGGGATAATCCCAAATCCTCTGCAATCGCCCGCTGCAAGCTGTTTTGCCGCGCCTCACCGCCACGCGGGACCCGCACCAGCGCAGAAAGCAGGTCAGTCAGAAGGTCGCCCTCCGGGCTCTCGCCCAGGATATGCAGGCCGTCGCGGATCTGAAGCTCTTTCAAATCACACAAATGCGCATCGAGCCGGGCAAGACGGGTGTCTTCATCCATCTCGTCGGTGATGCCGATGTCCTTGTCGAGGCCGTGCCGGCTGGCCGCATCCAGAATGTCCCGGGTCAGCGCCTTAAGGCGCCGAGGATCGACACCGCTTGCAAGGTAGTACTCATCAAGCAGGGTCTCGAGCTCTTCGGCTACGCCGTGGCTTTCCGCACGGGTGAGCGGCGGGGTCAAGTGATCAACGATTACAGCGGATGTCCGCCGCTTGGCCTGCGCCCCCTCACCCGGATCATTGACGATGAACGGGTAGATGTTCGGTGTTGGACCAAGTGCGGCTTCCGGAAAGCAATTTTCAGACAGCGCGAGCGCCTTGCCCGGCAGCCATTC
>CALDSI010000447.1 GCA_937911395.1 uncultured Labrenzia sp.
CCTGGCAGGACGTTTTTCATGCGGTCCTGGGTGCGTTTCAGGAGTTCTTCAAGGTCAGGCGGATTGCCTCCGCCTCCGCCACCGCCCCGGTTGGGACCACCGCCCCACGGACCGTTGTTGTTTCCTCCACCGCCGCCCCATGGGCCGCCGTTGTTTCCACCACCCCAGGGGCCACCACCGCCACCTGACTGATTGCTCCAAGGCATCAAGATTTCCTTCTGTGAACTCCAGCCACGATACCCGCGGCTGGATTTGGGCTTTCGCCCGTTCTGACTCAACGTAGGTTATAGGGAGGTTACTATGTGCTTTCAACGCAGCACACGGCTTCCCACTATATGAACAACGTGATCATCCCGGACCGCAGGTGGGCTATTTGCCGTCATTTTTCAAGCCCCATTAGGTATTGAACCGGACTTGAAAGGTCCTCTGGCGAGTTTAAAGCGCCGCGATCATATCGATGTGGGGAATATTGTCTTCCAAATAGACTTTTGAAACCGTCCGAAACCCAAGGGATGCATAGAATTTTTCAAGATGAGCCTGCGCGGAAAGATGGACTTGTCCAGTTGGCGCAATTTGCCGTGCCTTTTCCATGCCCGCCAGCATCAAATCCCGGCCAAGACCAAGGCCGCGATGGGACTGCGCCACAACGACACGGCCAATTCTGATCGCACCTTCACCACTGGACGACAAACGGATTGCGCCGGCGAGCGCGCCGGTTTCCGCATCGCGCAGGAAATAATGCTCGGTGTCCGGATCTTTGCCATCGATTTCCGGAAAAAGGCAGTCTTGTTCCAACATGAACACGTCCTGCCGAAGCTTTAAGAGATCATGCACGTCCCGCGGGCTTAAAGCGTCAAATCCGTTCCAGGCGCCGTTAAGCTTATTCTTCAAAATTGTCTCCACAGATTACGTGAGTGCTCATTTGCGCCGATAGGTCACATAGGTGAACGGTGCGCTGTCCTTTGCCATTTGCTCTCCGGATACCCGGGTAGTTTCCGACCAGATGGCTGCATCAATCTCAGGGAACCGCGTATCTCCGATGGGTTCGGCAGCGACCTCGGTGATTTCCAGACGATCAGCCAAGTCCATCGCTTGAGCATAAATCTGACCACCGCCGATGATCGCAATCTCATCTACGGACGTGGCTGCAGCGATTTGACGCGCGCGGTCTATCGCGCTTTCAAGAGAGGTCGCCGCTTCGGCACCGTCAGGCTTATACTCAGGATCTCGCGATATCACGATATGCGGGCGGCCGGGCAGAGGTTTGCCGCCAAAAGACAAAAATGTCTTCCGGCCCATGATGACCGGTTTGCCCAAGGTCATGGCTTTGAAGCGTTTGAGATCGGATGACAACCGCCAGGGCATATCATTGTCGGCGCCAATGATCCCGTTTTTGGCGACAGCTGCAATAACGACGATTTCAGTCAAAACCCACTCCCGGTCAATTCTTCTGTTCAACCGGCTCGTAACACGGGTAACGGTCTGAAAACGAGCGCTTTCTCATCAGCAGCGCTTCTACACGGTACGGGTTTGACTTTTCCGCAATTTGAAGTCCCATCTCCATACCCTATTGTTCAAAATGGATTGGTTTCGCGTTCGACGCCCAACAGGCCCGGCAAATGGCAGGTTCACTGCCACATGCTTGGCCATGCGGCCTCCGGCATGATGGACTGGTTCGAGGTGGCGTAAGTCCGCCTCTACAGTGGACCACGGTGCGAGACGGGTGGCGCGAGTGGGTTAGATGCGGCTATGTAGGCCGCATATCGATACTTGCACATCCAGATTGACTGCTTCTGTGACCACATCAATTTCAGTTTTCCCGGCAACCCGCAGCGGTTCAGCACTAGCCCGGTGCCCTTTTGACTGACCCGGATCAAACGCAGATTTTTCCGGCGGCGATGACAGATGATATTGTCGCTTCATCCCGCGACGGCATCATAACCATTGATCCGCATGGGGTGCTGACGTCGTTCAATCCCGGTGCTGAAGCAATCTTTGGGCTCACAGCAACCGACGTGGTCGGACTGACCGTTGCCGAAGTGTTCCTGCCGCTGGAAGATCTCGACGCCTTCACAGACTGTGTGCTTGAGGCTGTCCGGCAGCCGGACAAGGAACATGT
>CALDSI010000448.1 GCA_937911395.1 uncultured Labrenzia sp.
AAACGGAAGCGGCCCTTATTGGCGGCGTCCTGCAGCCGATGGTTCCGCTTCCGGGTGTGACACCGGTTGGCGAACTTGAAGTCATCGAAGCCTTGAAATCCGGGACCGCAAAGGTCGTTGATATGCGGACGATGGAGTGGCGGACGCAAGCAACGATTCCGGGCAGCATTCATATCCCTTACACGGAAGTCGCCATGCGTCTTGATGAACTCGGCTGCGAGGGCGAACAAGGCGCTTGGGAGTGCGTTGCGGCAGAAAACGTCATCGCCTTCTGCAATGGCCCGGCCTGTCCTCAAAGTCCCGTTGCCATCAAGGCCATGGCGCGGGAGGGTTATCCAGTCGCGAAGATCTTTTACTACCGCGGCGGGATGCAGGACTGGATGGTTCTTGGTCTGACTACTGCCGAAGACATGTTCTAGGCCAAAGACTGCACCTGCCTCAATCAACCGTGAAATCGACATGCAGCCAATGCGCCACTCCAGCGCATTGGCTTTTTTGGTGGCATGTCCAATATTTCTCATATATGAGAATATTCTCATTATTGAGGAGGCGGTATGAACGATCAGGATCTCGCACAACGCCTAATTGGCCTGCGCAAGGCGAAGGGATTGTCGCTGGATGAATTGGCGGAAAAATCCGGCATCAGCCGGGCAACTCTGTCCCGTGTCGAACGCGGCGACACCAGTCCGACCGCTGCTGCACTTGGGCGCTTAGCGACCGCGTTTGGCGTTACTGTTGCTGATCTTTTTGGCTTCGGCACAGCAGCACATGATGCAAAGCTGTCACCGACTGACCAACCGGTCTGGAGGGATCTTGAAACCGGATTTCAGCGGCGCAGCGTGTCCCCGGCGATCTCCGGTTTCCGGGGCAGCGTCATTGAGGGCACGCTTCCAGCCGGCGCCATCATTTCCTATGCGGCCCCGCCCCTCCCCGATCTTGAGCATCACCTGGTACTTCTGTCCGGCGCGCTCACTGTTACACTTGGGGACACACGGCATGACCTCGCCCCAGGCGACTGTCTCCGCTTCCGGCTGAACGCCCCAAATGCCTATCACGCGACCGGCTCCGAGCCGGCACGTTATCTCCTGACGGTGATTACTCCATGACAGAAGACACACCCAAAAGATCAGAACAAACCATGCCGCAGTTTAAACCGGACGCGCCCCTTCATTTGCTCACAGCAGAAGATGCGAATGGGGTTCTATCAGACCTCGGCGCACTCCTGAAAAGCTGTGTCGAAGATGGTGCCGGAATCGGCTTCATTCTTCCGCTAAGCTCAGAGAAAGCGCAGCAGTTTTGGCGTTCCCGGCTTGATGATATGGCACATGGCGCGGCGTATATGATCATCGCGCGTGAAGAGAGCCACATTGCCGGTGTGGTGATGCTCTGCCTTGCCCCGCAGGACAATGGTCCGCACCGGGCAGAGGTTGCAAAACTCATGGTTCACCCGGACCATCGGAGGAAAGGCATCGCCCGGGAACTCATGGCCGCGATTGATAAACTGGCGCACTCGCTGGGGCGATGGCTGCTCGTCCTCGATACGGTCACGGGCGACCGGGCAGAACATCTTTACCCGACCTGCGGCTATCAGAAAGTCGGCGTCATTCCGGACTACGCCTATGGCAGCCTCGGCGATCTTGATGCCACGACCGTGTGCTACAAGGATTTGAGGAGCAACCGAGAGATCGGCTAAGAAACCGATCCCTCAGCATGCCTTTGGAGCACTTGTTCGAAAAGAAGGCCAGACTATTCAGCCGGCTCCTCTTTTTTGCCGGCGGTGTTGCGCGGCTTCCGGGGAGAAGCTTTGCGCGCAGCCGCGGGTTTCGCCGGAGCCTTTCGCGCAGCCCGTTTGGGCGCGGAGGCCTTTTGGGGTGCGGGGCTCGCGGACGCTGCCTTCTCCGTCACCTTCGGTGTGTCGCCGTCTTCACCCGGCGCACCTGCTTCATTGGAGACCAGCGGATCGGACGTGATGTCTTCAGAGACCGGTGGCAGACCCAGTACACTTTGGAAAGTCTGAACCATCTCCAGAGTATGCGGCGTCATCTCGTCGATGGCGCCCGGAATGTAACGCACGACCTTGGAGGCCATTTCGCGGTCTTCCTTGGTCTTCAGCAGTTTCGGCAGGCTTTCGATCGCCTGCTCGCGGGCGAACTCGACAATAAGCGTTTGTTCCTGCAGCATGAAGCTGCGCGCATCCGGTGACAGCGACTTGAACGGCTCGTCTTGGGTCAGAACCCGTGCGGAGCGTTCGAGCCGGTCGCGGCGGACATTGCCGCGGCTGTCGGCGAGAAGGATCAGCATCCGGATTACCGCCTCGCAGAACCCGCCCTCCTCAATATGCATGAGCGCGGCTTGCACTGGCGGCAGGCTGCGCAAATCTTCCTTGCGTTTCAATGTCCGGCCCGGCTGATGGGTCCGGCCGAACCAGCGCATGTAGGGCGAGCCCCACACCGTATAGAAGAGATTTTCATACCAAGTGTCCCTGAGGTCCCGGAAGAGGTCCAGAGACTGCTCGATCATGGCAGCACTGACACGTTCCATTTCAGAGAAGGGATTGTTTGCATCCGCCGGCGTGCGATCCTCTTTGACCCGTTCCGCCATACCAGGTAAGCCGCCAAACATTGGATTGAGGCTCGACATCATCGCGCGCTGAACCCGCAAAGGATGGGTTTTGCGGCGCAATTCGGCGCTTTGCTCGGTCACTCCTGCCTGAACGAAGGGGCGTACCGCCACATCATAAAATTCGGCCTGCTGCTCGGACGCTCTGGCCACTGCTGCAAACGGAATTTCGTCGTCGCGGCCATCGTCGATCTTCATCAGGTCTTCCATCTTGCGTTCATGGAAGGACACCGTGAATTCGCGCTCCATGAGGCCGCCCTCATAGTCGTCGATGGTCATCTCATAAAGACCCGGTGCAAGCGCCTCGATGGTCTTGAGTGTCGAGGTGACCTCGGTGTGTTCCTTCTTGGCGATCTTGGACGATACAAAAATGCCAAGGTGCCCCACCTGATCGTGCACCATGTAAATGATGCGCTGGCCCCGGATCGCGATCTCCCGCTCGTCCGTGTAGGTGTCCAGGATCCAGTTCAGCGCCTGCTGCGGCGGCGTGATGTTGTCGCCGAAACTGGCAAAGGCAATGATCGGCGCGCGGATCTGCTTGATGTCGATGTTGCGGCCCGGCTCCAGCTGGGCCTCGTTCTTGGACAGCTTGTTGCCGACGAAAAGCTGCTCGACGATCCATTTCATTTCGGCTTCGTTCAGGAGGAAATAGCCACCCCACCAGCGCTCGAATTCCAGGAACCTATGCGGCTCGGTGTCGACCTTGGAATAAAGGTCGTAATACTTGCCGAAGTAGTTCCGTGCCGGGTTCAGCATCTCGAAGTTCTGCACGATGTCGGCGCCGTCGAAGACGCCGTGCCCCAGATCTGAGTAGAACATGGCATTGTAGGTGCCACCCAGAATGCCGCCGTTGTAGCGCATCGGGTTCTCACCGACCCGCCCGGCCCAGGTCGAGACCGGTGCCCCATTCAAGACGATCGGCCCCGTCAAATCCGGATTGGTCGCGGCAAGCAGCAAGGTGGCCCAGCCGCCCTGGCAGTTGCCGGTGATGATCGGGTTCGGCGCGTCTGGGTGCTCTTCCATGATGCGGCGCACGAAGGCCGCTTCGGCATGGGTCACATCGGCCAACGTCTGGCCCTTTTCCGGCATGCGTTTGAAGGCAATGAAATAGACCGGATGGCCGTCGCGCAGGGCAACACCAACCTGACTGTCCGGCTTGAAACCGCCAATGCCTGCCCCGTGACCGGCCCGCGGATCGATGATCACAAAGGGCCGCTTCCAAGGTTTCATTTCACGGTGGTCGCCATCTTCGGGCGCCTTGATCCGGAGGAGCTGATAACAGCATGGCCGCGGCAGTTCTGCGCCATCCATGACCACGTCATAATCGTAGATCAGGACCGGCGGGCATCCCGCTTCTTCGTGTTCCAAAAAGATGTCACCGCGCTGGCGCAACACGTCCATGGTCAGCACGGCCCGTTGCGCGGCATCCTTCCAATAGGACTGCCAGGCATCGAACAGCGTTCCCTCCCGCTGGGCATCGGTAAGATCTTCAACCGCCTTGCCCATGTCGGCGAGGCCCAGCTGCCAGCGGCCCTTGTGATCCGCTGTGATCTTCTCAAAGTGCTTGGAAAGGCCGCGCCCCATCAGCTCTGCAAGATTGGAGAGCTCGGTTCCTTGGGCTTGCAGTGCCGTAAACCGCTCGGAAGGTCCCCAGGCTGTGGCGTCGTTCATAGAGTTCAGGAACTCGTTCTGGCCTTTTTCAAACGCGTCAAAAATGTCCTTCATGAGAACCTCCTATCCGATAATGCTGTAACCGCCGTCGATGGGATGAACACCGCCGGTTACATTAAACGCTTCGCGGCTTGCAAGGAACGCGGCATAAGCCCCGGTATCCTCGATGGTCGCAAGATGGTGGGTCGGCGCACGCTTGGCAGCGTCGTCCAAGAGTTCGTCAAACTCGGCAATTCCGGACGCTGCCCGTGTTTTCAATGGTCCAGGCGAAAGCGCGTGCACGGAGATGCCTTTGGGGCCGAGTTCCGATGCCGCATACCTGACAGCCGCTTCCAGCGCGGCCTTGACAGGGCCCATGACACCGTAATTGTCGATGACTTTCTGAGCCCCCATGAAAGAGACTGTCATGCAGGTGCCGCCATGGGGCATCAAGGGTTCTGCCCGGCGGATCAACCGCAAGAACGAGTGAACGGAGATATCCATCGCCAGACCAAACCCGTCAGCAGAGCAATCGATCACCCGGCCATGCAGATCTTCCTTTTTTGAAAAGGCAATGGAATGCAGGATCGTATCGAGCTGGCCCCACTTTTCGGAAATCTCATCGAACAGGGCGTCCTGCTGGTCTTCGCTGCGCACATCCAGCGGCATGATGATGTCAGCGCCCAGCTCTTCAGCCAGAGGGCGGACATAAGGCTCCGCCTTTTCATTCAAATAGGTGATGGCCAAATCCGCGCCTTGCGCCTTGAAGGCCTTGGCGCAGCCATATGCAATGGATTGATCATTCGCGACCCCGACGACGAGGGCTTTTTGACCAGTTAAATCGAACATGAATGCACGGCTCCTGAAGTAGTGCCTGCCCCGGACATTTACCGAACAGACACGGCAGATCACGCGTCGCAATGCGTAACCTACACCACTTTATCGCAGTGCAACATAGAGGGTGTGACGAAACTATGAAATTCGCCTTTGATCAGGGTTCGTGCGGATGGCGGCCGTTGACGGCTACCTTCCTCTCCAATACCAAATTAAAAGGGTTTCCACTCTTTCTTGAGAAATTGCATGGCCTCGCCATTCCACGAAGTCTACCAACCGCGAACTGTTTCTGATCTTGGAATTTGGACATTTGGACCAATCGCACTCAAGATTTATGGACTCGTTGCGACAGACCAAGAGATTGGAGAAGATACACAAGCGTTTGCACGCCAGTTTTTGGAAAAAGACGTGTTGAAACGAATGGAAGACATGGGAGAAAGCAACGGGCTTGGCTTCCTCATTATTCATCCTGGTCAAACCGGATTAACGATCTCTGCGCACTGGTGGACGTACGGATCTGTTCTCTGTCAGCATAATTTTCGCCAATTCCATGGTTCTAAAGAACCATTAAATACAATAACCAGACCAGTAATTGGTTGCGTTTGGGAACTTGCTATCATCAATTCTGAACAGGTCTCATGGCGCGAAACAATGATGACGCAAACGCCGAACCCCTCCGCATATCTGGATCGGAGACTGCCCGCTGCCGCAGTCTAGCTGTTGATCATACAAGCCTCTTAAGTCTGGCAGCCGGTAGTATGCGGTTGGGTCAGCGCTGCTGGATCAATAGAGATGTCGGGAAAAGAAACTCAGCAAAAGCTCATTGTGCATATTCTCACCGGCCGAATCCGGCAAATGATCCTGCCCCTTGTAAAGATGAACATTCGGATGCCGGCCTGCGGCTTTCAGGCGTTCGGCCAGACGTTTTGTCATGCTGGAACTCCAGACCCGGTCTTTCGTGCCGTGGGACAGCATGACGGGACCCGAATAGGCCTCCAACTCAATCGGCGTGGTCGGAAGCAGGCCTTCGGACGTTCCCTTCCATGTCCAAGCCCGTTTTGCCAGGTCCCATGCCTGCCACCCCGGATCGCCGCTGTCCCGGTAGGACCGCGCATCGAACGCCCCGCAAATGACATCGGCTGACGCATGGGCGGCTACGGCATCAGGGAGCGGGGCAAGCCCCTCTTTTGCCATCAGCGCTGTCACCAGAAGCGCCTGCTCGCCTCCGCGCGAGACCCCATAGAGGCCAACTTTGCCGTTGCAGGCTGAGAACCGGCGCAAGGCATGAAGAGCTGCAACCGTCCGGTCCAGCGGAACGTTTTCAATTGCACCCGCGTTCCAGGCATTTCCGCCTACCGAATAGGCATGCGGATAGGCCAGAAACCCATGAGCGGCGAACAGTGTTGCGGTTCTGTGGGACCAACCGGACAGTCCACCTTCCGATCCATGCAGAATCAGCACAGCGGGAAACGGCCCCTCGCCCGCCGGGCCATAGGTCGTCCCAAACTCCGGCAGCAAACGGCGGTGAATGGCGAGATTCATTTTTACCTGTTGGAGGTTCAGTTTTGGAAGGTTGCAGCTAAGCTACACCACACCTCATGAAGTGCAAACCAAAAAACGCCCCGGACAGGGTCCGAGGCGTCGGTCTTAAGTGCCTTGAATAAAAGACGCCCTGGTTACGCCAGTTCGTAACGGTCCGCGTTCATGACCTTGTTCCAGGCTTCCACGAAGTCGAAGACGAACTTCTCGTGGCTGTCGTCCTGGGCGTAGACTTCCGCATAGGCCCGCAGGATGGAGTTGGAGCCGAAGACCAGATCCACACGGGATGCGGTCCACTTGGTGGTTCCGGTCTTGCGGTCACGGATGTCGTACTGGCCGTCACCAGTGTGGATCCAGCTGTTGCCCATGTCGGTCAGGTTGACGAAGAAGTCTGTCGTCAGAGCACCTTCCCGGTCGGTAAAGACACCATGCTTGGCGCCACCATGGTTGGCGCCACCATGGTTGGTGCCGAGCGCACGCATACCGCCGACCAGAACCGTCATTTCCGGTCCGGTGAGACCCAGCAGCTGGGCGCGGTCGAGCAGCAGCTCTTCCGTTGCAACTGCATAGTCCTTCTTGACCCAGTTGCGGAACCCGTCATGGATCGGCTCCAGCGGGGCAAAGCTGTCCCCATCGGTCATCTCGTCGATGGCATCGCCGCGGCCAGGCTCGAACGGAACTTCGATGTCGAACCCGGCAGCCTTGGCAGCCTTCTCGATACCGACGTTGCCGCCAAGAACGATGGTGTCTGCAACAGAGGCACCAAATTTCTCGGCCAGCGGCTCCAGAATATCCAGAACCTTTGCAAGGCGGGCCGGCTCGTTGCCTTCCCAATCTTTTTGCGGCGCAAGACGGATGCGCGCACCGTTGGCCCCGCCGCGCAGATCCGACTGACGGAACGTGCGGGCGCTGTCCCAGGCGGTTGCCACCAGTTCGGAAACGCTCAGATCCGTTGCGGCAATCGCAGCTTTCAAACCGCCGATGTCATAGTTGAACGGACCGAACGGAACCGGGTCCTGCCAGATCAGCTCTTCTTCCGGTGCATCCGGGCCGATGTAGCGGACGTTCGGGCCCATGTCGCGGTGGGTCAGCTTGAACCAGGCGCGTGCAAAGGTTTCCTTGAAGTAGTCCGGATCAGCCATGAACTTTTCACAGATCGCCCGATAGGCCGGGTCCATCTTCATGGCCATGTCGGCATCGGTCATCATCGGCATGCGGCGCACGGACGGATCCGATGCGTCGACCGGCATGTGCTCTTCCTTGATATCGACCGGCTTCCATTGGTTGGCGCCTGCCGGGCTCTTGGTAAGTTCCCACTCATAGCCGAAGAGAAGCTCGAAATAACCCATGTCGAAGACGGTCGGGTTGGTTGTCCAGGCGCCTTCAATGCCGGATGTGACGGCGTTCGACGCAACGCCCTTCATGTTCGGGTTCATCCACCCGAAGCCCTGGTCAGCAACTTCTCCGCCTTCCGGCTCCGGTCCGAGTGCTTCGGCATCGCCATTGCCGTGCGCCTTGCCAACAGTGTGGCCACCGGCAGTCAGCGCTGCGGTTTCTTCGTCATTCATAGCCATCCGGCCAAAAGTCTCACGGACCTGCGCTGCGGTCTTCAGCGGGTCCGGCTGGCCGTTGACACCTTCCGGGTTCACGTAGATGAGACCCATGTGAACCGCGGCAAGCGGGTTTTCCAGCGTGGACGGATCATCCAGGTTGTCGTAGCGCTCTTCGCTTGGAGCGAGCCACTCTTTTTCCGCACCCCAGTAAACGTCTTTTTCCGGATGCCAGATGTCTTCCCGGCCAAAGGAAAAACCGTAAGTCTTCAGGCCCATGGATTCGTAGGCAACGGTCCCTGCAAACAAGATCAGGTCAGCCCAGGAAACCTTGTTGCCGTACTTTTTCTTCAGCGGCCACAGAAGGCGGCGAGCCTTGTCGAGGTTGCCGTTGTCCGGCCATGAGTTCAAAGGCGCAAAGCGGATGTTCCCGCCAGCACCACCACCGCGGCCATCGGCAATCCGGTAGGACCCGGCAGAGTGCCACGCAAGGCGGATCATTAGACCACCGTAGTGGCCAAAGTCGGCCGGCCACCAGTCTTGGCTGTCGATCAGCAGCGCCTTCATGTCCTCTTTCAGCGCGCCGAAGTCGAGGCTCTTCAACTCTTCCTGATAGTCATAGTCTTCGCCCAGCGGGTTGGACTTGGTATCGTGTTGATGAAGGATGTCCAGGTTAAGGGTCTTCGGCCACCAATCCGTGACGGTCTTGCCGGTCTCGGTCAAACTGCCATGCATGACCGGGCACCCGCCGGCGCCTTCCACTTTCGCGTCCATAAATGTCTCCCTGTGGCATCAGCCATCAATATGTGATGCACGGCCCGATGGGGCGAACATGCATCCGCATTCGAAATGTTTCGCTCATAAGAGGCGCCTGTGAGGGCCCTTCATGTGAGAACAATTCTAAAGTAGCAGGGAAGCTATATCAGGAGAAGTTGTATTTTCTAATAGTGATGATAAGTTTTCCTGATGATAAACATCACTCTTAAACAACTCCGCTATTTCGAAGCCCTTGCCCGGCACGGCCATTTCGGCCGAGCGGCGGAAGACTGCGCCATTTCTCAGCCGGCCCTTTCCATGCAGATCAAGGAATTGGAGGAGGTTTTGGGCGCACCGTTGTTTGAACGGACCGCTCGACAGGTGTCTCTAACGGGATTTGGTGAGGAGGCGGTAGAACGGGCGCGGGCGATCCTGCGCTCCGCTGACGAGTTGGGTGACCTTGCCCGTGCATCCAAGGAAACGCTGGAAGGCCGGCTTCGGATTGGCGTCATACCAACGGTCGCACCGTATTTGTTGCCACAGGTCGTTAGCCGCCTGACAGCGCGCTATCCGGGGCTGGATATCCATGTACGCGAGACCGTGACACCAAAGCTTGTTCAGGAACTGAATGATGGCCGGCTTGATACAGCCATCCTGGCCTTGCCCGTTTCCGAACCGGGTCTTGCAGAAACGCCGCTGTTTGAAGAAAACTTCGTGCTCGTCCGGCCAGGCAATGAGGCCAATCTTCCGGTGCCCAGCGCGGACAGCCTCAAGGAGATGCGGCTTTTGCTGTTGGAAGAAGGCCACTGCTTTCGCGACCAGGCCCTCTCCTTTTGCGACATCCAAGCCGGGCGTCCGCGGGAAGTACTCGACGCCAGCTCACTGTCGACACTCGTTCAAATGGTCAATGCCGGAATGGGCGTGACCTTCATTCCGGAAATGGCAGTTCCGGTCGAAACGCGGTCGGCCGACGTCGCAGTCAGCCGTTTCGAGCCGCCGGAACCAGCCCGCACCCTCGGCATGGTTTGGCGAAAATCCAGCCCGCTCGCAGGCCAGCTGACCGAGATTGCCGATCTGGTGCGGGAGGCAGCAAATCTGCAATATTGCTAACCATTACAAAACGTTGCCAGAATACAATCAAAGGGCTATATAATTCATCTCTCCACTTTTAGTAGATCGCCTTGCATTGACCCGCGTTGAAACCAAACACCTTGTCTCTGGTAGCGATTTGGCTGAACTGATATCAGCTATTCCAAGCGAACCTATCAAAGGGTGTTTACTATTGGTCCATGGGCACCAAGGAGGCGCGAGGGTTGGCGCTCATGGCGCCATGTCAGCACAAATGGCTGATCACATTGTGGGAAAAGGTTGGATCGCGTCAGCTGTTTCACAACCCGGATATGGAGCTAGCACCGGCCCTCCAGACTATTGCGGTCCTCGCACGCAAAACGCAATTACAACGGCATATTCATACCTTCTGGATAATGGTGCGGAACCGGATCAAACCATCGTTTGGGGCGTCAGCCGAGGGGCAATCGCAACAGCCTGTGCGTTCAGGAATTATCATACGGACCCGACGCTTATCATCTTACAGTCTGGGATTTACAGTATGGACGCATGGGTCAAATGGGTTGAGAACGGGGCTCCCGGTGGTGACAAGGAACTGACGCAAGCCATCCGATCAAACGTCTATTCCGAGGCCGGAAACGTTCCGGAAGCATTTGAAGAGAGATCCGGAATCAATTTCGTCCAAGACTGTCTCAGCGATGTTTTGTTGGTCCACGGCAAACAAGATGACCGAGCCCCAATCGCACAAGCTGCAAGAATGCGAGAGGCACTTGCGTCGTCCGGTAGAAGGGCCTGGCTAGAGATCGAGACCGGAGCAGGGCACTTTCTATCCAGAGGACTTGCCATGAAGTCTGCGCGAGCATTTAGACCGGAACTTGAAATTCCTTGATAGTAGTTCCAGTGTACCCGCACCGTTTTCAAACAACATCAAACCTTCCGAGCGACCACAAAGTGGCTGCGTGGTGCCGGGTAGAGACCGGTTTCGATGATCTCAAACCCGGCCTTCGTCATCATGTCGTTGACCATATCCGTTGAGAGCATCGAGACATACGGTGCCTTGCCGAAGAGCTGCATCACCTTGATCATCGGGACATACAGCCAGGCTTTTGATTTCAGGCAGACCGTCTTTGAGATGAAAAGCCCACCGGGTTTGAGAAGCCCGTTGACACGACTAAGAAGCGCCTCGGGTCCTTCCACCAGATGAAGGAAGTTAAACGCCAGGACGGCATCAAACCCCTCATCGCCGGCAGCGGTGGTCAAGCGTGGAGCGAACCCGTCCGCGGCAAGGAACGACAAGCCTTCGGGCGCATTTCCCTCAGCTCTCGCCGCTACCAGTTTTTCCTCCGCGATTTCCATCATACCGGGCGCAAAATCGGTCGACAGATAGCTTTTCACGCTTCCAGCCAAACGCAGCGCCGTGGAACCCGTCCCGGCGCCAAGTTCAAGAACCTTGTCATTTGGTCCAAGGTGTTCAGTCACCCGCTGCAAGGTCTTCTGGTACGCTGCTTCATCTGCAATCTTGCTCTTGGCGTACTTGCGGGCGACTTTGTCCCAGAAGGTGATGGAGGGCGTCATGTCGTTCGTCCAGGTGGTTGTCATGGTCAGTCTATCCAGTTCATTTGGTCAGGAAAACAGAGCTTGCCGGCGGGCTGCTCCCCTGCTCCGTCAATTGATGATCTTGCGGGCGAGAAAGGCTGTGCTCCAGGACTGCCTCCAGCGGCCCTGCCCGGTATCCGGAAACTCAAGCACTTCAAAGCAGCTTTCGTAGAGCCATTCGGCGATTTTGTTGTGGCTCAACCGGTGCGTCCGCCACTTCAGTTGAATATACGCACCAATCCAGGATTTCCGCGTCGCAACCAACAACAGGTGTCCGCCCGGCTTCAAAACCCGGTGGATCTCTTGCAAGGCTGCCTTTGGGTCCGGCAGGTGTTCGATCACGTGCGCGCACATGACCAAATCAAACCTGTTGCCGGGGTGCGGCATGTCGCGAATGTCTGAGACTGACGCGTCAACGCTCACACCGGTGTTTCGAAGATTGCCGCAGGCTTCGGACAGCATGCACGGTGAGATATCAACAGCGGATAAGGCATAGGGTTGGCGGACTTCCGCGGCGAAGGCCAGGGACAGAGTACCTGTTCCGATCCCGCAATCCAGCACGTCCAATTGCTGCCCGCCCCCGTCAGAAAGCGCTGGAAGAACCGCACGCACAAGTCGTCTGTAGCCGCCGGGAAACCCGAGCCTCGCGATCTTCTGTTCCCAAAGCGCTGCTTCGGCATCATACGCGGCGCTGAGTTCGGAGGTGGCAAAGCCGCGCCGGTTGACCGAGACCTGCCAGGAGCCGAACCAGCGTTCAAACACCGGGATCTTTACGTCGTTGAAATCTAAACTCATTTCGTTTTTCCATTGCCACCGCGCAGGCCGACATGACGCAAGATCGCCCGGCCAATGTCCCGGCCGCCGGTCGGTGATGCGAAAAATTCCAGTATCGAGAGGACCACAGTCAGAAGCGGTCCGGTCAGCCAGCAAAATCTCATGGCCACGTCTCCTTTGCAGCTTCTCTACACCCAAGATAAATGAATACAAATTGCCTAAATCCGGGGAGTTGATATACATATTTGTATGAATTGGCAGAGCATCACTTTCGACTGGAACCAGGCCCGCGCTTTTTTGGTAACGGCAGAAGAAGGCTCCCTTTCTGCGGCGGCTCGCGCTCTCAACCTGACACAGCCAACCCTCAGCCGGCAGGTGGCCGCGCTTGAGGAGACCTTGGGCGTCACGCTGTTTGAGCGGGTCTCCAAATCGCTCGTTCTCACCGAAGCCGGTGTGGAACTTGCTGAACATGTCCGGGCAATGGGCGAGGCAGCAAGCCGGGTCTCTCTGTCCGCATCCGGACAATCCCAGCAAATCGAGGGGATGGTGACGATCTCAACGACAGACGTTCTCGGGATCTATCTGTTGCCGGAAATTCTGAGAGATCTGAGGACAAAAGCACCCGGGATCGAGATCCGTATCCGATGCACCAATTCCTTGAGCGATTTGCGCCGCCGCGAAGCGGACATTGCCATTCGCCACGTCGAGCCGGACCATCCGGACCTTTATGCCCGCAAGCTCTACGATGCCTCCGCCAAGGTTTATGGCGCAAGATCTTACTTGAGCCGATTTGGCGACGGCCAGTCGATGAAAGATGCCGGTGCTCACGACTTCATCGGCTTTGACGACAATCCGCAACTGGTCGGCCATCTGCGGGCGATGGGCCTGCCTGTGACAGAAGCGAACATAAAACTGAGTTCCCCAAGCGGCGCCGTTGCCTGGGAATATGTCCGCCGCGGCCTTGGGCTCGGCATCATGGCAGACGAAATTGCCGCCTGCTGCCCGGAACTCGTTCCAGCGTTTGATGATTTGACGGAAGTCTACTTCCCGGTTTGGCTGGTCACCCACAGAGAACTGCATACCAGCCGGCGGATCCGGATCGTGTTTGACCACCTGGTTGAACATCTGCGGCACAAACAGCCGCGACAACCGCATGAAAAGTAAACAGACTTTATCGCGCGTCTGCGTGTTTTGAATCTTTCTCGTCAATCGTTTTGAAAACAATCAGAATTATCCTCAACGGCTCAATTTGCAACTTTTGATATTTGTGAAAAGCGACGAGGGAATGCGGAGCAGAAATAGGGATTTAAGGGCTGCTGCAATTTGCCTGTTTGCAATGCACTTCGCTTTGACTGCGCCAGCAAAACCCGCAGTCTCCGCTGAAAGCCATCTCACTCCGCCCCTGGAAGTCTATTACAATGCGCTGCCGCATGTTTTTCTGATCATTGAGCCGCAGACCGGCCGGATCGCGTTTGCAAACACTTTCGCGCATGATTTTTATGGATATGGCCCCGGCGCGCTCTCAACCATGCGGATCCAGCAGATCAACCAGCTGACGGCGGACCAGGTTGCCGAGGAACGCAGGCTCGCCAAGGAGGAGCACCGGAATTACTTCATCTTCCGTCACAAACTTGCTGACGGTTCCATAAGGACGGTA
>CALDSI010000449.1 GCA_937911395.1 uncultured Labrenzia sp.
ATCTATTTATTGTTTGGAATAAGTATCGCGGCCGCATTTCTGAACCTAGGCTTATTAGAGGGAAAGGCAGCATATTATCTTCTAGCAGTATGCGGCACACTTTTAATATTTAATGACGGCATCAGGCGTTACCTGTCCGCAAAAGCGAAGCGCCTCAAAGGTGCCGCTACACCACCTCGGGGATCAGTCAAAGAGTCAAACGCGGGAGCAGATATCGACTGTTCGCCTTATTCATTTGAAAAAATTGTCGAAGACTTCTCTGTTCCGGCAGCCATCACTTACAGACCATATCCACCTGAGTTCCAATAGACTCCCGGAGCAAGGTCGGAGGTTGCCCAGATTTGCCAGCAGGAGTGTCATGGCCCCGTACGGTGCAAGAGAGTAGTACGCCTTGGGGACACGTAATTTATCAACAAAACACACCTCTCCATTTTGTTGCACAAATAGATTTGGCTGAGGTTCCATGGAAGCGAGCTGGGTGTCCGGAAGCAGGTACTCTGTTGTTCTTTGCCCGTTTGGACGAGGAGATGCAGTGGGGTTTAGATGATCAACATCCGCATAATGATGTTCGAGTTATTTACGATGCGAAGTCATCGGGCACTCCGGTCCAGCCGCCCAAAGACATTCCACCGATAAATTCTGGATACAATCTTTTTGATAACGAATTTTCAAAACCCGAACACTATGAACTCAGATCATTTCCCGAATGGCCGCTTGTATTCTCAAGTATAAATACAATACCGGAGCGTTACTCCCTACCTTTTCAAGTTTCGAGCAGCTAAGTGAACCAAAAAAATATTTTTTACGACAAACAACTTCGCAGCATCTTTCCTTCGACAGTCTCCACTAGTTTTACAAGTGTTACGGACTTTTTGTTCTATGACACCGGAAAAAAACGGGGGCATAACAAAATCCAACTTCTAAAGCCATATTCTGAGACACGATTTCCATTCGCACCGATGGTCATTGAGTTGACCTGTAGACACGTACTCTTAACGGCCGCGAGGAGCGGTCCGCTAGAAGCAAAAATGAACCTGGATGAATTTCATGACTGGTGTGAATGGTCTACAAATCGAACGACAACAAAGATACCCCCCGATGTGGCTGAGGAGTTCGTTTCTTTCATAAATGAGATATTATTGTCAGACACCCAGATAACGACCTCCCGTTTAACACGTAAGGCCATTGTCAAAGCCGTAGAAGAAACTGTCAAAAGATCCGGCACCAATGAGGAGCTGTCAAAAATCCTTCCAGATGAAGTATTCTCTACAAATTGGGAAGCACATTCGATAATCAGGAACGGAAGGTCTCCAAGTTCAGATGGTAATGCCGAGATCACCAGTCCTTCTTGTATTACTTACCACCAAATGTTCGGGCACCCTTCGTCTGTTCAGCATATCGATGCTCAATCTGATGACCAATGGCTGTTGCTTCAAGTGTTTTCAGACTACGGTGCAAACATGCTTTTCTGTGACGTTGGCGAAATCAACTATTTTATTGATCCGAAAGACCTGAAAAACGAAAATTTCGAAAAGGTTATCGGCACGACCTGCGGTGGATGAAGCGGAAAGCGCATCGCTACCATAGTTGGGACCTACCTGCGCAGGAATTACGCCGACGGTCATCACCACGCCCCTTACCGCTGTCGGCGAGGTTAGCAGCACACCACTGCTGATGCCGGTTTCGCTGATGACCCTCGTCGGTTTAATCCTGTACCTTCAGTTCAAGAGCCTGCAGACTGACCCGCCCCAGAACCCGGATGACCCTGGCGGCTGAGTTTTTGGGGCTGGATGCCGGACCCTGTATTTGCCAAGGCAATTTGCGCAAGAGCACAGTTGCGCACATCGGCTCGGTTAAGCGTAAATTTCACAGGATTGAGAACCGCTGTACATCAACGCATCCTACGTCAGCTTGCGATCGATGAGGTGCGCCGTGCGACGGCCGATTTACGCATTGTGGTTCCGCCCCCGCCCAGATGCGGAGCCATCTGAAAAAACGGACGGAAAAGAGCTCGCGGCCCGCATGGAGCGGTTCTCCGTCGCCAACTTCCCATTTTATCTGATGCTCTCCTTAAGCGCGGTCCTGGCAACGTTGGGCCTGGTTGCCAACAGCACTGCAACAGTGATTGGAGCAATGATCATTGCGCCCCTGATGGCGCCCATTCTGAGCCTCGCATTTGGCATAGCGACCTACGACTGGGCACTGATCAGACGTTCAGCTGTTACCGTTCTGGCAGGAACAGTGTGTGTGGTAACGATCGGGTATCTTGGGGTGATGGCTATCGGCGCCCGGATCGTAGGACCGGAGATTCTGGCAAGAACCAGCCCGTCGATGATTGATCTCGCCGTTGCCCTCGCTGCCGGCTGCACTGGCGCCTATGCGCAAACCCGGCCCAGCATCGCCGATTCCATTGCCGGGGTCGCGATCGCGGTTGCCCTTGTCCCTCCCCTTGCTGTTGCCGGAATTGGCCTGGCCTTGGGCAGCAAGGCAAGCTCGGAGATCGGTCTGCGTCTCGACGAGTTCGGTTTGCAGGATGCGGGCATCGATGTCGCAGCTGGAGGGGCTCTGCTGTTCTTAACGAACCTTGCCGGCATCATTATCGTCGCTGCGCTGGTGTTTCTTTTGCAGAACTATGGCCAGTGGAAGAAGGGTCTCGCTTTGCTGAGCGGTGCGTCGCTTGGCGGCTACTTCCTTGTGCCTCCGCTCAACACGGCCTTGCACGAAATCTATGTCAAAAACCGTCTCTTGCGGCTGGTGAACAAAAATCTGGAACGGGAACCCACCTTTGGTTCCAAAGGCACCGAGGTGCGGATCCAAACGGTCAATGTTGGCTATCGCAACGACCATTTGTTCATCCGGGTCGCCCTTCTGGCCGACCGCAAAAAACTGGCGCAAGCACAGGAGAATCTGGAACGTTTCAGTGCCCAGCTGGCAAAGGACATTGGCGAAGACGTCCTTATAGAGGTCGACATCGGTGCCATAGATGTCATGCGCCTACGCGCACTCGGCCGCGGGAGTTGATGTTTCCGCGCCATAACCACACGCAAGACCCGACTAACCCGCCCGGCACAGCAAAACCATCAATCCTGATCTTCAGTGTCGGATTTCAACGTCTCACCTGAAGTTTCGGCGTCCGTCCGCTTTAACGGTTTCAGAGCCACGCACATCTGACGAATGTGAGAAGTTCTTCTTCCACCGTACTGTGCCATGATGTCCTCCCAAGGATCTTCCGTTCAACTGAAACAAGACTATCCAAGGCGTGCGCCTCATGACGTGATGGTCGTCACATCCAGGCGGAATAGAACCGTCCGGTCTATTCCAGTTTTGATGTGACACAGGTCATTTTCTCAGACAACCGGTCTTGCATAGCGGACCGGCCCCAGCCACAACTCGTCCATCGCCAAACCTTGCTGGACGCACCGATGACCCAACCCGTTGATGCTGCAGACCGCCGCGCGATCCGCCCGGTGATTTGTTATCCGAACGATACCCTGCCTGCCCCCGACCTGCCGCTCTATGCAAAGGCGCGCGAGGGGGCTGAAAAGATCGGCGAGGTGACGGTGCCGCCACGGGAAGCGGCGAGCATTGAAGTCCCGGCCGGATGTTTCTTGAAGATCACCTCGATTGAAGGCCCGCAGGTAGGTGACCTCAATCTCTTCAACAGCGCGGATCTCACCGAACGGTTTTACTCCGGCAAAACACGGGCACTCCATGGAACGCATGTGACCACCGGCGATCGTCTCTGGTCGAACTTCCCGACACTGCGCCCGCTGGCAACGGTCACCACAGATACCCTCGACTGGTATGGCATCGATGAATTCGGCGGCTCGGTGCACGACGTCATCGGCACCCGCTGCGACCCGTATACCGGCCGCGCGCTTGGCGGTCCTGATTATCACCATTGCTGCCATTCAAATTTGACCCGTGCGCTCGCACAGACCAAAGGCATGAGCTTGGAAGACGCAGAACCCCATGTCCATGATGTCCTGAATGTCTTCATGTGCACCGGTTTTACCCGCGACACCGGTCAGTACTTCATGAAAGCCAGCCCTGTGCGGCCGGGAGATTATCTGGAACTCTTTGCCGAAATCGGATTGCTCGCTGTCATGAGCGCCTGTCCTGGCGGAGACTGCGGATCGGAGCACTCCAGCGACACAGCGACCTGTCATCCAATGCTCATGGAAGTCTTCAAGCCGCAGGATGGCCGTCTTGATGGATGGCAATCGCCAGAAATCAACCCGTATGATCGCAGCCACGGGCTCTGACGCATGGGAATTGATTGGAAATTTTAGAAAAGCGGCGGCAAAGTGTGTTCCGGATCACCAAAAAGAGTGACTGCAAAGACTAACTTATGCGTGTGCCGTCGGTTTTGACTGTACTGACGTGCATGAATTGTTGCCAATGAGGCACAAATATCGGCCGATATAGGTCGATCACAGATACGTGAGATGAAAGACGCGCCTCGATTACGCCAATAGTGTTAACGGTACGGCAAGGACGTCTTTTTACCTTGAAGATATGGATTCGCCTCTCCGTCAGGAGGCTGGGTGCTTACGGGGAAATGTTATGAGAAAACTTTTTTATTTGGTTTTGGCAGTCGCGATCAGCGCGATCATGTTCGAAACCCCGGCCAGTGCGCAAGGAACGTACTTCGATCCGGTGAGCAAACGCTGGCTCACCATGAAATATCATCCAGGCGGGCCGTCGCCGATCAAGCGCAAGCGCGTGCGTTATGATGGTCCTTACAGCCCGGGCACAATTGTCATCGACACGTCCGAGCGCCGTCTCTACCACATCTTGGACAACGGCCGCGCCATGAAATACGGCGTCGGTGTCGGCAAGGACGGTTTCCAGTGGGCCGGGACACATCGCGTCACCCGAAAGGCTGAGTGGCCGAGCTGGACACCACCGGCGCAAATGCGAGCCCGTGAGCGGAAAAAGGGCCGGATCCTGCCAGCGCACATGAAAGGCGGTCCGAACAACCCAATGGGCGCACGCGCGCTTTACATTGGCAACACTTTGTACCGCATTCACGGCACCACGGAACCGTGGACGATCGGCTCAGCGGTCTCTTCCGGCTGCATCCGGATGGCAAATGAAGACGTCATCCATCTTTACAAGAGCGTGGATGTCGGCGCGAAAATCATCGTGAAGCGCTGATCCGTCAGCCGCATGTCATCAAGGAAAGGCCGGGACATCCCGGCTTTTTTATTTGCCAATAGCGTGTCCGATCAGCACCGTCGCAGCTGAATGTGCATCGCGGGCCGGTGTTTGGGAGTATCCCATGCGCGCTGCGACGATTGCACCCTCGATCAAAAGCATCAACTGCCGTCCCAACTGATCCGGCAGATCTGAACCGGCGGCCTTGGCCAAGCCAATCAAGTCGTTGAGCAGCAGCCGTTTATGTTCCCGCGCCTGCGCCGGGATCGCCGCTTCGCCGTCGGAGAACTCTGAGGCTGCCTTTATGAACAAGCAGCCGTGAAAATCCGGCTGGTCGAACCACTCCTGCAACAGTTCGAAAACCGCCAGAAGTTGCTGATCCGGAGCGCCTTTGTGCCGGTCAAGTTTCCGATGCATCCAGTTGCGGAATGTCTCATCCCGCAGCCGCAAGGTTGCCAGAATGAGTTCGTCCTTGTTGCGGAAGTGCTTGAACATCGTTGTCTTGCTGAT
>CALDSI010000450.1 GCA_937911395.1 uncultured Labrenzia sp.
CCATTTTGATGGCAGCGCCTGCAAAATGGTGCGAGGCCTTTTCCGAGCCATCAACGACATGCGGGACCGGCAAGGTGCCCTTGGTGTTGTCGTCGATGTCCGTCAAGCTTGTCTGCCCACCCTCGGCCATGGCAAAACGGCGGCCGTTCTGCGGGCCGGGCGTCACTTCGTTCCCGGCTTCAATATCGTCCAGCAGCTTATTGAAGCTATCTTCGGTCAGATCCTCATAAGTGTCCTTGAAAATCTGGACCATCGGCGCATTCACGCAGGCACCCAGGCACTCTACTTCTTCCCATGAAAACATGCCGTCCTCGGAGATCTCGTGCATGTGTTTCGCGATGCGGGATTTACAGATCTTGATCAGATCTTCTGAGCCGCGCAGCTGGCAGGGCGTCGTGCCGCACACTTGGATGTGGGCTTTCTTGCCGACCGGCTGAAGCTGGAACATGGTGTAGAAAGTTGCCACTTCCAAAACGCGGATGTTCGGCATTTCCAAGAGATCGGCAATATAGCGGATCGCCGGTTCACTCACCCAGCCGTCGTTCTGTTCCTGCGCACGCCACAGAAGCGGGATGACCGCGGATGCCTGACGGCCGGCGGGATAGCGGTCGATCAACTTCTTCGCCCAGCCGAGGTTTTCCGCGGTGAACTCAAAGCTGTCTGGTTGTTCCGCCGCAAGCCTGCGAACTGCCATAAGGTAATTCCCGTTGTTATCAGCTGCCCGGCGCCGCCAACGTGGCTGCCTGGGTCGAAGGTGTTTGGAGGATGCCCCGCATCAGCGGTCAACCTCACCGAAAACGATGTCCATGGATCCAAGCACCGCTGAAACGTCGGCGAGCTGGTGGCCACGGCAGACGAAATCCATCGCCGAAAGGTGGGCGTAGCCAGGTGCCTTGATCTTGCAGCGGTAGGGCTTGTTGGTACCGTCGGCCACGAGATAGACACCGAATTCGCCTTTTGGTGCTTCTACGGCCGCATAAACTTCGCCCGGCGGCACGTGATAGCCTTCGGTGTAAAGCTTGAAGTGGTGGATAAGCGACTCCATCGAGCGCTTCATTTCACCGCGCTTGGGCGGAACGATCTTACCGTCAGCGGACGATACTGGACCGGTTTCCACCGTCAGCTTTTCCAGGCACTGTTTCATGATCCGGATCGACTGGCGCATTTCATCCATACGGATCAGATAGCGATCATAACAGTCGCCGTTCTTGCCGATCGGAATGTCGAAGTCGAGTTCAGAATAGCACTCATAGGGCTGCGACTTACGCAGATCCCAAGGCGCACCGGAGCCCCGGACCATGACACCGGAGAAGCCCCACGCCCAGGCGTCGTCCAAATCGACAACACCGATGTCGACATTCCGCTGTTTGAAGATACGGTTGTCGGTCAAAAGGCCTTCAATATCGTCCAGCGTCTCCAGGAACGGGTCACAGAAGTCCCAAATGTCGTCCAAAAGATCACGCGGCAGGTCTTGGTGCACACCGCCCGGTCGTACGTAAGCCGCGTGCATACGCGCGCCACAAGCACGCTCATAGAAGACCATCAGCTCTTCACGCGGCTCAAAGCCCCACAGAGGTGGCGTCAGAGCGCCAACGTCCATCGCCTGCGTGGTGACATTCAAGAGGTGCGACAGGATCCGGCCGATTTCAGAATAAAGAACACGTACCAACTGCCCGCGCTTCGGCACTTCAATGTCGAGCATGCGCTCAACGGCAAGAGCAAACGCATGCTCCTGGTTCATCGGCGCAACGTAATCCAGGCGATCGAAGTACGGAACAGCCTGAAGATAGGTCTTCTGCTCAATGAGTTTTTCCGTACCGCGGTGCAAAAGGCCAATATGCGGATCAACGCGAGTAACCACCTCGCCGTCCAGCTCCAGCACGAGACGCAACACGCCGTGCGCTGCCGGGTGCTGCGGACCGAAATTGATGTTGAAGTTACGAACCTGAGCCTCAGCCATCGGGACCCGCCTTAATTCGTCGTTGCTTTTTCATCGCCCGGCAGCACGTAATCCGTGCCTTCCCATGGCGAGAGGAAATCGAAAGTGCGCATTTCCTGGTTCAGGCGAACCGGCTCATAAACAACGCGTTTCTTTTCGTCGTCATACCGGACCTCGACAAACCCGGTGACGGGGAAATCCTTGCGCAACGGATGACCATCGAAGCCGTAATCTGTCAGGATCCGGCGCAAATCCGGATGGCCGGAGAACAAGATGCCGTACATGTCGTAGGCCTCCCGCTCAAACCATTCCGCGCCTGGAAACAGCGGTGTTAGCGACGCGACCGGCGTCACATCATCTGTTTCAAGTTTTACGCGAATGCGCTGGTTCTGGAACGGGGACAGGAAATGGTACACAACGTCAAAACGTTTCTCGCGAGCTGGATAGTCAACGCCGCAGATATCCGTCAAGTTGACGAATTTGCAGGAGGCGTTGTCGCGAAGATACCGCACCACATCGAGAATGTCGGACGCATTCACGCTCAATGTGAGCTCGCCGTATTCGACCTTCCAGGACACGAGGGACTCTGACAAACCGAGCTCAATGTGCTCAGCCAGCTCCTTCAACGTTTCGTCCATGTTCGACCTCACTCCTTCGGAGCACTCTATTTGGGCCGGCTCGGCCCTCTTCCCTCAAATCCGCCGCCATTCCTGGCGGCGAATGCAATCAGCGTTCGATCGTGCCAGTGCGGCGGATCTTTTTCTGCAGCATCAGAACACCGTAAAGCAGCGCCTCTGCCGTCGGAGGACATCCCGGGACATAAATATCGACCGGGACTACACGGTCGCATCCGCGGACCACCGAATAAGAGTAGTGGTAATAGCCGCCGCCATTGGCGCAGGAGCCCATAGAGATGACGTACCGCGGTTCCGGCATCTGGTCGTAGACTTTGCGCAGGGCCGGTGCCATCTTGTTGGTAAGCGTCCCAGCAACAATCATCACATCCGACTGACGCGGGGAAGCGCGCGGTGCAAAGCCAAAGCGCTCAGCGTCATAGCGCGGCATGGACATCTGCATCATTTCAACAGCACAGCAGGCCAACCCAAACGTCATCCACATCAAGGAGCCCGTGCGGGCCCATTGAATGAGGTTGTCCGTGGAGGTAACGAGAAAGCCCTTGTCAGCCAGCTCGTCATTGACCTCAAGAAAAAACGGATCGTCCGCGCCAACCGGATTTCCGGTATTCGGGTCGATGATGCCTTTCGGCTGCTCCGCAATGAGCGGCTTGGCAGTGGTCAATCCCATTCGAGAGCTCCCTTCTTCCACTCATAGATAAAGCCGACAGTGAGAACGCCAAGGAAAACCATCATCGAGCCATAGCCAAACCAGCCGAGCTCACCGAATGAGACCGCCCAAGGAAACAGAAACGCCACTTCCAGGTCAAAGATGATGAAGAGGATTGCCACGAGATAAAAGCGGATGTCGAATTTCATCCGGGCATCGTCAAAAGCGTTGAACCCGCACTCGTAGGCGGATAGTTTTTCCGGATCCGGGTTCTTGTAGGCAATCAGGAAGGGCGAGATCAGCAGCGCAAGGCCAATGACCAGCGCAATGCCGATAAACACGACAATCGGGACATATTCCCGCAGAAGTTCTTCCATGTTTTCGCGTCCCTGCATTTGGAGGCGGACCGGGAGGCGATCCATACCGCGGCCCTGCCCTGTCCTGCACCGGATAGTACCATCAGGTCATGCGTGGCCCGTCGGTTTTTCACTAATCCAACATGCGAGCGCACACCTATCCCACGTATTGCTGCAACGCAAGACCCTAACCCGGTCAAGCTATTGTCACATTTAAACCAAATCCATAACAGAACGCTACAAAGCGCGTAATTCGGCGGGTTTGAAAGGCAGGATTTTCTCTGCACAACCGGCGCGGCAAATTGGCCGCACCCACCGAATTGTTCGAAACCTCCCGAGAATCGCATTTGATTGATTTGACCAAAGCAGGCGCTCAACCCAACCTCGGCGGCGGCATCGCAAATGTATAAAACGCCGATAGGCTCCCCGCGCGT
>CALDSI010000451.1 GCA_937911395.1 uncultured Labrenzia sp.
GCCAGAGCATGGAGGGTTCATCGACGATGTGGTTCGGCAGTACCCGAATGAGTGTTCCTGTTGTCAGCTCCTGATGCACACTCCAGAGAGAATTGGCCGAAATACCGGCACCGGCCAGAGTGGCGAGCTTTTGAGAGAGACCGTTATCCATCGTTAAACGGGCATTGCTACCCCGGGTATCGAACACGCCTTCCGGACCTGTTGGGCTCATCAGAGGTTTCACTGAGCGGGCGGCAAAACCGATCAATTGGTGTTGCTGAAGCTCGTCAGGCGCCGTGGGGACACCGTGCGATGCAAGATAATCCGGTGAAGCGCACAGAATACGCGTGTCATCCGCGAGATTCCGGCCCTTCAGGCTGGTGTCTTCCATCGCCGAGTTTCGGAGCGCAAGATCGAAACTCCCGTCAATCAAATCATATTTGACGTCCGATAACCGCAGATCGAGACGGATGCCGGGATGCCTTTCCATGAACTCCGGAAGCAGCGGAACGATGTAAAGCTGGGCAAAGGTGCTCGGCGCGGTGAAGCGCAATGTTCCGGTCGCCTCCGGTTTGCCATGCCCGAGTGCAGCGCGTGCTGCGTCCTCCTGCGACAGGATTTCCCGGGCATAGGGAAGAAACTCTGCACCTTCTTGCGATAGCGAGACTTTGCGCGTGGAGCGGTGCAGGAGATCCGAGCCAAGCGAGCGTTCCAGTTTGGCAAGACGTGCACTTGCAATAGACGGGGCAAGCCCCAACGCCTTGCCGGCTGCACTGATGTTGCTTTTTTCGGCAGCCAAAACGAATAGGCGCAGGCATTCGGTGTCCATTTTATTATCCCGAAATTCAGAATAGTGAAGTCTCAAATATGATGTTTATAGAGAGAATGAAAGAAATATCTTGGTGGCATGCAACTGAAACCATTTTGGAGATGGGCAATGAGTTTCTATTCCGTCTTGGCTGTGACCCCGACAACTGATGCCTGGGTCGCAGACTACATTGGTCCCGCCAACAAACTGGTGGCCAAACACGGTGGCAAGTACCTAGCTCGCACGACAAGCCATGAACAGATCGAAGGGGCCGGCGACCCGGCGGCTTTGCGCATTGTGATCGAATGGCCATCCCGGGAGGCGGCAGTCGCTTTCATGAACGATCCGGATTACGTGCCGCATCTTGAAGCTCGCACCCACGGATCAAAAAGCTTTCATTTTCTGATCGAAGGCAAGGATGATCTTGCGTGAGTGATCAGGCACTCGATGGGAGAGGGCTAAAGTCATGCTGAAACGCACCGTAGACGGCGGTTTTCAGTCGCTGAACACCGCCTACAATGCCACATTCCGGCAGAACAGGATGAGCATTGGCCTTGTCGTGCCGATTGAAAACTATGCCACCAGCGCCGTCCCGACAATGCAGGATCATTTGGATCGGGTAAAGTTGGCGGAAAAAATGGGTTTTGCTGCAGTTTGGCTCCGTGATGTGCCATTCGACGTTCCGTCTTTCGGGGATGCCGGCCAAACCTTTGACCCGTTTGTCTATCTGGGAACCTTGGCGGCTGTCACAGACTGCATCGCGTTGGGCGTTTCGAGTATTATTCTGCCGCTTCGCCATCCGGCGCATGTCGCAAAGGCGGCGGCGACAGCGGATGTGCTCTCTGGCGGTCGTTTGCTGCTTGGGATTGCGTCCGGAGACCGTCCGGCGGAATTCCCGGCTATGAATGCTTCGTTTGAAACCCGCGGCAATGCGTTTCGTGAAAGCTATGACTACATTCGGCGTATGGCTGACCCTGCTCCGGCTTTTGACAGCCCGCTTGGCGTACCATCCGGAGGGATGGACATGCTGCCAAAACCGGTCGCTGGCCGATTGCCAATGCTGATTACCGGTGGCAGCCAACAGGAGCCGGACTGGATTGCCCACAATGCAGATGGGTGGATGACCTACCCCCGAAACGTTTCGCACCAAGCCGAGGTGATCGAGGACTACCGCCGGAGCGTTGCCGCCGCGGGTTTGGAGGACAAACCGGTCATGCAACCGCTCTATGTCGATTTGATTGAAGACAAGGATGCTCCGCCACAGCCGATCCATCTCGGCTTCCGGTCTGGGGTTCGGGCTCTGAACCGCTATTTGGGTTCCCTTGAAAAAATTGGTGTGAACCATGTGGCCCTGAATCTCCGATTCAATCAAGCAAACACCGAAGACACCTTGGCCCGGCTCGCCGATGAGCTGCTGCCCAACTTTCACGCGTGAGGTTACTGATGGAAAAGACTATTCTTCTGACCGGGGCCACCGATGGTATCGGGCTGGAAACAGCAAAGCGGCTTGCTGCGGACGGTCACAAGCTGTTCATCCACGGACGAAACCCGGACAAGCTGGCCAGGGTGAAGGCTGATCTGGAGGCTCTTCCGGGCGCCGGTAAGGTTGAGGCGTATGTGGCAGATTTTTCAGATCTGACCGATGTGAATAGTCTGGCCGACACTATTCGCAGCCACCACGATCATCTGGATGTTTTGATCAATAACGCGGGTATCCTCCGCACCCAGGATCCCTTGACCAAAGATGGCATGGATGTTCGCTTCGTGGTCAATACGATCGCGCCGTATCTCCTCACCCGGAAGCTGTTGCCGTTGATGGGGAATGCGGGCCGGGTGGTCAACCTGGCTTCAGCCGCTCAGGCACCAGTCAACCTTAAGGCATTGGCCGGTCAACAACGGGCCTCCGACATGGAGGCCTATGCGCAGAGTAAGCTTGCCATCACCATGTGGACGCGGGATTTGGCGCGCGAGCTGAGCCCTGACGGGCCGGTCATCATGGCCGTCAATCCGGCCTCCCTTCTTGCCACCAAGATGGTGAAAGAGGGGTTTGGTGTGTCCGGTAGTGACATCGGTGTCGGCGTCGACATCCTGATGCGTGCTTCTTTGTCAGAAGAGTTTGAAGGCCGGTCCGGAGCTTATTTCGATAACGATTCCGGACGCTTCGCGGATCCGCATCCGTCGGGCATGGATCCGCAGGCCTGCGCAGAGGTCGTTGCAACGATCCGCGATGTCCTTGCGCACGCCGGCCTGCCTGCGAAATAAAGCGCAGGCCGGTCAAGTCTGCCGATCGATTTGTTTAGGGGTGCCGGATTATCCGCGGCCCCGGTAGGGCTGTACCCCTTGCTCGGGGATCCAGACCGCCTCCGGAGCTGGGCCGGTCTGGTAAAATACGTCGATCGGAATCCCGCCGCGCGGATACCAGTATCCGCCGATCCGCAACCACTCAGGATCGAGCAGATCAACAA
>CALDSI010000452.1 GCA_937911395.1 uncultured Labrenzia sp.
GCGTTTGAGGTTTGTCGGATTCGATCTCGGCCAAAACCTCTTGAGTGCCGGTTTGAGGATCGAACAGAACCACTTTGTCCCAGACACTGACGATCAGCCGACCATCGTCGCACAGGCCGAACGACCCGACTTCGTTGTCGAACTGCCATGTGGTGATGGCACGCGTATCCCAATCCATGGATTGAATGCTGCGCCCTTGAATATCGGCCCAAAGCAGCCTGTTGGTACGTTCGTCCCAGGTCGGACATTCAGCAAGTTGGTAAGTCGTATCAAGAAAACGGGTAATCGTGTGGGACACCAGACGGGGTTCCTGTAAAGCCTCTAAGAAGGGTCGGGACTATAGCGGGCAAGAACCGGAACGTCGATAGCTTCACATACGCGGCCTAGCGGTACGCTGCGTCCGCCGTCTCAGACAAGGGGAGTGCCGTGCGTTTGACGATCGGGCGGATGGCAAAGGACGATTTCATCCGCAACACGCCGGGGAGTTGCGACAGGTGATCCCTATGAATGCGCTCAAAGTCAATTGGGTCCGCTGCGGTCAGGCGCAGGATGTAATCAGCATCGCCTGCCATCAGGAAACACTCCATGATCTCTTCAGAGCGGGCGCCGGCCCGTTCAAAACTCTCCAGTGTTTCCTTGGACTGGCCAGTCAGTGAAATTTCAACGAACACGTCCATTCGGCGGCCAAGTTTTCGCTGATCGAGCAAAGCAACGTAACTGTCTATAACCCCGGTCTCTTCAAGCGCTCGCATGCGCCGCAGGCAGGCTGAGGGCGAGAGGCCGATCTTCTCGGCGAGGTCTGCATTCGCGATCCGTCCATCGCGTTGCAGGACATTGAGTATCTTTCGGTCAAGTCTGTCGAGGATCATGATGTTGCGCTGCACATAATTCGATTGATTTTTATATTAATATCATAAAGTTAGATCTTTAGTGAAAAAGACGCAATAAAATTGCACAAATACCCTTTCAGGAGGCCTTGAACGCAAGCACCTGCGTCTTTCTCAGTGGTATTATCAAAAACAATAAACAAGCCGCACCAGAGGAGACGGAACCATGCGGATTGGCGTACCTAAGGAAATCAAAAACAACGAATTCCGGGTCGGCCTGACACCGGACAGCGTTCATGAGATGACAGCTCACGGCCATGAGGTGTTTGTAGAAACGAACGCTGGTGCAGGGATCGGCACAAGCGATGCCGACTATGAAGCCAGCGGCGCCAAAATCCTCGCTACCGCTCAAGAAATCTTCGACGCTGCCGAAATGATCATCAAGGTGAAGGAGCCGCAGGCTGTTGAGCGCGCCATGCTGCGCCCGCACCATATTCTGTTCACCTATCTGCATCTCGCGCCCGATGCGGCTCAGACGGCTGATCTGGTGAAGTCCGGGGCAACCTGTATTGCCTATGAAACTGTCGTGGATTTCAAAGGCGGCCTGCCGCTTCTGGTTCCGATGTCTCAGGTTGCCGGCCGTTTGTCAGTAACTGCGGGTGCGAAATGCCTTGAGAAGATCAACGGCGGCTCCGGCGTTCTTGTTGGTGGTGTTCCGGGTGTTGAGCCGGCCAAGGTCGTTGTGATCGGCGGCGGCGTTGTTGGCTCGCATGCCATCACCATGGCGCTGGGCCTCGGCGCAGATGTGACGGTACTGGACCGCAATACGCAGGTTCTCTCCAACCTGTCGCAGACCTTCGGCTCCGCGCTCAAGACCGTCTACTCGACCAAAGCTGCGCTTGAGAAACAGGTGCTTGCTGCTGACATCGTCGTTGGCGCTGTTCTGGTTGCAGGTGCTGCTGCGCCGAAACTGGTAACTGCCGAGATGATCAGCAAGATGAAACCAGGCTCTGTCGTTGTCGATGTTGCAATCGACCAAGGCGGCTGCTTTGAAACATCCAAGGCGACCACGCATTCAGAGCCGACCTACATCGTTGATGAGGTAGTTCACTACTGCGTTGCCAACATGCCAGGCGCTGTCCCACGGACGTCGACCTATGCGCTGAACAATGCGACGCTGCCATTCGCTCTGGCGCTCGCAGACAAGGGTGCAAAGAAGGCGCTGCTTGATGATGCGAACTTCCTTCCGGGCTTGAACGTTCATCAGGGCAAAGTCACCTGCGAAGCTGTTGCGGCCGCGCTGGGATATGACTATGTCGATCCGGAAAGCGCCTTGAATTCAGTGGCTGCAAGCCAAGCGGCTTAAGCTGGTTCGAAGCAATCAGATAAAAAAGGCCAGCCCAATCGGGCTGGCCTTTTTGTATTCATCAACAGTGCTGTATTCAGGGGCAGGGGACGGTATAGGGCGTGCCTTCCGGGTCGCGCGCTACGCAGTCGCGTGGAGACGTCACGACGCCAATCAAGCCGCCGCCAATTGCGCCCTAGGCGGCTCCCGCAAATGCTGCTCCGCCGGTTGAGCCCGCAGCAGCACCAATTGTTGCCCCTGTCGCCGCTCCAAGACCTGCGCCGATTAGCATCCTGTCCCGCTGGCTTTCCGTGTTCACGCATCCAGCAAGTAAAAGGGTCAGCAATAGCAGGGCAATGACGGGCTTCATCCCGGGCGCTCCTTCGGTAAACAGGTCCGCCTAGGGTGAAAGGGCGATGGTTAACCAATTCTTAACGGGGGCGGTTATCCAACGCCCAATGCAGCCGTTTTACGGACAAACAACCCGGTATGGGTTGCCGTACTGGTCGTAGGCAACGCAGTTTTTCGGCGCGGTTGCCGCACCGACAACGGCACCGCCAGCGCCACCAATTGCAGCACCTGCAAGCGCTGCACCTGCACCGCCGCCTGTCGCCGCGCCGATGACTGCGCCGGTCGCTGCGCCCAAGCCGCCGCCAACGAGCGCGCGGTCTGTCTGGCTGCTGGACTGGCAACCGGCAAGGAGAGCAGCGGTTGCTGCAACCAAGAAGAGTTTTTTCATCGTTTCGTTCTCATTTTTTTAGTGCACTGCATGTTCGAGGCCGGACATGCTCAAGGGTTACGGGCAAGCCACCCGGTATGGATTGCCATAGCGGTCATACGCTACGCAATTTTTCGGTGTTGTTGCGCCGCCAACAATCGCACCGCCTGCGCCGCCGATTGCTGCGCCAACAAGTGCGCCGCCAACATCGCCTGTGGCTGCTGCGCCAATTGCAGCGCCGGTTGCTGCACCGAGGCCGCCGCCGACGAGTGCGCGATCGCGCGAACTGTCAGATTGGCACCCGGCCAAGGCAAGGGTGATGCCTGCGAGCAAAACAAGCTTTTTCATAACTGAGATCTCCTCATTATAAGGACGCCTGCCGGCACCTCTCTTTTCGCTCCACAATGGCGAATCACGGAGCGTAAATCAATGAACACAGCGTAAGTTGGTTTTGCCAAACCGGCAATCGCCACATAAGTCGTGGTTGTCGTCATGCCCTATGGAATTCGCAAAGCAACGCAAGCTTCTATTGACGCACAAAGACCTGTGCGGTGAGGCGAAAGTATGGCCTTGTGAGTCTGCCTGCGCCCAATTCACCAATTCGTCAGGTGTTTGCGTTTGCTGATTGCAGTGCACCGAGCAATCCTTTTGTCGAGGAGTCTTTTGTCACAGGTTCAGCTTCGCCTTTGACCATCGGCAACAGAGCCGTTGCCAACTCCTTGCCCAACTCCACGCCCCATTGGTCGAAGGAGTTGATGCCCCAGATCACGCCTTCGACAAAGACACGATGCTCGTAAAGGGCAATCAACCGGCCGAGTGCAAAAGGCGTCAATTCGTCATAGACGAGTGTCAGTGACGGCCGGTCGCCCGGAAAAACCTTGTGAGGCGCCAGGCGGGCGACTTCATCTTCGCCCAAGCCCGCAGACGAGAGTTGAGAAGCGGCTTCCTCAAGTGTCCGGCCAAGCATCAATGCCTCGGACTGGGCCAGGCAATTGGAGATCAAAAGCTCGTGCTGATGCGTCAGGTCGTCTTCATGGCCTCGTGCCGCGATCAGGAACTCGCATGGGATTACGGTCGTGCCCTGATGAAGCAGCTGATAAAAGGCGTGCTGACCGTTGGTGCCAGGTTCTCCCCAAACGAGCGGCCCGGTGTCGCTGTCGACCAATGTGCCGTCCAATTTGACACGCTTGCCATTGGATTCCATGTCAAGCTGCTGCAAATAAGCAGGAAGCCGGGCAAGGCGCTGATCGTATGGGAGAACAGCGCGCGCGCCATAACCCAAAACGTTGCGGTGCCAAATCCCGATCAGGGCCATAAGAACAGGAAGGTTCTCTTCCATCGGTGCATCCTGGAAATGCACATCCATCGCATATGCGCCTTCCAGAAACTCGTTGAAGGCGTCTGGCCCGATTGCGATCATCAACGGCAGACCAATGGCCGACCAAATGGAATACCTGCCTCCGACCCAGTCCCAGAAACCAAAAACGCGCGTTTCATCGATCCCAAAGACCTCGACCTTGTCGAGGGCTGTTGAGACTGCAGCGAAATGCGCACCAACAGCCTCTTCGCCCAGAGCATCTGCGATCCATTTGCGCGCTGTCTGCGCGTTGGTCATCGTTTCAACAGTGGTGAAGGTCTTGGAGGCGACAATGATCAGGGTCGAGGCCGGATCCAGCTTCTCCAGCGTGTCGGCAATGTGGGCACCGTCCACATTGGACACGTAGTGGAGCTCCGGCCCATCATGATAGGGGGCGAGCGCCAAAGTGGTCATTGCAGGACCAAGATCCGACCCGCCAATGCCGATGTTGACGACATCGGTGAAAGCGGTTCCGGCTGAAGATGTTAGGTCCCCGGATCTTACAGCCTCCGAGAAATCAGCCATAGCATCAAGGACCGCGCGAATATCAGGCATCACATCCTCGCCGTCGACGAGAACCGGATCGGTGGACTGGTTGCGGAGCGCCGTGTGCAGGACGGCGCGGTGTTCGGTGGCATTGATCTTGTCACCGGAAAACATCGCTGTCCGTTTTACATCGACTTCCGCCTCGCGCGCGGTTTGCAGCAACAGCTCCAGGGTCTTGGCATCCAATTTGATTTTTGAATAATCGAGCAGAAGATCGTCACACCGTGCGGAAAACTTCGCAAACCGGTCTGGGTCTTCCTGAAACATGTTTCTAAGTGATGTCGCGGACAGGTTCTCGGCTTGTTGAGCGAGAATGGTGAAGGTCGTTTTGAGCGTCACGCGGCTTTCCTTAAATCGATTTAAACTACTAATTCCGGGGCGTTCTCAGCGTTTCCGCATCAGATAGCACAGCTGTCATGATCCTGAAAGATACGATTACCGGAAGTGGGCGCCGGCCAGCAGCTGGCCGGCTAACAAAGGTCAGTTGATTGGCGCAAGAAGTTCTTCGGCGGTCACCAATTGGCGGACACCATGAGAATGATCTTCCTGAAAAATGTTTCCCGCTTCTGCCCAGGCGTTCAGGGAATTGATATCG
Organism: uncultured Labrenzia sp.; assembly: GCA_937911395.1. GTDB lineage: Bacteria > Pseudomonadota > Alphaproteobacteria > Rhizobiales > Stappiaceae > Roseibium. The sequence goes on from CALDSI010000452.1 coordinate 5,389, forward strand.
ACCTTGGCGCATTGTGGCCGGACACTCCAAGTTACCTGGAACGGCGAGCATTTTGCCTGAGTGTAGCTTGGGCCCGTCGTTGAACCAATAAAGGTGACAGGAGACCCTGTTCCGGTGGGCAGCGCTTTTGGCTGATGGAGGCCGTTCACGATATTGTCCTGGTAAGCGAAGTCCATGAAATCCAAAGCGTTTGAATCATTGACGACCAAGAAGGTTTGGGCTTCGACACGCAATTGCGGATTTACGCAGGAGTCGCTGAGGCAAGAGCCCAGACCTTTCCCCGGTGAAACGTTGCAAGAGGAAAAGACCCAGTGAACTTCAATCGTGTCGCCTGGCTTAACACCATGAAAGGCATCGGACTCTGGTGCCGCAAGCTCAGCTTCGGTCAACGTGTCAGTTTCGTTGCAGCGAAATCCGCCATGGTCGCTGGCGTCGACAAAAACTGAGAAACCTGGTCCCTTGTGCTCCGCATTCGTATGGGTATGCAAATTACACAGGTTGAGTGTTGCTGCTTCCGGCGCAAAAGCGGCCGTAACGGTATTTGTGCCGGCCGTGTTTGAAATATCGCGCGGTGTTTGCGGGCCATATCCCTGACAAAGGTTCTCTGCATTCGCCGCGACGGGAACCGTAAGAAGAGCCAAGGCTGCAATCGGAGCCATAAAATACGCTGTCATATTCGTCTCCATCTGTATTGGATGAAAATACGCCAGTTCATTGGACGGAGTGAGGTCTTCGGCGACCTGCATTCCTAGAAGATGGGATGTACTTTCATTCCGGGCCGAACTCTGGTGTGGGGGAGTTGCTGCAAGTCCAAACGGGTCGGCGTCCTCAAGCCTCAGGGTAAGTGTCAAATGCCTCTGAGATCAAGCACCTAAAATTGAAGATGTTAAGCGATTTGAAATGATAATAACCCTAAGTAAAAAGGGTTGTTGGAGGCGGTAATGAATGCACTTGCGCACTTGCAGGATAAACCCGAGGCCGAAGAAGAGGTTCTCGTTGTAGATTTTGACAATCTGTCAGTGATCAGTGGTGTTGTTTCTAATGTCGGGGAGTGGGGTTGCCGCCTGACTTCTCCCGATATTCAGGAACTGAGCAAGAACATTGGTATTCGACCGAAAGACTCCGACAAGCTCGTGAAATGTCAGATCACGTCCCGCAAAGACTCTGATGCGGCCGTCCTGTTTGTGAAATCGACTGAAGGTTTCTCCCATAAACGCCGGGAGAAACGGAACACCGACAGCATTCCGGTGAAGATATCCGACAAAGAGGAGAACACCTAGATATCCGGCACGTGGACGCGGGTAACAACGGTTGTAAAGTTATGGCGAAAAGTCTGCCTGCTTTGCCGGAAGAGGTGCTTTTGACCATGAAAAAATTCGGCAAGCCTGTCGTTGCCGAATTTGCCTGGCGGAATGACACATCCGGCGGACTGCGCCTTCTTTGGGACCGCAAAGTCGATGGAAGCGAGGATGAGGCGCCGGAATCAGAGGCCGCATCAGCCTAATAAACCTTAGCCTGATGACGGAAGCTCACAGTCCCATTGCTACTTACCGAGTTGGGAGGCCGCCCGCGCCCGCTCCTCAATCCCACGCCAGTCTTCTGAAGCGATTGCCTTTGCATCCGCAATCCAAGACCCACCGACACACAAGACATTTGGCAGTTTCAGATAGTCGGGCGCTTTTTCTAGGCTGACACCACCGGTTGGGCAGAATTTTGCGGCAGCCAAGGGCGAGGAAAGAGACTTAAGGTAAGGCGAACCACCTGCTTCTTCCGCCGGAAAGAATTTCAGCCGTTCATAACCGCGTTCCAGAAGCTTCATGACTTCCGAGGCTGTGGCCGCGCCTGGCAACAGCGGCACACTGTGTTCCTCAGCCGCGTTAAGGAGTGTATCCGTTACGCCGGGTGAAACAACAAACCGCGCGCCAGCGGAAACAACGGCGTCATACTGCTCAGGGGTTAGGACGGTTCCGGCCCCGACGATTGCGCCCTCAACGTGTTTACTTACAGCTTCAATTGCTTCCAGGGCATGCGGTGTACGGAGTGTGATTTCGATTGCCGGCAAACCGCCGCGAACCAGAGCCTCCGCCATAGGGACAGCTTTTTTCGGGTCTTCGACCACCAAAACCGGGATCACCGGTGCCGCTGTCATGACCGCTTCGATTTTAGAAATATCTTGTCCCATTATCTTCCCTTAAACGTCAAAAACATGCGCGCCGGCATCTGCTGTTCCAACATTGGCCCTGAAGGCGGCAAACAGATCGCGCCCGACACCGAATTGATGATGGGTCAGGTCTTCTTGTGCAACCGGTCGCGCATTGAAAGTGGATTCATCCACGAGAACACTCAGTTCGCCGGTGACTGCATTGATCCGAATAATGTCACCGTCCTGGATCTTTGAGATCGGGCCACCATTGGCAGCTTCTGGTGTCACGTGGATGGCCGCTGGCACCTTGCCCGATGCGCCGGACATACGCCCATCCGTGATCAGCGCAACCTTATGACCACGATCTTGAAGGATACCCAGGGATGGGGTCAGCTTGTGAAGCTCCGGCATGCCGCAGGCTTTCGGGCCTTGGAAGCGGACAACAGCGGCCACGTCTCCATTGAGTTCCTTGTTGGAAAACGCCTTCAGGAAGTCTTCCTGCGTGTGGAAAACGCGAGCCGGGGCCTCAATGATATGGCGTTCCTTTGCTACTGCGGAGATCTTGATCACCGCTTTTCCGATGTTCCCTGTCAGCATTTTCAGGCCGCCCGTCGGCTGAAATGCTTTGCCGGCGGTCGCCAGAACCGTCTCGTCACCTGAGGTCTGCGGGGCAGGGTCGCGGATGACATTGCCGTCCGCGTCGAGTCTGGCTTCGACCGTGTAACCGGAGAGATCGCTGCCGTAGACGGTTTTCACATCCTGATGGAGGTATCCGTCGCCCAAGAGTTCGCGAATGAGGAATGCAAGACCACCAGCCGCCTGGAAGTGGTTCACATCGGCTTTTCCATTTGGATAAACACGCGCAAGCAGCGGGACCACATCCGATAGGTCGGAGATATCGTCCCAGGTCAACCGGATCCCGGCGGCTGCAGCCATCGCCACCAAGTGCATGGTGTGGTTGGTTGAGCCGCCGGTGGCGTGCAGGCCGACAACGCCGTTGACGATGGCTTTTTCGTCGATGATGTGGCCAGCGGGGGTGAACTCATTGCCAAGGGCAGAGATTGCCAGCGCACGTTTGGCGGCTTCCTTGGTTAAGGCTTCGCGAAGTGGCGTGCCCGGATTGACAAAAGATGCCCCCGGCATGTGCAGGCCCATGATCTCCATCAGCATCTGGTTGGAATTTGCGGTGCCGTAAAATGTGCAAGTACCGGGAGAGTGGTAGGCCTTGGACTCCGATTCCAAAAGTGCATCCCGGCCAACCTTGCCTTCCGCATAGAGCTGGCGGACCTTCGCTTTCTCGTCGTTCGAGATTCCTGTGGTCATTGGGCCTGCCGGAATAAAGACAGCCGGCAGATGGCCGAAGGAAAGTGCGGCGATGGTCAGGCCCGGCACGATCTTGTCGCAGATGCCAAGAAATACGGCCGCATCAAACATCTGGTGCGACAAACCGACAGCCGCCGCCATGGCAATCACATCGCGTGAAAACAGGGACAGCTCCATGCCGTCCTGGCCTTGGGTGACGCCATCACACATGGCCGGTACGCCGCCTGCAACCTGCGCTACCGCTCCGACCTCCCGCGCGGCCTGCCGGATCAGTTCCGGATAGGTCTCATAAGGCTGGTGGGCGGACAGCATGTCGTTGTATGCGGTGATGATGCCCAAATTCGGCACCACATCACCGGACAAGGCTGCTTTATCTGATAACCCGCATGCGGCAAATCCATGGGCGAGGTTGCCGCAAGACAATCGCGAGCGCTGCGGGCCCCGGTCTGCAGCTTTGCCGATACGCTCAAGATAGGCACTGCGGCTGTCGTGGCTCCGTTTGACGATCCGTTCGGTGACCTCGCCGACACGATCCTTGATGGTCATGGCTTGTCTCCCTCAATCTCCGGCACTGTTGAAGCCGGGCTCTCTCTCTCAACTCTCTAGATAGAGCGTAATGACTGTTTGTGTCATTTAATCGATTTAAATCCGGGAAATGTGCCTCTCGTAGTGCACTTTCCAACGTTTAAACCAGTTCGTCTTCCGCCCAGGTGCGGCCGTCACGTTCAACCAGGGCGATGGAGGCAGATGGGCCCCATGTTCCGGCCGTGTATCCCTTCGGCGTTTCCTTGGAAGCCGCCCAGGCTGCCTGGATCGGATCAATCCACGCCCAGGCCGCGTCCACCTCATCGCGGCGCATGAAGAGGGTCTGATTGCCGCGGATCACGTCCATGATCAGCCGTTCATAGGCATCCGGGTTCCGGACCTTGAAAGCTTCGGCAAAGCTCATGTCCAGTGGCACCTGGCGCAAGCGCATGCCGCCGGGGCCCGGGTCCTTAATCATCACCTTCATCTGTACGCCTTCGTCTGGCTGAAGGCGTATGATGAGGCGGTTTGCAGTGATCGCACCGGCTTCCTCGTCGAAGATCGAGTGTGGAATAGGGCGGAACTGAACGACGATCTCGGAAACCCGTTGGGCGAGGCGTTTGCCAGTGCGCAAGTAGAACGGCACACCGGCCCAACGCCAATTGGCAATTTCCGCTTTCAGTGCCACGAAGGTTTCCGTCCCGCTTTGATCATTGCCAAGCTCTTCCAGATAACCTGGAACTGCGCCACCGGCTGATGCTCCGGCGCGGTATTGGCCGCGGACGGTCAGTTTGTCGGCATTGTGCTCGCCAATCGGGGCGAGGGCTTTCAGAACTTTAAGTTTTTCATCGCGCACACTGTCGGCGTTCATGGATTCCGGCGGCTCCATGGCAACCAGGCACAAGAGCTGGAGAATGTGGTTCTGAACCATGTCCCGGAGTGCACCAGCCGTGTCGTAATAGCCAGCCCGGCCACCGGTCCCCAGCGACTCGGCAACCGTGATCTGAACGTGGTCGATGTGCGCGGCGTTCCTTTGTGGCTCGAAGAGGGCGTTGGCAATCCGCAGAGCCATCAGGTTCTGCACGGTTTCCTTGCCGAGATAATGGTCGATCCGGAAGATCTGGTCTTCGTTGAATACGGCGCCGACGGTTGCGGTCAATGCCTTGGCCGATGCACCGTCCTTGCCGATCGGCTTTTCCATGACCACTCGGGAATGGGAATTCACAACGCCGATCTTGCCGAGATTTTCGCATATGGTGCCAAAAAGGTCCGGGCCGACCGCAAGGTAAAACGCGCGAATGACATCTTCACGTTCTTCCAGAACGGTCTTGAGGTCTTCGAAGCCTTCACCGGTCCCGATGTCGATCTTCACATACCGGATCCGTTTCAGGAATTTCTCCAGATGCGCGTCGTCGA
>CALDSI010000453.1 GCA_937911395.1 uncultured Labrenzia sp.
GGCGCCTACGGCACGGCACTGGCCTTGTCGACGACCGGTCCGACCTACGGGTCCATGATTTGGGGCACGGCTGCAGGGGCCATCGTCGCAGCGGTCTTCGCGCTTGCGATCGGTCTGTTTTCCTTGCGGGTCAAGGCGATCTTCTTCGCCATGGTCACCCTTGCCGTTGCCAGTGCATTCGCCGTTCTGGTGTCGCAACTTTCGTGGCTCACCGGCGGTGAAGACGGTTTGAACTACAGCATCCCGCGTGAGTTCAAGCCGGCCTTCAAACTTGTCGATGAAAAGATCTTTGATGTGCGGATCAATGGCAAGCTGCTGCTCTACTATCTTGTCTTCTTCGCCTCGCTGGCCCTCTTTTTGACCATGCTGCGGATCGTGAACTCACCGTTTGGCCGGACGTTGAAAGCCGTGCGGGACAATGCCTTCCGGGCGGAAGCCATCGGCTACCGTGTCGTTTGGTACCGCACCACCGCAACGGTTCTGTCGGCGGTCATGGCGGCCTTGGCCGGGTCTTTGCTCGCAATCTGGTTGCGGTACACGGGCCCGGCGACAACACTCTCGATGGAAATCATGATCGACATCTTGCTGATGGTCGTGATTGGCGGCATGGGAACGCTGTATGGTGCCGTGATTGGAGCCACAATCTTCATCCTGGCGCAGACCTATTTGCAGAACCTCATGGGTGTCGCAGCAGAGGCCACCAGTGCCATTCCGCTGGTCTCCACACTCGTCGCGCCGGAACGATGGTTGCTGTGGCTCGGCGTTTTGTTCATTCTGTCCGTCTATTTCTTCCCGTCCGGAATTGTGGGGCGCTTGAGGGCAGGGCGTACGTGACGGCATCAGGACTTTACATTCGCGACGAGGGTGCCGGCCGGCCGATTGTTTTTGTTCATGGCTGGTCCTGCCCCGGCATGTTCTTCGATCGCCAGGTTGCTGACTTGAAGGACCATGCCCGTTGCATAGTTCCGGATCTTCCCGGGCATGGGGCAACGGGGGATCGCGTGCCGCGCACCATCGAGGCGGCGGCAGACGCCCTCCAGGCCTACTTGAATGAACAGGATCTTCAAAACGTTGTCTTGTGCGGCTGGTCTATGGGAGCACTCGTTTCCTATGCGCTCATCGAACGGCACGGCGCGGCGAGGATCGGCTCAATGATTGCCATCGACATGTCGCCGAAGGTTCTGAATGATGCAGGCTGGCAAAACGGAACACGCAGCGGTCTGACTGCCGGCCAGAACACCCATTTCATCAACACGATCACCGCCGATTGGCAGCGCCTGCCGCGCCGGATCGCGCGGCGCATGTTTGCAGCTGACAGCGAACCGTGCCCCAGCTTGTTGGACTATGCGAGCGGGGAAATCGCAAAAGCCAATCCCCTTTGGCTGAAGGGCATGTGGATGTCGTTGACAGCCCTCGATTTCCGGGACCTGCTCAGAACCTTCCCAGTCCCGTTTCATTTGGCTGCTGGTGCAAAAAGTCAGCTTTACAGTCCGGATGTCCAAAAGTGGCATTGCGAAAACGTCCCGGACTTTCAGCTCACGCTCTTCGACCACTCCGGCCACGCGCCGCATCTGGAAGAACCAGAGAAGTTCCAGGCTTTGGTTTTACGTGAATTGAATCGTTAACGCGGCATCAGCGGTCATTCCCATATGGCATGGAGATAATGCCGTGGGGGACTTTGGCTCCGCTTGTTCACCGGCGCTCTGGAAAGGAGTAGGCCCCGGATTGCATCCGGGGTGACGGTCCGTGATGTAGCAAAAACGTAGCTTCCCATCAGCGGTCATACTCGCCCTGTGCGGGATCCACTCCGGCTATCTGCTTCCGCCAGGGGAAAGTTTGGGTCCCCCGTCCGCAATGCCTGCGTCAAAACCCTGGCATCACGGAGAGAATGGTGGATATCACCCCTTGCCCACATCCTCTACGTAGACCAGGGCGCGGCCCTGGCAGATGCGGGTGCCGTCGGCAGTCTCGCAAGTGGTTTCAAGGTCTACCAAATGCTTTTCAGGGCGCAGGCGGGTGATGGTGACTGAAGCAGTGAGTTCTTCACCGACCGGTGCGGGCGTCAGGAACTCAAGGCTTTGCTTGAGATAATTCGTGCCCCGGCCGGGCAGCTTGACGCCGAGGAGATAGTAAAAGAGACCGCCGATCAGCGGGCCGGTAACAGTCTCGGGCGCAACTGCTTTTGGGCCGGCAAGGGCGGCAAAATTCGCCATGTCGGTAATCGTGTAGGACCGTTTGATCTCGTCGCGTTGACCGACTTCAAACATCACGCGCCTCCCTCAGTTCGCAGCTTCCGGAGAGGGTAACAGCCCCATCCGCCGTTCGTGAGATTTCAATCTGAATCTCTCCAGGCATGCCGGCAGTTTCGGAAAACCGTAGCGTCAGTTCTTCACCGGCATAGGACGGGTTGGGGAACATCAGATTTTGCACTGCATGTGCGCGGTCTGGGTAGAGCTCCTGCAAATGTCCGAAGACGCGGGTGTAGAGCAGCATGCCGTGCGAGACCGTTCTGCCGAACCGCGTGCGCGCCGAGAAGTCCGGATCAACATGGATCGGATTGTCGTCACCAGAAAGCTTTGCATAGGCGTCGAATTCGGCCTGGGTTGGCGTCCAGGTGAAGGTTGCCGTTACGGGTGCTTCGTCAATCAGGCTCATCATTCAGGCCTCCTCGGGCAATTTTTGAAGCAAACTGTCTTTGAGAATGTTTTTGCGGACCTTGCCAGCGGCCGTGCGCGGCAAATCGTCAGAAACGGTAAAGGTTCTCGGGATCTTGTAAGGGGCAAGATGATCCCGGCACCAGCCGGGTAGGGCTGCGGTATCGATCTCTTCGCCAGGGCGCGGTACCAGGAAAGCTGCGCCAACCTCGCCCCATCTTTCGTCCGGAACGCCGATCACGACAGCCTCCATAATGGCCGAATGAGCGTCCAGAACCTTTTCGACCTCAGCGGGGTAAACGTTTTCGCCGCCGGAGATGTACATGTCCTTGATCCGGTCGACGATGTAGTAGTAGCCGTCTTCATCCCTGCGGGCGATGTCGCCCGACTTCAGCCAGCCATCCACGGTAAAGGTTGCAAGGGTTGCTTCCTTGTTGTCCATATAGCCGGGTGTGATATTGGGACCGCGAAACTGAACCTCGCCTTCGCCTGCACCGTCAATGACCGCGCCATCTGAAGACTGCAGGCGGACATCGGTCATGATCTGCGCCTTGCCGACGGAACCGATCTTGTCCGCAGCTTTGTCCTTATCCATCAGGAAGACGGTCGGTCCGGTTTCCGTCATGCCCATGCCGATGCAGATCGTGACACCGCGTTTTTGAAAGCTGGCCAGAAGGTGCTTTGGTACGGGGGCACCGCCGCAGCCCAGCGAGCGCACTTTTGAAAAATCCGTCGAATCGACGGCGCCGGACAGCGCAAGGACCTGGTAAATGGCCGGAACGCCGAAGAATGCGGTGACCTTGCCCGCATTAACCAGGTCCAGCACCACATCGGGATCAAACTTGCGCAGGACCGTCGAAGACCCGCCATTCAGATAGATCGGCAAGGTCGGCAGATTGATGCCGGCCGTGTGAAACAGCGGCAGGAAGTTGACGCCTGTTTCGTGCGTGCTGAGGCCGGTCGCTTGGCAGTAGTTGATCATGTTGGCAGTGGCCATGCCGGCGGTTTGGATAACCGCCTTGGGCAGGCCGGTCGTGCCAGACGTGTACAGCAGATACCAAGGCGCGCTTGCCTTGATACCGGCGGCGTTGGGCGCGGAAGTTGCTGAGCCCGCAAGGTACTGGTTGAGCGCGCTCTTGCCATCGTCATTCGCGCCAAGCAGAACCAGTTCCACAACGGTGTTTGCTGCAAGGCCTTGTGCAGCCTCGGCGAACGCATCGTCGTGGAACAGGACCTTGGACTTTGAAGCATGCAGAATTGGTTGAAGCTCGGCGACGGGCTGGCGCCAGTTGAGCGGCACCAACAATACTCCGGACTTTTGAGCGGCAAACAGGAGAACAAAGAAGTCTGGATGATTGTGACAAAGCACCGCCATCCGATCGCCCCGTGACAAGCCGTTTTCAAGCAGGCGATTGGCAAGCTGATTTGCCCGGACATTGATATCGGCAAATGTGTAAACAAGCCCCGTGTCATAATCTGTGAAGGCCACAGCGTCAGGTGTCAGTTCCGCCCGCTTGGCGGCCATATCGGTCAAGAACTCCATGTGTCCTCCCAACGCTTGGACCCCGGTCAGCATTGATGCTGATGCTCAGGCGCTTTGTTTTGTAAATTCTTGCATGCCGGCGAGCGTTTCCGGTCTGGCAATCAGGTCGAGGAACCGTGCCTTTTCCTGATCCAACCGCTCCTTCACCAGTTTCCGGCGCCGGTCATCCCAAACGTTGTGCCGTGTAGCGACATGGGTCTGCGCAAATCGACGGGAAATCCCGGTAACCCATTCTGCGATCTTCGGCTCGATATCGAATGGGGCGCAAACGTGGGTCGCCAGTCCGAAATGCTGTGCCTCGTCTGCCGAGATCCGCGTGTTGAGGTATTGAATTTCCAGGGCTTTGGCGGTGCCGATCTTTTCGGGCAGCAAAGCTGTCCAGCCGCCATCCGGGGCAAAACCGACCTCAGAATAGTAGGGCTGAATGAATGCAGTGTTCGACAGCGCTACCATGTCCGCTGCCAGCACCAAGCCCGTTGACCCCCCGGTGACAGGGCCGTTCACGGCGGCCAGCACCGGAGCTGGAAAAGCAAGAAGGGACAGGATGACATCATGCAGGGAGCCGACCAAATCATCTGCATAGGACATCAGCTGCTGTTGTGAACCGGCATGATCTAGGAAGCCGCCGATATCTCCCCCGGTTGAAAAACTGCTGCCTCTTGCGCAGAGCACGAGCGCCGCAGGTTTCTCTGCTTCAGCCAATTTGATTGCGGCATAAAGCTCGTCCAACACTGGTTGGATGAGTGCATTATGGCGCGCAGGACGGTTCAGATAGAGCCATAGGGCACCATCTTTGTGCTCGGTATCTACCAGTGTCATGGCTTCAGGCCATTGGCGAGCAGTTCTTGGGCGCTATCGCCCAGCTCGGGAATGTTTTTCTGTGTGGTGAACACCACCAGTTGCTCACCGAGCGCCCGGGCGATACCCATTAGGGCCCATGCCCGTGTTTCTGCGTCACCTTCAGAGATCTGACCCTTTTTGACCGCTGCAAGCAAACCGACGCGGTATCCTGAGGCAAATTTTGCGTAATATTCACGGTAGGCAGCTGGATCAACGAACAGGGCTTCCTGAACGATTTTATACAGGTTGGGATGGGCCCGCACGAATCTCAGGAAGGCGGTCAAGCCGGCTTTTTCAATATCCAGATGATCCGTTAGTGTTGCTGTCGATTCGGAGATCGAGTGGCGGACAAGCCGGCCCATCTCCAAAACCAATTCCGAGAAGACCTGCTCCTTGGTCTTGAAATAGATATAAAATGTTCCTTGGGCGACACCGGCCTCGCTGGTGATATGACCGATAGAGGCGTCGTTGTATCCCTTTTCTCCAATAACCCGTTCAGCCGCTGCCAGGATGGCGCGCCTCGTGGCTTCACCGCGTGCGGTTTTCGGCTGCGGGGTTGCAGCTTTTGCGCTCGTTTTTTGCGGGGCTTGCTTGTTCGGTGCGGCGGTGGTTCCCATGGATCAATTCCGATTGCTTGAAACATGAACGAGTATTCATGTTTTGCGATAATCTGCAAGCGATAATGTCATGGCGCATGGAAATGTGGGTTGTCCTCGTTCGTAATTTTTAGCCTATGGCGTATTGCCGCAGAGCCGTT
>CALDSI010000454.1 GCA_937911395.1 uncultured Labrenzia sp.
CCTTTGAAATGATGGGCGCCATGGGTGGCTTCAATGCGGTTGGCATTCAGGCCCATCCGGAAGTGGAAACCGTCAAACACGTTCACCACGCTGGCAACTCCTCCGGGATCGTTGACGGCGCTGCGGCGGTCCTGATAGGCTCCTCGACAGCCGGCCGCTCCATCGGCATGAAGCCGCGCGCGCGCAGCAAAGCCTTCGCAAACATCGGCTCCGAACCGGCACTGATGCTGACCGGCCCGGTTGACGTAACCGAGAAGCTTCTGAAGAACGCCAAAATGGAGATGAAGGACATCGATCTCATCGAGATCAACGAAGCCTTTGCCTCCGTCGTTCTGCGCTACCAGCAGGCATTCGATCTCGACCCCGAGACGGTCAACGTCAACGGTGGAGCCATCGCCCTGGGGCATCCGCTCGACGCGCCCGGAGCGAAGATCAATGGAAACGTCCAGGACGAGCTGGAACGCCGTTATCTCAACACAGCGCTGGTCTCGCTCTGCATTGGTGCCGGCATGGGCACGGCAACCATTATCGAGCGGGTCTGATAGAATGGTCGCCCGGCTCCATCCTGTGCGTGGCAATTCATCCCGCCGTCTATCCGACGGTGGATGCCGCAATGGATCTGGGCGACATGACCGTTATGACTTATTGGGCCGCGACCAGCATTTCGCTAAACGTCACCTCGGGCATCGTCTCAAGTTCAGGCCGGGCGAAAAGATAACCTTGCAAAAGGTTGATGCCGAGGTCTTTCAAGACATGCAATTCGCCTTCGGTTTCAATGCCTTCCGCGAGCATGGAAATTCCCAGGTCATGGCAGATGGAGGCAACGCCCCGTACAATGGCGCGCTTGGTAAAATCGCTGTCGATGTCTCGGACAAGGCCCATGTCAATCTTGACAATATCAGGAGTGAAAGACGCCAACAGGTTCAGTCCGGCGTAACCAGCGCCGAAATCGTCGATAGCGGTCAAAAAACCCTGCCGCTGATATTCGGCGATGATGCCCTGCAAGTGGGCCGGGTCAGTGACGCGTTCACTTTCGGTGAATTCGAAATTTATCCGGCGCAAGTCGAACCCGGTTTGGGCGGCGGCCACAAGAGTTGTTCTAATGCAGGCGCGCGGCTCATACACCGCGTTCGGCATGAAGTTGATCGACAGGATGCAGTTCGGCGGCATCAGGCGGGCAGCCAACTCGATGGCTTTCACCCGGCATCGCTGATCGAAACTGTACTTTGTCTGGTCAGTCACCCGGGAAAGAACTGTGGGAGCCGGTTCGCCGGACAACCCGCGGACCAAAGCTTCATAGCCCCAGACTTTTTGGGCCTTGATGTCCACGATCGGTTGAAACGCCATCGTGAAGTCAAAGTCGATATCGTTCCCGCCCCTGCATCCGTCGCAAGACATGGCGTCCCCTTCCCGGCCGTGCCGCAAATGTATGGAGCGCACACTAACGGGCGTGGACTTCCAAATCCTTACCCGGGGTACTAAAGATTGAACTTTCGCGCATCTCATTGGGAAACAGCGCATTAAAACTAAACAACCTTCCACTGATTAGGGAGAGACAGATGGATTATAAGAACTTCACGATCGAAACCGACGAAGACGGTATTGCCCTGATCACGTGGGACATGCCGGAGAAATCGATGAACGTAATCGATCTCAGCGTCATGGAAGAACTCGATGCAGTCGTTGATCAGGTTGTTGGCGATGACACTATCAATGGCGCGGTCATCACATCCGGAAAGAACGCCTTTTCCGGAGGTGCAGATCTGACCATGCTGGAAGGCCTTTTGAAAGACTTCCACGTGCAGCGCGCGAAAGATCCCGAAGCAGCCGCCAAGGCGCTGTTTGAAGGTTCCCGCAAACTCACTCTCGTTTACCGGAAGCTGGAAACCTGCGGCAAGCCGTTTGTGGCAGCTGTGAACAGCACTTCCATGGGCGGTGGCACAGAGTTGGCGCTCGCTTGTCATGCGCGGGTTGTCGACGAAGACCTGAAAATGGGTCTGCCGGAAGTGAAAGTTGGCCTGTTCCCGGGTGCTGGTGGCACTCAGCGCGTGATGCGCATGGCCGATGGCCAGCAGGGCATGCAGTTCCTCTTGCAGGGCAAGACGCTCCGCGCACCGCAGGCAAAACAGCTGAAGCTGGTTGATGAGGTGGCTCCGTCCAAGAAGCTGGTTGCAGCGGCCAAGAAAATGCTGAAAGCCGGTGTTGATCCGGTAAAGCCATGGGACAAGAAGGGCTTCAAGCTGCCGAATGGCAAGGTTTATTCCCCGGCGGGCTTCCAGTTCTGGCCGGCTGCCAACGCGATCTACCGGCGCGAAACCTTCGACAACTACCCGGGCGCCCGTTATCTGCTGCATGCGGTCGTCGAAGGCCTTCAGCTGCCGATGGATCTCGCCCTTCAGGTTGAAAGCCGCTACTTCGCGAAGGTCCTGCAGACCCCGGAAGCAGCCAACATGATCCGCTCCCTGTTCGTCTCCATGCAGGAGCTGAACAAAGGCGCACGCCGCCCCATCGACCAACGTCCGAACAATATCAAAAAAGTCGGCATCCTCGGCGCGGGCTTTATGGGAGCGGGCATTGCCTATGTTACCGCGCAAGCTGGTATCAATGTGGTTCTGATTGACCGTGACCAGGAAGCAGCCGACAAGGGCAAGGCACACACCGAAGACCTGCTCTCCAAAGCCGTAAAACGTGGCCGGTCCACGGAAGACAAAAAGGCCAAGATCCTGTCCCGCATTCAGGCGACAGCGGACTACGAGGAACTCGCCGATTGTGATCTCGTGATTGAGGCCGTCTTTGAAGATCGCGAGATCAAGAAGACAGTGACCGAAAAAGCCGAAGCGGTGATGAAGTCACGGGCGATCTATGCGTCCAACACTTCGACATTGCCGATCACGTCGTTGGCGCAAGCCTCCAAGCGTCCGAAAAACTTCATCGGAATCCACTTCTTCTCGCCTGTCGACAAGATGATGCTTGTCGAAGTGATCATGGGCAAACGGACGTCCGACCGGGCTCTAGCCATGGCACTCGATTACATCAAAGCCATCAAGAAGACCCCGATCGTCGTCAACGACAGCCGCGGTTTCTACACATCGCGCGTTGTCATGACCTATATCCGGGAAGGCTTGATGATGCTGGCAGACGGCATTCCGGCGCCAATGATCGAAAACGCGGGCAAGATGGCCGGCATGCCGGTCGGTCCGCTGTCCCTCGGAGACGAAGTGGCACTGGACCTTGCCTGGAAGATTGTCTCGGCAACCCGCAAGGATCTCGGTGTCAAATACGTTGAAGGCCCGCTCGATAACATCCTGGAAGAGATGGTCGTCAAACGGGAGCGCTTCGGTCGCAAGAACGGCAAGGGCTTCTACGACTACAATGGCAAGGACAAGAGCCTGTGGCCGGGCATTCCGGACGTCGTTGGCCAGCCGAAATCGGCTGACAGCTTCAACATTGAAGAACTCAAGCAGCGTCTGCTTGTCATGCAGGCCCTGGAAACGGCTCGGATCTTTGAAGAAAACTGCCTCACCGACGTGCGGGAGGCCGATGTCGGCTCGATCCTCGGCTTTGGGTTTGCCCCTTACACCGGTGGTACACTCAGCTACATCGACATGATGGGCACGACCGCATTTGTGGAGCTTTGCAAGAAGTTCACGCGCAAGTGGGGTCCGCGCTTCAAGCCGAACAAGCTGCTGCGTGAAATGGCCAAGAACAACGAAACCTTCTATGGCCGGTTCCCGCCCAAAGGCGAAGTCGCAGTAAAAGACGCCGCCTGATAACAAGCAGCCTTCATGCACGTTTCAACGCCGCTTTTTCTGGAAAGCGGCGTTTTCTTTTCCGGTCACATTAGTGTTTGCAAAATACGACGCGACTTGATCCCACATGCCGCCTCATGCAAAGTGGAGGCAAGAAAAAGACCTTAAGGTTTGCTTGGAGGAGAAATGCCGCTTGACGGAGAGTGGGCGCGCGCGGATGTGCTGCGTGTCTTGCGGGACGTCTGTCCAAACGACAGATTGGACTGGGCTCATATCGCCAAACTGTATAACTTTGACCTTCAGGCTCTGGATGATCCGCAGGGTATCGTTCCCATAACCGCTTGGCATGGCACCTTTGAATATGTTGCGAATTCGCTGAACGATGACGCAATCATGTTCGACATGTTCAACAAGCTCGATGTCGGCAGTTTTTCCATATTCGACTACGTTTTTGCCTGTGCGCCGTCTTTGCGTGATGCGTGTCAGGCCTGGGTCAGGTTTATCCAGATCCGTACGAACGCCTACCGGATCAAGTTCGTGGAAACGGAGACCGGTGCCTTTATCGAATGGCCCAGCCTAGAGGGACGCGGGGAATGGCGGCAAAACATGTTTGCCCGGATAGGCTGGGCAACCCGGCAGCTGGAACATGCGCTCGACATGAACGTCCCGCCAATACTCATTGAAATCGCGACCTACCCGCCAGAAAATACATCTGCCTTCCAAAAGAAGTATCAGGGCCGCATCCAGTTTCGTGCACCGACGAACCGGATCAGCTTACCAAAAGCGTTGCTCAACAGGCCTTTGCGGCGTCAGGATCCGCATCTCTACCAAATCATTTTGAAATCAGCGCTTCAGGAACTGGATGAATTCGGGCAGATGGTCTCTCCAATCTCGCGCCTAGCAAACGAAATCGCTGCAAGCCTGTCTGAAGGTGGGGCTGCATTGCCAAAGATCGCAGCGAAAATCGGAATGTCGCAACGGGCAATCCAGCGTCTTCTCGCAAAGGAAGGCACGACATACCGACAACTGAACGAAGAGATCCGAAAATCCGCAGCTGAGCGGTATTTGCGCTCCACTGACCTTCCAATGAAGGAGATCGCTTTTCTCCTAGGCTTTTCTGAACTCAGTACTTTTTCGCGAGCCGTCAAATTATGGTTCGGCGAGTCTCCAAGAAAGGTTCGGGAAAAACTCGCAGCTTGCCGGACACGGAGCGCAGAGGAGGACGACGAACTGGAGACGCCGCTTTCATCGGTTGTTCCTCAAGATACCCTTGTTAAACCCACCTGATTAACTTGAATGATGCGCACACATCGGGCGCAAATCGGTACTTCTTGCGCAATCCATTGCTTATGCGCCTGCCATATCGGCGCTTTGATGCAACTAAGCCATACTGATGCCAATTGAAACGGATAATTGGGTCCTTGAGTAGCGCAAAGGTCAGTTGTTGCGCGGCGCCTCAGTAAAGAGTTCGTCATTTTGGAGAATAAAGCGCGGCAGCAGATCGGGCTCCTGCTTACCGCGCCAAAACTTTCCCTTACCTGGAAATGCCTAATGGATCTCCCGGCACTGGTGCGGATCGACGCCAATCGTCTCCGATCGGAGTGCATCGTCAATCCCCAGTTACGCCTGATTGCCTGTTGGGCTCCGCAGTCCTGTTAAAACACAGCTGCGATTATTGTCTTTCACAAACCGGCGTGGAAGCTGACCGCGTACGAGTGTGGGTGGGTTGTACACGCCCAAGTAAGTCTTCCGCAATCATTGTTAGAGCAAAACACGTCTTTTGTCATTAGCTTGTTACGTACACATTTTTGCGATTTACGACACCACATATAGTTAACAGCGAACTGTTTTCGTTTGCAGTTTCGAGTTTTTCGATCACATGTTTCATTCCGGTAAAAATATTTACATTGAATGACTTGATCTTGGTGCTTACGTCTATTGAGCGCAAAACTGCATTTTTTGGAGAATCTGATGTCCGACAATAACTTGAACCGTTTCATGGGAGGCTCCCCCGGGCAAGTTGTGTTGCGTCTGGTTTTCCTGTCGTTTGTAGTTGGGATTATTCTCGCAGCGCTTAATTTGAACCCAATCGACCTTGTCCATATGGCCATACAGTTTGTCGAGCGCCTGTGGAACATGGGCTTTCATGCGCTTGGACGTCTCGGTGGTTATCTGGCGGCCGGTGCCGTTGTTGTCATCCCAATATGGATTCTCTTGAGACTGCTTGCCGTCGGGAAAAACGGATAAGCGCCGCAACACACTTTATGCGGGAAAATTAACCGGTCATTAACCATCCCGAAGAAACACTATGACCTGTTTCATTCTGGGTTGGATTATGTCTGTTTTTTCCATCGTTTCGAATTCCAGCCAGCAGCAGTTATCGTTGCGGCATCAGAACAATGGCTCAAGCTTGCAGAAGTCTGTCCGGACAAACGAAACGCTTTTGGATCAGACCAGCAAAACGGCCTCCCCGCTGACTGAAGAAGAACAAAAAGCAGCGCAGGGTCTCCTAGAGGATTTCAAGGACGCTGTTGAAACCAGCGTCAACATGTCCCGCGCTCTGCAAGACAACAAGGATGCGCTTCGAGAAGAACGTCTGGCACGGATCGAAGCACGGATTGAGCAACTCAAGGAACTACTTCGGTTTGCAACACCGGAGCAGGCCAAACGACTGCTCAAAGAACTCAAGCAGATTTCACAGGAATTCAGCAGTGCTGCTAACGGCCTCAAAAAGGCCGCCGGAGATTTGGGAGGCGGCTCAGGGAGCTCCCTGAGCACGACGGCAAACGCAGTCAGTTCCGTGATATCCAATACACTCGGCAGCGCATCACAGCCTCCCATCGCGTCCAATCAGGTTGCCGTCGGTTCCAGTGCTGCCGAAGTCGTAACCGCAACGCGCATCGCAGAACCGGCCGTTACCAATACGGACACTGGCACACTATCCGAGTACACTGGGATAAAGGACAGGAACGCCGCTGGGCGCGGATCCAAAACCAGGGAAGAACAGACCGAAGCGTTGAAAGCCGGCGTCTTCGCCTATGCTGAACAGCAGGCCAAATCGGAAAGTGCTCACAAGGACAGCCGCATCGCTGGAATGCGCGATGAACACGATCGGTTGCGTAAGGTCGGCGATGATATCGAATTCTTGGCCAAATGGTTGGAGGCGCTTGCGGAAAAAGATGACGAAACGGAAGATGACCTGGGAAAAATCCGGGATGAATTAAAAGCCGGCCGGGATGACTTGAACGACCCTGAGCTCGCAGAAACGTTGAGACCCAAGGCCACCGAAGCCGGAACGAGCGCAAGTCAGTTTCAAGAAACAACTGTCACCGGGTCAAATAACGGCGTCATATCGCCGGTGGTCCAAACAAACGTTGTGGTCTGACATCACCCCAAAACACTTTTCCTTGCGGACCGCCTTTCGGCTTCCCAAACCGATAGCGCCGTTCTGTGCAAAGTCACATGACGATCGGCCAGTTCATCAATGTCGGTTGAGTATCCACCACCAAGAACACCGGCTAGCGGTATACCAAGGCTACGAACAGTCTCTATGACATAGCGGTCGCGCGTCTTCAGGCCATCTCGCGATAGGGCCAACCGGCCCAGCCTGTCTTCAAAATACGGATCAACACCCGCATTGTAGAAGACAAGGTCCCAAGTCTCTTGGCGTAGCAGATCAGGCAGAACTTCTTGGAG
>CALDSI010000455.1 GCA_937911395.1 uncultured Labrenzia sp.
GTCTGGGCCGCGTTGTTGTCTTCGCTCGGCACGCTTGGCGGTTCTCGTGAGCTATGCGGCGAAACCCAATTCTTCGCCAGCCGGACCTTCCGGATCTTCGAATATTTCGCCGTGACCGCGATCATCTACTACGTGATCGTCAAGGTCATCCTCGGGGCATCCCGGCTGCTCGCCTGGCGCTTGTTCCGGTACTGAGGAGGCTCATATGCAACAATCCATAAGCTTCTTCACCGGTTTTGGTGTCAACGACCTATGGTTCCTGGGCGAGGCAGCCCTTCGGACCCTTTGGATTTCCGCAGTCTCGATTTGCGCCGGCACGGTTCTTGGAATTCTCTTCGGCTGGATCCTCTATGAGGCGAAATTCCTCGGCGCTGTCACCCTGGCCCCGGTACTCGACATCTTCCGCTCCGTGCCGCTGATCATCCAGCTGGTTCTCTTCTACAATTTCGCTCCGATCATCGGACTGGATTTTGGTCCGTTCGGCTCTGGCGTTGTGGTCTTGACGATCTACACGGCGTCGCTTGTTGCAATCGTTGCCCGCGGCGGCATCGAGGCCGTCGGCAAACCGATGCGCCGGGCGGCCCGTTCACTCGGCATGAGCTACTGGCAAGACATGCGGCATGTGGTGCTGCCAATCGGTGGTCGCGCTGTTTTCCCCTCGTGGGTAGGCGTTGCTCTAGGCGTGATGAAGGACAGCGCGCTGGTCTCGGTCCTCGGCTATGTCGAACTCCTGAAAGCCAGCCAGATCCTCATCACAAGGACACAGGAACCCTTCCTAATCCTCGCAATCGCCGGCGCGTTCTATTTCGCGCTGTCCTATCCGATCTCGCGCTATGCCGCACAACTGGAAAAAAGGTGGGCCCAATGATCGAGATTCGCGGTCTTGAGAAATACTTCGGCGCGCTTCAGGTCCTTAAGGGCATCGACCTTGACGTTGCAAAGGGCGAAGTTCTGTCGGTCATTGGGGCATCAGGCTCCGGCAAATCGACGCTGCTCTACTGCATCAATGGCCTGGAACCGATCCAGAAAGGATCTGTTGTTGTCGACGGAACCAACGTCCATGATAAAGCAACCGACATCAACAAACTGCGCCAGAAACTCGGCATGGTGTTTCAGCAATGGAACAGCTTCCCGCATCTAACAGCGCTGGAAAATGTCGCTCTGTCACCTCGGATTGTAAAAGGCAAGTCGCGGGCGGATGCCCAAGAAATTGCCGAACAGCAGCTCAAACATGTTGGATTGGCAGACAAGCTCAATGTCTATCCGAATGCATTGTCAGGCGGGCAGCAGCAGCGGCTTGCAATCGCACGCGCCCTTGCCATGGAACCCACCTACATGTTGTTCGACGAGGCCACATCCGCACTCGACCCGGAACTGGTTGGCGAAGTTCTCGATACCATGCGCCTGCTCGCCGAAGAAGGCATGACGATGATCTGCGTGACACACGAAATGGGCTTTGCGCGCGATGTCTCCGACAGGGTCGCCTACTTTCATCACGGCGTCATGGAAGAGATCGGACCTCCAAGTCAGGTCTTTGGCGATCCTCAATCCGAACACACGCGCAAGTTCCTGTCCAACGTCCGCTAACAGCACAGTTTCAAAATTCCGTCCCAACGGTTTACGCTCAGAATTTCCGGCGGCCGTCCGGCTCGACTCCAAAGGAGAAGGCAATGTCCTCAAACATCTTTTCAGGCACCATTCCAGCACTGATGACCCCTTGCAACGCAGACCGGACACCGGACTTCGATGCCTTGGTCAAGAAGGGCCAAGAACTCATTTCCAAGGGCATGTCAGCAGTCGTTTACTGCGGCTCCATGGGCGATTGGCCGCTTTTGACTGATGCAGAACGGATGGAAGGCGTTGAGCGCCTCGTCAAGGCCGGTGTGCCGACCATCGTCGGCACCGGTGCAGTCAACACCAAATCCGCTGTGGCCCATGCAGCCCACGCGGCAAAGGTCGGCGCCCATGGTTTGATGGTGATCCCACGGGTCCTCTCTCGCGGCATTTCTCCAATTGCCCAGCGCAATCACTTCAGCGCAATTCTGTCTGCTGCGCCAAATCTTCCGGCCGTCATCTACAACAGCCCCTATTATGGTTTTGCCACCCGTGCCGACTTGTTCTTTAACTTGCGCAAGGAGTTCCCGAGCCTAATCGGCTTCAAGGAATTCGGCGGTCACGATGACCTGCGCTATGCCGCGGAAAACATCACATCCCAGGACGCAGATGTCACCTTGATGGTGGGGGTCGACACCGCAGTCTACCACGGCTTCGTCAATTGCGGCGCAACCGGCGCCATAACAGGCATCGGCAATGCCCTGCCGGACGCTGTGCTTCATCTGGTTGCCCTTTGCGAAAAGGCGGCAGAAGGAAACGCAGAAGCTCGAAACCGCGCGAAAGAACTGGAAGAAGCCCTTGGCGTGTTGTCGAGCTTCGATGAAGGCCCAGATCTTGTTCTCTATTACAAACACCTTATGGTGCTGAACGGCGAAGACGAATACCGGCTGCATTTCAATGAAACAGACGCCCTGACAGATGCCCAGCGCGGTTACATCGAGGCGCAATATCAGCTTTTCAAGACCTGGTACGCCGACTGGTGCGGCCAAGGCGGAGTGCTGGCGGAATGCGCGTAATCGACAGCCACACCGCAGGCGAGCCAACCCGGCTGGTGGTCGAGGGAGGTCCGGATCTTGGGCCCGGCTCCCTCGCCGAAAAAGCCGCCCGGCTGGAAGCCGAGCACATGGATTTCTGCGCCTCCGTGGTGCTCGAGCCGCGTGGTCATGATGCAATCATCGGCGCCTTGCTGCTGCCTCCGAGCCAGCCGGATTGCGCCGCAGCGGTGATCTATTTCAACAATCTGCAAAACCTTGGCATGTGCGGTCACGCAACAATTGGCCTCGCCGTGACGCTCGCGCACATGGACCGAATTGAACCCGGCCGGCACAAGTTTGAGACACCGGTTGGCATCGTCGAAGTGGATCTCAAGGACGCCAACACCGTGTCCGTGGTGAACGTTGAAAGCTACCGTCTTCATAAGAGCATCTCCGTTGAGGTGCCCGGTCACGGCAAAGTCACCGGAGATGTGGCCTGGGGCGGGAACTGGTTCTTTCTGGTCAAAGACAGCCCGATTGAGCTCACTCTGGAGAATGTTCCGGCCCTGACGGCCCACACCAAGGCCATCCGGCAAGCGCTCGAAAATGCGGGGGTAACCGGTACGGGTGGAGCCTGGATCGATCACATCGAACTCTTCGGACCACCGAAAGATCCAATCGCGCAAAGCCGAAACATCGTTTTCTGCCCCGGCGGAGCCTAAGACCGC